>NZ_BAAATJ010000002.1:0-434800 GCF_039533345.1 Streptomyces glaucosporus | reverse complement strand
GTAAGGCTCCCGGGAGACGACCGGGTTGATAGGCCAGAGATGGAAGCACGGCAACGTGTGGAGTTGACTGGTACTAATAGGCCGAGGGCTTGTCCATAGCTGCTTGCGTCCACTGTGCGGGTTCTGAGACCGCGACCCCGCTCCCCTTGTGAGGGGTGTCGGTGGGTTGACAGGTTGATAGTGTTTCGGTGGTCATGGCGGAGAGGGAACGCCCGGTTACATTCCGAACCCGGAAGCTAAGCTCTCCAGCGCCGATGGTACTGCACGGGGGACCGTGTGGGAGAGTAGGTCGCCGCCGAACAATTCGTGATGAAAGCCCCGTCGGGTTACCCGACGGGGCTTTCATGCGTTTGAATGCACTTGAATCACCGCCTGGGGGAACGATGGCCGGACGATGGTATTTGGCGGGCGGGGGCGGAGCTGAGGACTCCCGTCTGCTGGACGAGGCTTTCGCGACAGAGATCGATGCCGGGCCGTTGTGGTACTGGCCCGTCGCCATGGATCCGGCCGAACGCGACTACGCCGGCTGTCTGGACTGGCTGAACGGGGTGTTCGCGCCTCTGGGCGTCACCGGGATCGAGGTGTGGGACGGCACCGACGGCGACGGGAACCCGCCTTCGCGCTTCGCCGGCTTCCGCGGTGTGTACATCGGCGGCGGCAACACGTACCGCCTGCTGTCGGCCGTCCGGAGGCACGGCCTGGAGGAGCCGCTGCGGCGCTTCGTGGCGGACGGCGGGGCCGTGTACGGCGGCAGCGCGGGGGCCGCGCTTCTCGGAGCCGACATCGACACGGTCTCGCACCTGGACGAGGACCCATACGGTACGGATGACACCGGAGGGCTCGACGTGGCCTGCGGCCACGGGGTGTTCGTCCACCATGAGCAGCGCGAGACACCCCGGGTCCAGGACTGGGCCCGGAGGAACGGGCGGCCCGTGGTGGCCCTGCACGAGCGGTCCGGTGTGATCGTCGAGGAGGGACGGGCCACCGTGGTGGGTTTCGAGCCGGTATGGCTCGTCGATGAGACCGGAAGCGGCGTGCGGACCCTGGAACCCGGCCGGACCGTCCCCCTGGGACCGGAGAGCTGAAGGGAACGTCAGGCCGGCTGGAAGCGGCGGACGAAGCGGCGCTGCCAGGGCGTCTCGACGGCCCGCCGCGCATAGTGCTCCCGGACGTAGGCGACCGCCTCCGGGCCCGGCACACCGTCCAGTACGGCGAGGCAGGCCAGCGCCGTGCCCGTCCGTCCGTATCCGCCGCCGCAGGCGACCTCGACGCGTTCGGTGCCGGCACGCTCCCACGCCTCGCGCAGGGCCTCGGCGGCCGCCGTACGGTCGGACGGCAGCCTGAAGTCGGGCCATCGGACCCACCGCGACTCCCACTCGACGGCCGGAGGCTCCTCGCCCAGCAGGTACAGCGCGAAGGAGGGCCGCGGCCCGTCCGGAAGGGGGCGCTTCAGCCCGCGGCCGCGGACGAGCCGGCCCGAGGGCAGGCGCAGCACGCCCGCCGCGGTGGGAGCCCAGGTGTCGTTCGCAGCGTTCCGGTCGCTCATGTCAGGGCCTCGAAGCTGTCGGTCCGGCCTCGGTGAGCCGGGGCCACCACACGCGTGCCTGGTCCTCGGAACGGAGCAGCGCCAGGGTGGGCATGCCCATCGCCTCGCCGGTCGCCAGCAGTTCCGGAAGCAGGGGGATGGGGGCCACTGCCGCGGCGTTGTCCAGGATCAGAGTGAGTGGTGGGTCGAGCCGACCGTCGGATGACCCTGCGGCCATGCGGCGGCCGTGCTCGACCACGCTTGCGGTGAGGGCGGTGAGGAGCGGCATCGTGCCGGGGGCACGGCGCGGATCCTCGACAGTCTCGCCCACCACATAGAGCGTTCCCCCGTCCGCCGCAAAGGATTCCAGAGCGGCCGAATCCGTCCGCGACGGCATACAAGCGTTGCGGACGTGGAGCTGGGAGAGGCAGGAGAGAGCGGCACGGACGAGCCGCGTCGCGGCGTCCCTGCGCTCCGGATGGGCGATGAGGGTGGCCTCCAGCTCCCCCGCGGCGCCGGACGCGGCCCCGGGATGCGTCCGCAGGATGCGGACCGCCTCGGTCGGGGAGCCCGCCGCGGCGCTGGCCCAGCGGTGGACCTGGCGGAACGGCTCGCCGGCGACGGCGGCGGCGTGGAGCCAGCAGCCCAGGAGGACCTCCGCGGCGCCGTTGACGGCCGCGTCCGCGCGTGCGGGACTCCGTACGGGGGCGAGCAGCGCGGCGGCGCGGGCGGCGGCGGTACGGCGGTCCTCGCAGCCCTGGTGGGGCGACCAGCGCAGCCGGGCGGGTGCGTCGGTGAGCCGGGCCGGATCGTAGAGGAGGACGGGACCCAGCTTGGCGCGGGCTCCCACGGTGCCGGCCCACAGGGCCGGATCGGCGGTGACGACGAGGGCCGGGCCGGGAGCGGCGAGCAGCGCGTCGGCCGCGAGGCCGGCGTGGTCGCGGCCGTACACCGCGCCCGTGGGGGGCCCGGCGAGCACCTCGGGCACGGGGCGGGCCCGTACGGGAGGCGCGGTTGCCGGGGCCACCTCGTGGGAGCGGTGCGGGAGCGGCTCGGGCGCCGTCGGCTCGGTGCGGGGGGCGGGCGCGGTCGCCGTGCCGTGGGCCGGTTCCGTCACCGGGCCGCGCCGGGCGCCCGAGCGCCGGGCCGCGCGTACCGCCCGCCAGCGGGAGACGGTTCCGACGGCGAAGACCCCCAGGACCGCCAGAACCATCAGCTCGCCGATGAGGACGCCCCAGAACAGGCCGGGCCCCGGCAGGGCGGCGGCCGGGACGTCCGGCCAGGCCGCAGCCAGGTCGGCGGGCTCGGAGAGCAGGGACCGCATGGCCAGGGGGGTGTGGGTGAAGGAAGCGCCCGCCGGCCACGTGCCGTGGGCGAGGAGCGCCGCCAGCCCGGTGGCGCTCCAGCACACGGCGGTGATGCCCAGCAGGAAGCCCAGGAGGCCGACCAGCAGGCCGTCGGGGATGCCGCGGCCCTGCGGCCCGTCCTGCGGCGCCCGTGCTCCCTCGCGGCCGTACGGCACCGTCAGGCCACCGTTTCGTCGGCGCGCGCGAGCCGTTCCATCTCGGCGGCGCGGGACTCGGTCTCGGCGTCGAGCTCGTCGGCCAGGGTGTCCTCCAGGGGGGAGCGGGAGGAGGCGGACTCCGTCATGGCGCGGTCGGTGAACACCAGCGGGCGTTCCATCTCGGTGACCAGGTGCTTGACGACCTGGACGTTGCCGTTGACGTCCCAGACCGCGATACCGGGCGAGAGGGTGGGGATGATCTCCACGGCCCAGCGGGGCAGGCCCAGCACCTGGCCGGTGGCGCGGGCCTCGTCGGCCTTCTGCGCGTAGATCGTGCGGGTCGAGGCCATCTTGAGGATGGCCGCCGCCTCCTTGGCCGCCGCGCCGTCGACCACGTCGGACAGGTGGTGGACGACCGCCACGAACGACAGGCCCAGCCGCCGGCCGAACTTCAGCAGGCGCTGGAAGAGCTGGGCGACGAACGGGCTGTTGATGATGTGCCAGGCCTCCTCGACCAGGAAGATGCGCTTCTTCCGGTCGGGGCGGATCCAGGTGTGCTCCAGCCAGACGCCGACGATCGCCATCAGGATCGGCATGGCGATGGAGTTGCGGTCGATGTGGGAGAGGTCGAAGACGATCAGCGGCGCGTCGAGGTCGATGCCCACCGTCGTCGGACCGTCGAACATGCCGCGCAGGTCGCCGTCGACCAGCCGGTCCAGGACGAGCGCCACGTCCAGGCCCCAGGCGCGCACGTCCTCCAGGGCGACGTTCATCGCCTCGGCCGATTCCGGTTCGGGGTGGCGGAGCTGCTCGACGATGTCGGTGAGGACGGGCTGGCGGCCGGTGACGGTCTCGTTGACGTAGGAGTGGGCCACCTTCAGGGCGAAGCCCGCGCGCTCGTCGAGGCCGTGGCCCATGGCGACCTCGATGATGGTGCGCAGCAGGGCGAGCTGGCCGGTGGTGGTGATGGCCGGATCCAGCGGGTTGAGGCGGATACCGCCGTCGAGCGCGGCCATCGGGTCCAGGCGGATGGGGGTGATGCCCATCTGCTCGGCGATCAGGTTCCACTCGCCGACGCCGTCCTCGCCCTGGGCGTCCAGGACCACCACCTGGCGGTCGCGGAAGCGCAGCTGGCGCAGGACGTACGTCTTCTCCAGCGCCGACTTGCCGTTGCCGGACTCGCCGAGCACCAGCCAGTGGGGAGCCGGGAGCTGCTGGCCGTAGAGCTGGAAGGGGTCGTAGATGTAGCCCTTGCCGCTGTACACCTCGCGGCCGATGATCACGCCGGAGTCGCCCAGGCCGGGAGCGGCGGTGGGCAGGTAGACGGCCTGGGCCTGGCCGGTGGAGGTGCGCACGGGAAGCCGGGTGGTCTCGGTCTTGCCGAAGACGAGACCGGTGAAGGCGTCGGTGACGGCGGTCAGCGGATCGAACGCGGCCATGGTGGTTGCGCCTCCTCAGCGGCGGATGCCGGTCGCGAACGGCAGGGTGTTCACGAACGCACGGTGATGCTCCCGGTCGCACCATTCCAGCTTCAAGTAGCTCTTTCCGGCCGACGCCCGGATCGTCCGCTTGTCGCGGGCCAGCGCCTCGGGGGAGCGGGAGGAGACGGTGATGTAGCCGACGAGGTTGACGCCCGCGGCGCCGGAGGCCAGGTCCTCGCCGCGCTGGTCGACGCGGCTGGAGGCGGCCACGTCCCGCGGGTCCACGGTGCGGTTCATCTTCGCTGCGCGGCTGGCCTCGGCCTCGTCGTTGGTCTTCTCCGTCAGCATCCGCTCGATGGCGACCTCGGTGGGCTCCAGGTCCATGCAGACGGCGACGGTGCGGATCACGTCCGGGGTGTGCACCAGCAGCGGGGCGAGGAAGTTGACGCCCACGGGGGTCATCGGCCACTCCTTGACCCAGGCGGTGGCGTGGCACCAGGGGGCGCGGGTGGCCGACTCGCGGGTCTTGGCCTGGAGGTAGGTCGGCTCGGCCGCGTCCAGCTCGGCCGGCCAGGCGTTGCGCCGGGTCATGGCCTGGATGTGGTCGATGGGGTGGTCCGGGTCGTACATGGAGTGGATCAGCGACGCCATCCGCGCCTGGCCCAGCGGCTGCCGCACCCTGATGTC
Source organism: Streptomyces glaucosporus (assembly GCF_039533345.1). Taxonomy (NCBI): domain Bacteria; kingdom Bacillati; phylum Actinomycetota; class Actinomycetes; order Kitasatosporales; family Streptomycetaceae; genus Streptomyces; species Streptomyces glaucosporus. The sequence goes on along the minus strand of NZ_BAAATJ010000002.1, from coordinate 429,663 downwards.
GGCCTCGGTGAGGCGGGCGCAGATGTCGGTGAGCTCGCGGGCCATGACGACGGCCAGGCCTTCGTCCCGGGTGAGGCGGCGGCCGCTGGACGCGCGGGTGGCCTTGGCGATCGCGGCGGCCTCGGCGGCCAGCTCGCGGGTGTAGTGCATACAGGCCACGAGGTAGGCGCGGTGCTGCTCGCTGGAGGTGGAGACCATCGACAGCAGCTGGTCGTAGGACTCCCGCAGCCAGGGCGCGGCCCGCTCGTCACCGCGCTGCGCGACGTCCTTGGCGTGCGCGTCGGGGTCGGCGGGGAGGGTGCGGGCGAGCATCTGGAGGCGGGTGACGAAGCCGTCGCCGTTGGCGACGTGCTTGAGCAGGGTGCCGAAGCGGTCGACGAGGGCCTCCTGGTCCTCGCTGTCGCGCAGGCCCACACCCGGCCCCTCGATCTCGATGGCGGCGGTGACGGTGCGCCGGTCGGCGTGGAGCAGCACGGCGATCTCGTCGGGCCCGAAGGGCGCGGACAGCCAGGTGATGCGGCCCACGCCCGGAGGCGGCGGGATGTCCACCTCGGTGCCGTCCAGCCGGGTGCCGGCCTCGGCGGCGGCGGAGCGGTAGGTGGTGCCGCGGCGCAGCAGGCGGCGGTAACTGCGGTTGATCTCGAACCACTTGTAGTACGTCCGGCCCCGGTACGGCACGTACACCGCGGCCAGGGCCAGCAGCGGGAAGCCGACCAGCATGGCGATGCGCAGGGACAGGACGGGGACGAGGAGGCCGCTCATCATCCCGAGGAAGGCGCCCGCGATGATCAGCGCGATCTCGCCTGTCTCCCGGTTCCTGCCGATGATGGCGTTGGGACGGGCGCGCCCGATCATGTACGTGCGGCGCGGTGCGACGGTGTGGGACGGGGACGTCACCCGCGATCACCTCCGGTGCTCTTGCTGGTCGGGCTGTCGCCCCTGCGGGGCGGGGGCGGTGCGGCGGGCGGGGAGGTCGGGTTGCCGCGCGACGCGTGGGCGGCCACGCCACCGGAGACGGGATGGGCGGGCCTGGGGGCGGCGCCGGCCTGGGAGCCGCCGCTCTCGGCGGCGCCGCCGCGGGCGCTGTGGGTGTTGATGCCCTGCCGGAGCATGGCGGCGGGGGAGGCGACGACGGCGGCGGCCGTACGGGAGGCGGGATCGGCGCTCGCGTTGCGCTGGCGGACGATCTCGTCGCCGAAGCCGGGCACGAAGCGGTAGATCATCGCACTGGCGAAGATGGCGAGCAGGATGATCGCGAGGCCGGAGACGATCGCGGAGAAGGCCCCCGGTCCCTCGTCCGAGGCCAGCGCCCCGGCGAGGCCGAGGACGATGACGATGACCGGCTTGACGAGGATCACCGCGATCATGATGCCCGCCCAGCGGCGGACGTGGCCCCACAGGTTCTTGTCGACGAGACCGGCGTAGACGACCGTCCCCAGCAGGGCGCCGACGTACAGCAGGGCGGCGCGGATGACGAGTTCGAGCCACAGGACGCCGGCGGCGAGGACGGAGACGAGGGAGACGACGATCAGCATGATCGGTCCGCCGCCGATGTCGTCGCCCTTCTTGAGGGCCTCGGAGAAGGCGCCGAAGAACTTGTCGGTGTTGGAGCCGGTGCCCGCGGCGATCGCGTCGGTGACGGCGTCGGTCGCGGTGACCAGGGTGTAGAGGACCAGCGGGGTGAACGCGGACGCGAGGACCGTCAGCCACAGGAAGCCGATGGCCTCGGTGATCGCCTCGGTGAGGGGGATGCCGCGCACGGCGCGCTTGGCGACGGCCAGCAGCCACAGGACGAGGGTGAGGATCGTGGAGGCGGCGAAGACGACGGCGTACTGGCGGAGGAAGGAGGGATTGGTGAAGTCGACGGTCGCGGTGGTGGTGACGGCGTCGGAGAGCTTGGTGACGATCCACGCGGCGGCGTCGGCGCAGCCCTGGGCGAGGGAGGAGAGCGGGTCGAGGGTGGACAGGGGGTCGGCGTCGCCGGCGTCGGTGTTGCCTCGGTCCTGCTCGCAATAGTCCCTGGCAGCGCTACTGATGTTCTCGCAGGGATCCTCGCTCGTAGATGGCGACGGCGTCGGGTCGGCGGTCGCGCGTGTGGCCAGCCAGAGGCCGGAGGCCTGTACGCCCGCGAGGATCGCGGCGAGCGACAGGACACGGCGGCGGTCAGCGGGCATAGGTGAACCCCCCGTACTCCTCGACGGCCTTGCTGATGTCCTCGGCTGTGGCGGCCCGGTCGTCCCCCGGTACGGGGGCCGGTCCGTCCTTCTGGGAGTCGTCGGCGATCTTCCAGTCCGACCCGTTCCACCGCAGTTCGAAGGTCCAGGTCTTCCAGGTGGTGGTCACGGGTGTGGTCGAGTCCTCGCCCGCCATGCCGATGAGGCTCGTGTACCAGACCTCGACGGTGGCGCTGTCGTTCCCGTACTCGGTCACCTTGGTGCCGACCGGGATGGTGCGGGAGACGAAGGTCATGCCCGCGGGGGCCTCGCCGTCCGCGGTGAGGCCCAGGCGCTTGAAGAACTCCTCCGAGTACGCCTTGTCCTGGGGGCCCTTGATGCGGGCGGCGGTCTCGGGGGTGTAGAGGGTGTCGACGAGCATGTGGCGGTGCTCGGTGTCGAACATGCCGGTTCCGCCCAGCGCCACCGCGTAGTTGGCCGCGGCGCTCTGCGCGCCCTGCTCGGTGCGGGGGAAGCCCGAGGGGACGCCGTTGGACTCGGTGGTGACGGGGCGTTCGCCGGTGGGGGCGGTGGGCCGCGCACCGTTCTTCGCGCTTTCGCCGCCGGTTCCGGAAGTCCCCTCTCCACCGCCCCTGTTGGCGAAGGCGATGGCCGCGATCAGCAGGACGACGACGCCCACCACCGTCACCATGCTGCGGCCCACGCGGACCGGCGGTCGCCGGGGCTCGCCGTAGGCGTCGACGACGTCGTCGTCGTAGCCGTCATCGCCGCCGATGCTCATCGTGCGTGTGCCCTCTCGGTCGCCCGGCTGCCGCCTGGTTGTGGTCGTGCTCCCACCATGACGGTAACCCCGTCCCGGCCGCTGCGGGGCCGGTGTGTGCGGGATCGCCTCCGCACCGTGGCAGGCGGGTCCGCGGGAGCGGTTCCGGTGCCGGTGTTCCGCTCCGCTCGGCCGGGGGAGGGGGGACGTGAGACGGTGTGAGGGACGGAACGTGGCTGGGGCATTGCCGTGGTTCTCTTCTTCGCTGGTGTGCCGGCCGTTTGGGCACGGCGGGTGCCGGCCCCCGCTGTTCGCCTGTGGACGGCGGGGGCCGGCGGATGTCATGGGACCGCCCGGCACGGGCCGGGGCGGTCGTTCCGGGCCGTGCCGGTTTCCGTGGACGGACCGTGGCGCCCGTGGTCCGCACGGAAGCCGGGAGTCGGGGTTGGGGTCGGGGGGTGGTCGCCGTGGGGAAGGGGGCGGGATGATGGTGACGTGGCGTTACACGGCCATGCCGTAGACGATGGTGAAGAGCGTGCCGAGCGATCCGATGATGAAGACGCCCGTCAGGCCCGCGACGATCAGGCCCTTGCCCTGTTCCGCGCTGAAGGTGTCGCGCAGGGCCGTGGCGCCGATGCGCTGCTTGGCGGCGCCCCAGACGGCGATGCCGAGGCACAGGAGGATGGCGACGGCCATGACGACCTCGATCATCACGCGGGCCTCGTTGCCCAGCGATCCGAACGGGCCCCAGTCAGGGGCGATTCCGCCGATGATGGTGTTGATGTCGCCCTTGTCGGCTGCCAGAAACATGGTGTATTCACCGCCCCAGTCGGGTTGTTGGAGATGCGCTTCCTTTGGATTCTGACACGTTCTCGGGCGAATCGGCAGTGAACTGTGTTCCGATGGGGGAGGGTTGAGGGGTGCGGAAGGCGTGGGTGGCGACCGGGGTCGGGTTCGGGCTCGTCATGTGCTTCATGGCGTTGCTCGTGATCGGTACGTACAGCGCCGCGTCGGGCCTCTTCGGCGGGCGCGGCGGGGCCGTCGGGCTGGCGAAGGGGGCCGTGCCGGCGGCGTACCAGCCCCTGGTGCAGAAGTGGGGCAACTACTGCCCGGCGCTCAATCCGGCGCTGCTGGCGGCCCAGCTCTACCAGGAGAGCGGCTGGAACCCGAAGGCGCAGAGCCCGGCCGCGGCGCAGGGCATCGCGCAGTTCATCCCCGGGACGTGGGCGACGCACGGCGTCGACGGGGACGGGGACGGGGACCGGGACGTGTGGGACCCGAAGGACGCGATCCCGTCGGCCGCCAAGTACGACTGCACGCTGGCGAAGCACGTGGAGGACGTACCCGGGGATCCGACGGACAACATGCTGGCCGCCTACAACGCGGGCCCGTACGCGGTGGTCAAGTACGGCGGGGTGCCCCCCTACCGTGAGACGCGGAACTACGTACAGGTCATCCGGAAGCTGGAGAAGAGCTTCGCCGCGCCGGCCGGCCGGGTGTCCCCGTCGAGGCAGGCGGCCGGGGCGATCGACTTCGCGCAGCGGAAGCTGGGGACGCCGTACCTGTGGGGCGGGGACGGGACGCCGGAGGACGGTGGGCGGTTCGACTGCTCGGGGCTGACGAAGGCGGCGTACGCGAGCGTGGGGATCGAGCTGCCGCGCGTCGCCAACGATCAGTGGAACACCGGCCCGCACCCGAAGCGGAACGAGTTGCTCCCTGGTGACCTGGTCTTCTTCGCGCACGATTTGAACGACTCGCGGTCGATCTACCACGTGGGCATCTACGTGGGGGGCGGCTATATGATCGATGCGCCGTACACGGGCGCGAAGATCCGCTTCGATCCGATCGACACCCCCGACTATTTCGGGGCGACGAGGCCGACGGCGTCGTGATCCCCGGGGCTCCCTCCGGACGTCCTGGTGGGTGGAGCGTGAGGCGTGGGCCCTGAGCCGGGGGCGGGTCACTCTCCGATAACGTCCGCGTGATCGTTCGGTGGAGGTCGGAACGTACGGCCCGGACAGGGCGTTGTCTTGTCCGGACAGGGCATTCCGCTACCACGGGGGTCGGCAGCGACGAGTGAAGGGCAGCAACACGATGGCCGAATGGGACAACCCCGACGTCGAGCTGCTCTACGACATCAACGGACTGGCCAAGGACGCCCCCGGATGGGCCGACCACCTGATGGAGTACATCGGCGAGTACGGCACCATCGCGGCTCTGGCGCTGCTGGGCGTGTGGGCCTGGTGGGTGGCACGGCGGCGGACGGACGCGGTGTCCGCGGTGGCCGGACTGGTCTGGGCACCGCTGGCGGCCGGAGTGGCGCTGCTGGTGAACGTGCCGATCCGGGGATTCGTGGAGCGGCCCAGACCTTTTCTGACCCATGAGGGGCTGGAGGTCCTGGTGGACGGGAAGAGGGACTTCTCGTTCGTCAGCGATCACGCCACGCTGGCGATGGCGCTCGCGGTGGGGATCTTCATGGTGAACCGGAAGCTGGGCCTGGTCGGCATCCTGGTGGCGGTGTTCGCGGGCTTCTGCCGGGTCTACATGGGGGTGCACTACCCCACCGACGTGATCGGCGGTCTGGCGCTGGGTACGGCCGTGGCGCTGCTGCTGGCTCCGGCCGCGCTGGCGCTGCTGACGCCGCTGCTGCGCGCGGTGGCCTCCTCGCCGGCCGGCCGGCTGGTGTCCGCGCCCCGGACGGCGGCGCGGGACGCGGAGCCGGAGCGGCGGCCGTACGACCGCGACCTGGCGGCCTGAGGCGCCGTACGGGACCGACCGGATCCCAGGGAACCCGGCCCCCTCGTGGGGCCGGGTTCCGCGTTCCGGGGGGTCTCCGCCGGGGCCGGCTCACGTCTCCCCGGGGCCGGAATGGGTCTCGGCGTCCCGGCGGGCCTGTGAGCGGGCCCGCCGGGCGGGCCCGCGCCATCCGCAGGTGCAGACCGCGCTGCAGAAGGCGCCCTTCTCCGTCGTCGAGGTGTGGTGTTCACCGGGCCGTGCCGGCCGCTCCGCGGCGTCCTCGTGCTGCACGCGACCACGGTACCGGCCGTGACGGTGGCCGGGAGCCGTCGTTAGTCGGATCGAGTTGCGAGGCTTGTTCTTGGGGGTCGGCAGACGATGGTGGTCAAGCGCGGGCGGAAGGCCGGGGTCCTCGCGGCCTGCGCCGGAGTGGTGCTGGCGACTCTGACCGCCGCCGGGTGCTCGGGGAAGGGGGCCGTCGCGGCGGACGTGAGTGCCGCCGAGGCGCGGGCGGCCGTGCGGGAGGCGGCCGGGGTGCTGGCGCGGTCGGGCACCTCCCGGGCCCGTACGGCGGTGGAGATGAACAGCGGCGGCACCCGCGTCACCATCCGGGGGTCGGGCGTCTTCGACTACGGGAGGCGGACGGGGCGGCTGGAGGTGGTGCTGCCGGGCGAGGCCACGGAGGACGGCGAGCGCCGGCCCATCGTGGAGCTGATCACGCCGGACGCGCTCTACATGAGGAACCGGGGCGCGGGTGTTCCCGACGGCAAGTGGGTGCGGGTGGACACGGCCGGTCTGCCGGACGGGAACCTGGTCACGGGCGGTGCGACGGACCCGATCAGCGCCGCCGAGCTGCTGCGCGGGGCGCGGTCGGTGTCGTTCCGGGGCGAGGAGCGGCTGCACGGGGAGAAGGTGCGGCACTACCGCGGCACCACGGACATCGTGGTGGCGGCCGGTGCGGCCGATCCGCGTTCGCGGAGGCACCTGGCCGCGGCGGCGGAGGGGCTCTCGCACCGGACCGTGCCCTTCGACGCGTATGTGGACGCACGCGGACGGCTGCGGAAGGTGCGGCACCGCTTCACCTTCCCGGCCACGGCGGGTACGTCCGGGAGGGGAAGGGGCGGGGAGGTCTCGGTGGTCTCGACGACGACGCTGTACGGGTTCGGGGTGCCGGTGGAGGTCGGGCTTCCCGAGCCGGGGGACATCTACACCGGAAGGGTCGCCGCGCCGTAGCGGCGGGGTGCTGGCGGGTCCGGCCCGTCGCCGTCGGGTGCGGGACCGGCCGGTGACGGTGGAGTGAAATGGTCCGGATGTGCCATGCGCCGCGGGTGCGCTCCTTCCTACCCTGGGATTCCGTGTGCGAGGGGGCGGCTGGAGGAGGTGGTGCGTGTGTCCGGCGAGAGCGGCGGTCCGCTGGTTCAGGACCACGTGGCCCTCGACGAGATCGAACTCTACGGCGAGCTGATGATCGCGGCCTCGACCGCGGTGGAGGACCGGCTCAGCCCCGCGCGTATCGACGAGGTGCTCCGGGTCGGGCGCGACGGGGGAGGGAAGGGCTGAGGAGCCCCGGGCCCGGTCAGGTGCGCAGCAGGCGGGCGATGGCGGCCGTGGCCTCCTCCACCTTGGCGTCGATCTCGGTGCCGCCCTCGGCCGCGGCATGGGCCACGCAGTGGCGCAGGTGCTCCTCCAGGAGCTGGAGCGCGAACGACTGCAGGGCCTTGGTGGAGGCGGAGACCTGGGTGAGTATGTCGATGCAGTAGACGTCCTCCTCGACCATGCGCTGGAGGCCGCGGATCTGCCCCTCGATGCGCCTCAGCCGCTTGAGGTGGGCGTCCTTCTCCTTGGCGTATCCGTGCGGACCGTGGACGGTCTCTGGACGGGTGTCGGCGGTCGTCATGCGGTCCTCCCGTGGTCGCCGTGAGGGTGATACCCCCACTGGGTATATCGTACCGAATGTTCCGTTCCGGCGGGCTGCTGTGCCGGGTTGTGACGCATGAGCCCCGGCACGGGGGGGCACGGTTCGATGGGTGACACTGAAGAACGCCGGTCCGCTGTGACCGGGTGATGCGCCTAGCATCATCACGACCGACAACGAGGCACCCCGAGGAATCCCAGTGCGCTTTCGTCTGACCCCCAGGGAGACGAGCTTCTATGACATGTTCGCCGCGTCCGCGGACAACATCGTCACCGGTTCGAAGCTCCTGATGGAACTGCTCGGGGCTGAAACATCGGCACGGGCCGAGATCTCGGAGCGCATGCGCGCGGCCGAGCACGCCGGTGACGATGCCACCCACGCCATCTTCCACCAGCTCAACTCCTCCTTCATCACGCCGTTCGACCGCGAGGACATCTACCGGCTCGCCTCGTCGCTCGACGACATCATGGACTTCATGGAGGAGGCCGTCGACCTGGTCGTCCTCTACCAGATCGAGGAGCTCCCCAAGGGGGTGGAGCAGCAGATCGAGGTCCTGGCCCGCGCGGCCGAGCTGACCGCCGAGGCCATGCCGAACCTGCGGACGATGGACAACCTCACCGAGTACTGGATCGAGGTCAACCGCCTCGAGAACCAGGCGGACCAGATCCACCGCAAGCTGCTCGCCCATCTGTTCAACGGCAAGTACGACGCCATCGAGGTCCTCAAGCTCAAGCAGATCGTGGACGTTCTGGAAGAGGCGGCCGACGCCTTCGAGCATGTGGCGAACACGGTGGAGACCATCGTCGTCAAGGAGTCCTGAACCACGTGGACACCTTTGCGCTCATCGTGACCGTCGGGGTCGCGCTCTTCTTCACCTACACCAACGGCTTCCACGACTCCGCGAACGCCATCGCCACGTCCGTCTCCACGCGTGCGCTCACCCCCCGGGCGGCGCTGCTGATGGCCGCGGTGATGAACCTGGCCGGCGCCTTCATGGGCAGCGGCGTCGCCAAGACCGTCAGCGAAGGGCTGATCGAGACCCCGGACGGCCAGAGCGGAATGGCGATCCTGTTCGCGGCGCTGGTCGGCGCGATCGTCTGGAACCTGATCACCTGGTACTTCGGCCTGCCGTCCTCCTCCTCGCACGCACTCTTCGGCGGCATGGTGGGCGCGGCGCTCGCGGGCGGCATCGCGGTCTACTGGTCCGGGGTGTTCGAGAAGATCGTCATCCCGATGTTCGTCTCGCCGGTGGTCGGGCTGCTGCTCGGCTACCTGGTGATGGCGGTCATCCTGTGGATCTTCCGCAGGGCCAACCCGCACAGGGCCAAGCGCGGCTTCCGTATCGCGCAGACGGTCTCGGCGGCGGGGATGGCCCTCGGGCACGGCCTGCAGGACGCGCAGAAGACCATGGGCATCGTGGTGATGGCCCTGGTGATCGCGGACGTCCAGGACCACGGCCAGATCCCGACCTGGGTTAAGGTCTCCTGCGCGCTGATGCTGTCGCTGGGCACGTACGCCGGCGGCTGGCGCATCATGCGGACGCTGGGCCGGCGGATCATCGAGCTGGACCCGCCGCAGGGCTTCGCCGCGGAGACGACGGCGGCGTCGGTGATGTACACGGCGTCGTTCATGTTCCACGCGCCGATCTCCACCACGCATGTGATCACCTCCGCGATCATGGGAGTGGGCGCCACGAAGCGGGTGAGCGCGGTGCGGTGGGGCGTCGCCAAGAACATCGTCCTCGGCTGGTTCATCACGATGCCGGCGGCCGCGCTGGTGGCGGCGGTGTCGTACTGGCTGGTCAAGTTGGTGATGGGCTGACCCGGGCATGGGGTGGCCGGGTCGGCCCAGGACGTGAGGGGCCCGCCCCCCGGGAGCCGGGGGGCGGGCTTTCGTCTTGCGGTGGCACCGCCATGCAGCACCGCAGACGGTCGTGACGGGCCGGGCGGATCAGCCGAAGCGGCCCGAGATGTAGTCCTCGGTGGCCTGCACCGAGGGGTTGGAGAAGATGCGCTCGGTGTCGTCGATCTCCACCAGCTTGCCGGGCTGGCCGACCGCGGAGAGGTTGAAGAACGCGGTGCGGTCCGAGACGCGCGCGGCCTGCTGCATGTTGTGGGTGACGATGACGATCGTGAAGCGCGACTTCAGCTCGCCGATGAGGTCCTCGATGGCGAGGGTGGAGATCGGGTCGAGTGCCGAGCACGGCTCGTCCATCAGCAGCACCTGCGGTTCGACCGCGATGGCGCGGGCGATGCACAGACGCTGCTGCTGGCCGCCGGAGAGGCCGGAGCCGGGCCGGTTCAGCCGGTCCTTCACCTCGTTCCAGAGGTTGGCGCCCTTGAGGGACTTCTCGACGATGTCGTCCAGCTCGGACTTCCTGTAGGAGCCGTTGAGCCGCAGGCCCGCCGCCACGTTGTCGTAGATCGACATGGTCGGGAACGGGTTCGGCCGCTGGAAGACCATGCCGATGGTGCGGCGCACGGAGACCGGGTCGACCCCGCTGGCGTACAGGTCCTCGTGGTCGAGCAGCACCTTGCCCTCGACGCGCCCGCCGGGGGTGACCTCGTGCATGCGGTTGAGGGTGCGCAGGAAGGTGGACTTGCCGCAGCCGGACGGGCCGATGAAGGCCGTCACGGAGCGGGGCTCGATGGACATCGAGATGTCCTCGATGGCCTTGTGGGAGCCGTAGTAGGCGGTGAGGCCGCTGACGTCGATGCGCTTGGCCATGGGAATCACTTCTCTTCCGCTTGCGTGGCCGGGTCAGCGGCCGGTCTTGGGGGCCTTCCAGCGGGCTATGCCGCGGGCCACCAGGTTCAGGATCATCACGAAGGCGATCAGGACGAGGGCCGCGGCCCAGGCGCGGTCGTAGGCCGCCTGGTTGCCGAGCTGCCACTGCTCGTAGATGTAGTACGGCAGGGACGACTGGGCCCCGTCGAAGGGGTTGGCGTTGATCTGCTGCGTACCGAACACCAGGAGCATGACCGGTGCGGTCTCGCCGGCGATGCGGGCCACGGCGAGCATCACGCCCGTGGTGATGCCGCCGATCGCGGTGGGCAGCACCACCTTGAGGATGGTGCGCCACTTGGGCACGCCCAGTGCCAGGGACGCCTCGCGCAGCTCGTTCGGAACGAGCTTGAGCATCTCCTCGGTGGAGCGCACGACGATCGGCATCATCAGGATGGCCAGCGCCATGGCTCCGGCGAAGCCCGAGTAGCCGAAGTCCAGGATGATGATCCAGAAGGAGAGGATGAACAGGCCGGCGACGATCGAGGGGATGCCCGTCATGACGTCGACGAAGAAGGTGACGGCCTTGGCGAGCCTGCCGGTCCCGTACTCGACGAGGTAGATCGCGGTCAGCAGGCCGATGGGCGCCGCTATCAGCGTGGCGAGGCCGACCTGCTCCAGGGTGCCGAGGATCGCGTGGTAGATGCCGCCGCCGGGCTCGATGGTGAGCACTCCGTTCATGGAGTGCGTGAGGAAGTACCCGTCCAGCACCTTGGTGCCGCGGGCGATCGTCTCCCAGGTCAGGGAGGCCAGCGGGACCACGGCCACGAGGAAGCTGACCCACACCAGGCTGGTGACGAGGCGGTCCACGGCCTGGCGCCGTCCCTCGACGGCCGAGGCGAGGACGTAGGTGGCCACGACGTAGACGATCGCGGCGATCAGGCCCCACTGGACGCGGCTGTCCAGCCCGGCCGCCAGGCCGATGCCGATGCCGGCGCCGGCCGAGCCCAGGGCCAGGGCGGCGGGGGCCCAGCGGGGGAGGCGGGGCTGCTTGAGCGTGCGCCCGGGCGGCGGCGTGGCGACCGAGGGCTTGTCCATGACTGTGTTGCTCATCAGGCGTTCGCCCCCGAGTACTCCTTGCGGCGGGCAATGATCATGCGGGCGGCGCCGTTCACCAGCAGGGTGATGACGAACAGGACGAGGCCGGAGGCGATCAGGGCGTCGCGGCCGAACTCGCCGGCCTCCTTGAAGGCCGCGGCGATGTTCTGCGCGAAGGTTCCGCCGCCGGGGTTGAGAAGGCTGAGGGTGATGTCGGCGCTGGGGGAGAGGACGGTGGCCACCGCCATCGTCTCGCCGAGGGCGCGGCCCAGGCCGAGCATCGAGGCGCTGATCACGCCGGACCGGCCGAACGGCAGGACGGCCATCTTGACGACCTCCCAGCGGGTGGCGCCGAGCGCGAGTGCGGCCTCCTCCTGCATCTTGGGGGCCTGCATGAAGACCTCACGGCTGACGTTGGTGACGATCGGCAGGATCATGATCGCCAGCAGGATGCCCGCGGTGAACAGCGAGCGCGGGGCGCCGTCGTCGTAGGCGAAGACGCCGGTCCAGCCGAGGTACTCGTCGAGCCAGGTGTACAGGCCGGTCAGGTGCGGCACCAGGAACAGGGCGCCCCACAGGCCGTAGATGATGCTGGGGACCGCCGCGAGCAGGTCGACGACGTACGCCAGCGGGGTGGCGAGCCTGCGCGGCGCGTAGTGGGAGATGAACAGGGCGATGCCGACGGCCACGGGGACCGCCAGCACCATCGCGATGACGGAGGTGACGAGGGTGCCGTACGCCAGGACCGCGATGCCGAAGACCGGCGGGTCGGCGTTGGCGTCCCACTCGAAGGTGGTGAGGAAGTTCCCCTCGTTCCCGGCGATGGCGAGGACGGCCCGCCAGGTGAGGAAGACCGCGATGGCGGCCATGATCACGAGCAGGGTGATGCCGGATCCCTTGGAGAGGCCGAGGAAGATCCGGTCGCCCGGCCTGTTGCTCGACTTCCCGGGTGGCGCCTCGGGCGGTGGAACGGATGCGGTGGGTGCTATGTCCATGGTGTCTCCGGTCTGATGAGGGGTGTCATCCCCTGGCGGCGGTGCACCGGATGGGTTGATCGCGTGCGGATGGGGACAGCGGGGCGGACGGCGGGGCGGCCGGCCCGCGTGGTGCGGGACCGGCCGCCCCGGGTATCAGGAGAGGGACTCGACGGTCGAGCGGACCTTGGTGATGATCTCGTCGGGGATCGGGGCGTAGCCCTGCTCGGCGAGGGCCTTCTGGCCGTCCTCGCTGGCCGTGTAGGTCAGGAAGGACTTGGTCAGGTCCAGGGACTCCTTGTTGTTGCCCTTGTCGCAGACGATCTCGTAGGTCACCAGGACGATCGGGTAGGCGCCCTCGGCCTTGGTGGCGTAGTCCAGCTCCATGGCCAGGTCGTTGCCCTCGCCGACGACCTTGCCCGCGGCGATGGCCTTGGTGGCGTTCTCGACAGTGGCCTCGACCGGCTCGCCGGCGCCGGTGTCCAGGTCCACGGTCGGGATGTCGTTGCCGGTGGCGTAGGAGAGCTCGAAGTAGCCGATGGCGCCGTCGTTGTTCTTGACGTTGGTGGCCACGCCGGCGGAGCCGTCCGCGGACTGGCCGCCCTTGCCGGCCCAGGCCTTGGCGGGCTCGTACTTCCAGACGTCGGGCGCGGCGGCGTGGAGGTACTCGGTGAAGTTGTCGGTGGTGCCGGACTCGTCGGAGCGGTGGAAGGCCTGGATCTTGGTGGAGGGCAGGTCGGTGTCCGGGTTGAGCTTCTTGATCGCCGGGTCGTCCCACTTGGTGATCTTCGAGTCGAAGATCTTGGCGAGCGTCTCGGCGTCCAGGACCAGGTTGTCCACGCCGGAGAGGTTGTAGCCGACGGCCACGGGGCCGCCGACCATCGGAAGGTTGATGCCCTGGCCGCCCTTGCAGACCTTCTTGGACTGCTCGATCTCGGTCTCGTCCAGCGCCGAGTCGGAGCCGGCGAAGCCGGTCTTGCCCTGCAGGAACTCCTGGACGCCCGCGCCGGAGCCGGTGGGCTTGTAGTTGATGCCGACGCCCTCACAGGCCGCCTGGTAGTTCCTGACCCAGATGTCCATCGCGTTCTTCTGGGCGCTGGACCCGGAGGCGAGCAGGTTGCCCTCGCCCTCGCACTTGACGTTGCTGGGGGCCTTGGAGCCGCCTTCCGCCTTGTCGCCCCCGGTGTTGTCGTCCGAGCCGCAGGCGGTCAGGACCAGGGCGCTGGAGACCGCGACAGCGCCGAAAGCGATCGCGCGAAGCCGGTGGGTGGGCTGAAGCTTCACTTCGTTCAGTTCCTTCCTGGGCCCGCCGGTGGGGTCGGCAAGCGGTGAGGTGTAACCGGGTCGTCTTCAGGATGTGGAGCGGTCCGCGTCCGCCGGCGACCGGACACGCACCCCGTACGGCCGAAATTAGGCAGCACAGGTGAAGCGCCCGACGGCCGAGAGTGAACGAGAGGTGAACCTCGGCGGACGGTGCAGTTGCGCGACCGGCCTCTGTGCAGAGGACGCGCGCCCGGTACGGGCGCTGCGCGCGGTCTGTTGCCGGGGCGCCCGGCGTGGCACTATCCCCGGCGGTGACTCGTTACGCACGAGTAGGCACAGCGGGGAAGGGAGACGCGTGGGACGTCAGGGGCAGGGCGCCCGGGGGATTCGCCGCGGGGTGCCGGCGTGGGCCGCCGCCGCGTGCGCGCTCGTGTGTGCGCAGCTGGGGCTGCTGGTGGTGCCCGTGGGGAGCGCGTACGCGGACCCGGGGCGGCCCGGGCCGGGCGGGACGCCGGAGGCCGGGGCGTCCGGCGGTCCGGAGGCCGGCGGGGAGTCCGCCGACGGGAAGGACGCCGCCCGGCTGGAGGAGATCCGCAAGGAGATCGAGAAGCTGCACGGCAGGGTGGAATCGGCCACCGAGGAGTACAACGCCGCCGACGAGCGGGCCGAGGAGCAGCGTCAGGAGATCGTGCGGCTCGCCCGGGCGATCACCCGGACCCGGGGGCACCTGGCCGATCTGACGGACCGGGCCGGGGCGATGGCCCGCGCGCAGTACCGCGGCAGCGGGCTGCCCCCCGAGGCGCGGCTGGTCCTGGAGGACGACCCGGAGGACTTCCTGCGCGACCTCGGCCTGCTCCACCGGGGCGAGCAGGCGACCAGGGGCCTGCTGGGGAAGCTGCGGAACGCCAGGAAGGACCTGGACGAGTACGCGGACGAGGCCACCGGCCGGTGGGCGAAGCTGGAGGCGGACCGCAGGAGGAAGGCGGCGGCCAAGAAGAGGATCGAGGCCGAGCTGGCCAGGGCCGAGAAGCTGGAGTCGAGGCTCGAGGCCGAGGAGCTGGAGCGTCTGAGGGAGCTGGAGGACGAGGCGGCCTGGGCGCGGCAGGCGAGGTGGCTGGACACCGGCATACTCGACGAGATCGACGGCAGGGCCTCGGCGCGGGGGAGGAAGGCCCTCGAGTACGCCATGGCCCAGATCGGCAAGGACTACGAGTGGGGCGCCGAGGGGCCCGGCACCTTCGACTGCTCGGGTCTGACGCTGCGCGCCTGGGAGGCGGCCGGGGTGCGGATCCCGCGGACCTCGCAGGAGCAGTGGAGGCGGCTGCCGAAGGTGGAGATCACCGACATGCGCCCCGGGGACCTGATCGTCTACCGGAAGGACGCCGGTCACGTCGGGATGTACGTGGGCGACGGGATGATGGTCCACGCCCCCCGGACCGGTCGGCAGATCACCCTGGCGGGGGCGGGTTCGCTGCCGATCCTGGGGGTGGTGCGGCCGGACAAGTAGGCGGGTCCGGCCGGCCGCCCAGTCGTTTGGCATATGCCACAACGCATTCCGTGCACCCCCGGGCGACCGATATGGTCGCCCGGGGCGTCTTCACCCGACGCCTGTGGGCCCCTCGGGGGGAGGGAAGAGGACTTCAGACATGCCCGTATCGATGGGCAACGAGCTGGGGGCCGCGGCGCTGCCGCGGCAGCCGGCCGAGCCGGGGACGGCCTCCGGCGGCGGCCTGACCCTGCTGGTCATCGAGGACGACCCGGCGGGTTCCCTGGCGATCCCCGAGATGCTCGACGCCTCCGGAGGGCGGATGCGGGTCCGTACCGCCCGCAACCTCACCGAGGCCGAGCGGCTCCTCACCGACGACGTCCACTGCATCCTGCTCGACCTCGCCCTGCCCGACGGCGCAGCGGCGAGGCGCGCCGAGGGGGACGGTGACGAGCTGGCCATCCTGCGCAGGGTGCTGCGGATGGCGCCCCGGCACGCTGTGCTGGCGCTCACCGCCGAGGACGACGCCGAGCGCGCGGCCGAGGCCGTACGGGTCGGGGCCCAGGACTTCCTCTTCCGCGGCGAGCTGGACGGGCGGCTGCTGAGCCGGGCCGTCCGGTACGCGGTCGAGCGCAAGCGGGCGGACCTGGCGCAGCGGCAGCTCACCGAGTCGCGGCTGCGGGCCCAGGAGAACGCCAGGCTGGAGCGCGGGCTGCTGCCGACGCCGCTGCTGGACGGCTCGGAGCTGCGGTTCGCCGCCCGGTACCGGCCGGGACGGTCCCGGGCCCTGCTGGGCGGTGACTTCTACGACACCGTGCGCACCGCCGACGGCACCGTCCACGCCATGATCGGCGACGTGTGCGGGCACGGCCCGGACGAGGCGGCGCTGGGTGTGGAGCTGCGGATCGCCTGGCGGGCGCTGACCTTCGCCGGGCTCTGCGGCGACCAGCTGCTGGGCACCCTCCAGCGGGTCCTGGAGCACGAGCGCTCCAGCGACGAGATCTTCGCCACCCTGTGCACGGTGGACATCGCCCCGGACGGGCGGCGGGCCGGGGTGTGCCTGGCCGGACATCCCGCGCCGCTGGTCGCCGGCGGCGGGCGCGGCCCGCGGCTGCTGCCGGACGAGGACTGCGGCGGGCCCGCGCTGGGGTTGCTGCCCAACGCCCGCTGGCCCCGGATGCAGGTGCAGCTGGGCGGGGCGTGGAGCCTGATGATGTACACGGACGGGCTGATCGAGGGCCGGACCGGCCGGGGCGATCAGCGGCTCGGCCAGGACGGGATGCTCGGGATCGTCGGGCAGCGGATGGCCGCGGGCCTGCGCGGCGAGGAGCTGCTGGACGCCGTGCTGGCGGAGGTGCGGGACCTCAACGGCGACGAGCTGACGGACGACGTGGCGGTGCTGCTGCTCGACCGGGGCTGAACGGGGCCCGGTCCCGCCGCCCACCGGGCGGGCGGGAGGCCGGACGGGCGTCCGCCGTCAGCGTCCGCCGTTGTAGGGGCCGTAGGGGCCGTCGCTGCTGCTGCCGCGGCGGAAGCCGCCCCGGCCGCCCCCGCCGACCCGGATGAGCGCGGGCCGCACGTCCACCATGTACACGATGTCCGCGACCAGGCCGGCGACGACCAGGAAGAACAGACCGAGCGGGAGGACGTTCACGACGGCCGTCAGACCGAGGATGATCAGCCAGAACTGCTTGGTGTTCTTGTCCGCGGCCCGGTAGGCGTCCTCGCGGCGCAGGGCCGCGTCGACGAAGCAGAAGATGCTGAGGACAAGCAGTCCCAGGTACACCAGGGACATCAGACTGCCGAAGCCTTCCAACAGCACGTTGGCCACCATCCCGTCCGCGAGCCGGTCGTCGGATCTCCACGCTACCGGCCGGGGGGCCGGACACGAAGGGTGTGCCCGGCCCCGGCCCGGTTCACGACTCCGACTTCTCCTGCTTCGGGGTCTCCTGCCCGGCGGCCTCCTGCTTCGGCGTCTGCCTGGCGGCCTTCTTCGCGGCCGTCTCCTTCTTGGCGACCGCCTTGGGCGTCGGGGCCGCGGCGGTCTTCTTCGCGGTGCCCGGGGCGCCGGCGGTGCTCTTGCGGGCGGTGGTGGTCTTCCTGGCCGTCGCCTTCTTCGCGGTGCCGGCCTGGGTGGTCCTGCTGCGGGCGGTGGTCTTCCGGGCCGCCGTGCCCTGCCGGGTGCCGCCCATCTTGGGACGCGGCTTCTCCTCCGTGTCGCCCGCCTCGACGACGACGGCCTCGCCGCGGTGACGCGAGGTCAGGGGGGCCCTGCCGGCGGCCTTCCAGCCGGTCTTCCCGCCCTCGTCCCCGCCGTTCTTCTCCCCGCGCCAGGTCTGTACCGCGCCGCGTCCGCGCTCGGCCAGCTCGCCGTACCCCTCGCGTGCCTTGACGGCGTACTCGGCGGCGAGGCCGACGCCCTGGAGGGCCAGGTGCTGGGCCTGTTCGCGCAGTTTCCTGAGGTCGGTGTCGAACCCGGACAACGCCGAGGTCAGTTTGGTCTGGGTCTGCTTCGCCTGCTGGGCGAGGCGCTCCTGTACGGCCTTGGGGTCCGCCGCCTTCTCCCGTACGGCCGCGAGGCGCTCGGGCGCCGTCTCGCGGAGCTTGTCGATCACGCCGGCGGCGAAGTACAGCGGGGTGGGGGTCAGGACCTTGCGGATGTCGTTGGTCTTGGTGGGCATTGAGGGTCCCTCCTGATCAGGGGTTCGTGGGCTTCGCTTCGGTGGAGGGGGCGTCCTCGGCCTCCGCGCTGGAAGCGTCGTCGGTGTGTCCGTTCTCCTTGCGGAACGACCCGTAGATCTGCAGCAGCACCTGTTTCTGCTGCTCGTTGATCGACGTGTCGGCCAGGATGGCGCTGCGCACCTCCAGTCCGGCCTGCTCCCTCTCGTCGAGGATTCCGGCCCGGACGTAGAGCGTCTCGGCGGATATCCGC
This sequence comes from Streptomyces glaucosporus, assembly GCF_039533345.1. Lineage (NCBI taxonomy): Bacteria > Bacillati > Actinomycetota > Actinomycetes > Kitasatosporales > Streptomycetaceae > Streptomyces > Streptomyces glaucosporus. The sequence continues at coordinate 411,601 of NZ_BAAATJ010000002.1, read as the reverse complement.
AGCGCCTTGGCGAGCTGCTGGAGGATCTCCGCGCTGGGTTTGCGCAGTCCCCGTTCGATCTGGCTGAGGTACGGATTCGACACCCCGGCGGCGTCGGCGAGCTGCCGCAGGGAGAGCTGGGCGGTGCGCCGCTGCTCCCGCAGGAACTCACCGAGATTGCCGACATGCAGTGAAGCCATGCCTCCACGGTGCCCTGTTCCGCTAACTTTTGCAAGCAAATGCTTGCAGGAGTGGTGTGTCGCTCCGGTCCCACGGCGCGACGCGCGCCGTCGGGGGACGCGGAAGGCCGCGGTGGCGCCGGTCGTGCGCCCGTCCGGCCGGGGCCGCCGCGGCATCCGAACGGACCAGGGGAAGTTTGTCCCCCTCCGGTCGCGGAACCCATGCCTCCTGTTCCGTCGCGCCCGGGCGCGGGCCCGTGCCCGCCGCGGCACGTGGAGAGGTGCCGGCGGGACGGAACGCCACACAGGGCGACGACCGCAGGGCGGCGGACCGCGACGTGCCGGTCCCCACCGCCGGTGCGAGCAAGGAGTCGGGAAACACCATGGGCAACGGCAACGTCAAGCTGGCCGTCATCTACTACTCGGCGACCGGCACCATCCAGAAGATGGCCGACCACCTGGTCGAGTCCGGGAGGAAGGCGGGCGCCGAGGTGCGGCTGCGGCACGTCGAGGAGCTCGCCCCCCAGGCGGCCGTCTCCTCCAATCCCGCGTGGGCCGAGCACTACGAGCAGATCAAGGACCAGCCGAAGGCCACCGCCGACGACGTGCTCTGGGCCGACGCCGTGCTGTTCGGCACGCCCACCCGGTACGGCAACGTCTCCAGCCAGCTCAAGCAGTTCATCGACACCCTGGGCCCGCAGTGGCAGCAGGGCCTGCTCGCGGACAAGGTGTACGCGGGCTTCACCGCCTCCCAGACCGCGCACGGCGGCCAGGAGTCGACCCTGCTGACGCTCTACAACGTGATCATCCACTTCGGCGGCATCCTCGTCCCGCCCGGCTACACCGAGCCGCTGAAGTTCGTCGACGGCAACCCCTACGGCGTCTCCCACGTGACCGGACCGGACAACACCGACCCTCTCACCGACGCGGAGTACGCCGCCCTCGACCACATGGCCCGGCGTGTCGTGGAGGTCGCGGGCAGGCTGCGCGGCGGCGCCTGACCCCGTCCCGGCCGCCGGGACGGGAGGGGAGGACGGGCCCGGTCCCGCCCCTCCCCGGCGGCTGGCGGCCGGCCCTACGTCAGGTGCACCTCCAGCGCCGCCCGGACGGCCGACTCCAGGGCGCCCTCGAGCCAGGCGGTCCTGATCGAGGTGTGGTCCCCCGCGAAGAACAGCGGCCCCTCCCGGGTGCCGGCGTGCGGGAAGAGCCCGGTGTGCTGGCCGGGCAGCGGGACGGCCGCCTCGCCGCCCGCGTAGGGGTCCCGCTGCCAGCTCTGGGTGCGCCCGGCCCCGGTGTAGAACACCTCGACGCGCTGCCCGTACACCTGCTGCACACCGCGCAGGGCGTACGGGTAGCGGACCTCGTCGTCCAGGGCGTCCCAGCGCCGCGCGTCGTCGGCCCAGCTGTAGGAGGCCAGCAGGACGCCGCCCTCGCTGCCCTCGACGCGGTGCGAGGGGTGGAGCACGAACCGGTTGGGGTTGTCGCACACCGAGCCGCCGCCGGTGACGCCCGCCGCCTCCGGCTGGTCCCGGGAGACCCACCGGAGCGCGGTGTGGTGCACGCGCTGGGCTTCGGAGATGCGGCCGCGCGGCACGGACGGGTGCGCGCCCAGCAGGCTGCCGTCGTCGGGCGCGCGGCCGGTGCGGTAGTCGTCGTACAGCCCCGGCCGCACCTTCTCCAGTTCGCGCCGCCAGTCGGCCTCGTCGAACTCCCACCAGCGGCGGCTGAACTCCAGCAGCACCTTGGTGGCGCTGTCGTAGTGGAGCTCGGCGACGGCCCGCCGCTTGCCGTACGACAGCGGCGGCGCGATCTGGACGTGCCGCAGCGCGGGGAAGGGCACGGTGACGATCGCGCAGTCGCCGGTGAACTGCTCGCGCACCACCATGCCGTCGCGGCCCTCGGAGACGGTGTCGATCCACACCCGCGGCCCGTCGGGGCCGATGTGCGGGGTGTCGTCGCGGTCGCCCTCCCCCTCGCCGCGGTACTCGATGCGGGTCGCGCGGCGGTCGAGCCGGACACGGTGGTGGACGCGTTCCAGCAGCGCGTCGGTCAGCGCGGCGGTGCCGCCCTCCAGCTCCCAGTAGGTGGGGCCGGGGCTGACCAGGGACCAGCCGACGAAGCTGTGGAGGAAGGACAGCGGAAGGCGGGCGGTGAGGTTCTCCAGGGTGCCGATCAGGTCGATCGTGCGCTCGTCGAGCCCCGCGTGCTCGACCAGGAAGCGGTGCATGGACCAGTGGCCGAACCGCTGGACGATCCGCGCCCAGCCCTCCAGGCGCTCCGGCACCGGCTTGTCCAGGCGGCGGCCGTCGGAGCCGGGGAAGCTGTACTCGTCGCGGACCGGGTCCAGGGCGCGGAGCAGGATGGTCGGGGCGGGGACGTCCCAGTACTCCGCGGGCACCCCGAAGGAGCGGTTCACGGTCCGCGGCGACCGCAGGTAGTCGGCGCGGCGGACCCGGATGCCGTTGACGTCGATCCACGAGCGGTGGACGGGCCGGTCCCGGCCGTCCACGTCCACGTGGTGGAAGCGGCGGCGCTTCAGCCCGAGCCGCTCGATCAGGCCCATGGTCAGCTTGTGGTGGCCGGGGATGCGCATGGCCCCGGCGTCCGCGTACTGCCGGGGGTCGGCGAAGGGCTGCCCGGCGCGTTCGTGGCCGCCGGAGCGGAAGGTCTTGACCCGGCCGCCGACCCGGTTGCCGTTGGCCTCGATGACGGTGACGCGGTGCCCGGCCTGGTCGAGCAGCACCGCGGCGGCCAGCCCGGCCGGGCCCGCCCCGACGATCAGCACGTCCTTGGGGTCCCGGGCGGTGCCGGTGCGGGCGCGGGGGAGGCCCTCGTGGTGGAGGATCTTGGCGTACCGGGGGACCAGTTCGTTGTTGTCCTCGTCCAGGAGGAGGATGGCGCGGGCCACCGCCAGGGAGGTCTCCCGGTCGGCGGCGCCCGGGGTGGCGGACGCGTCGGGGACGGAACGGGCCGGGGGCGAGGGAGCGGCGACTGCGAGTCCGGCGACGGCGGCGACCGTCCCGGCACCCGCGGTGAACCGCCGCCGCGACAGGGACGTGTCGGGGGTGTGGTGGTCCTGGTGCATGAGCCCTGCCTACGACCGTGCCGCCCCGCGGGGCCGTCGGCACACGGGACGGACCGCCGGATTCCCCCGTATGGGACGCCCGTTCGGGGTGGGCGGCCGTTGGTTCGGGGGCGGGCGCGCGGGGCATGGTGCCCCCATGGAGACCGTGATTCCCGACCTCGTCGCCCTGCGCCCCCTGGACGGGGAGCTGCTGCCCGCGCTGCTGGCCGCGGCCGTCGCCGGGGCCGACCCCCACGAGGTGATGCCGCAGGCTGGCGACGACGGGCCCGCCGGGTGGACGGATGCGCGCCGGGAGGCGTTCCTGCGGTTCCACCGGTCGCGTTCGCTGGGCCCGGGCGCCGCGGAGGACGTGTACGCCGTCGTCGTGGCGGAGACGGACGGGACGGGGCAGGCGGTGGAGACGGTGGTGGGGGCGGCCCGGCTGGCGCCGGGACCGGAGCCGGACACGGTCGAGGCGGGGCTGTGGCTCGGGCGTTCCCACCGCGGCCGGGGGGTGGGCACGTCGGTGTTCGCCCGGCTCGTCGACGCGGCCCGCGAGGGCGGCGCGGACCGCCTGTTCGCCCGGACGAGTTCGGCCAACGCCGCCACCCGGCGCATGCTCACGGCGGCGGGCGCCGACCTGGAGAGGCACGGGGACGGGACGGTCACGGCGTGGCTTCCCCTGCGCCGGCCGGCCTGACGCCGTGGGCCCGCACCGCCGGCGCACCGGCCGCCGTTCCGCGGCTCCCGCGCCCGGCCCATCCGGAACCTAGAATCGCCGGCTGTGGAACTCCGGCAGTTGCGGTACCTGGTCGCCGTGGTGGAGGAGGGCGGCTTCACCCGTGCCGCCGCGCGGCTCCACGTCGCCCAGCCGGGGGTGAGCGCGCAGATCCGCCAGTTGGAGAAGGAGCTGGGGCAGCCGCTGCTGGACCGCTCCGGCCGGTCGGTGCGCCTGACGGAGGCGGGCGAGGCGGTGCTGCCGTACGCGCGGGCCGCGCTCGCCGCCGCCGACGGGATGCGGCACGTGGTGGAGGAGTACACCGGGCTGCTGCGCGGGCGCGTCACGGTCGGGCTGTTCTCCGCGGCGGCCACGCACGACCTGGACGTGGTCTCGGTGCTGGCCGACTTCCACGACGACCATCCGCACGTCGAGATCACCCTCACCGAGGACGTCTCGGGCCGGATGCTCACCGCCCTCCACCGCGGCGAACTGGACGTCGCGGTGGTCGGGCTGACGGGCGGTGAGCCGCCGCCGGGCATCTCGCTCCAGGTGGTGATCGACGAGCCGCTGGTCGCCGCCGTCCCCCCGGACGACCCGCTCGCCTTCCGCGCGGACCGTACGAGCGTCGCGCTGGCCGCCCTCCGCGACCGGACGCTGATCAGCCTCCCGCGCGGCACCGGGCTGCGGGGCGTCCTCGACCGGGCCTTCGCCGAGGCCGGGGCCCGTCCCCGCGTCGGCTTCGAGGCCGCCGCGCCCCACGTCCTGGCCCAACTCGCCGTGCGCGGCCTGGGCGTGGCCGTACTGCCGGCGTCGTCGGCGGCCGAGCACGCGGACCGGCTGCGGGTGCTGGAGATCGTCCGGCCCCGGCTGCGCGGCCGGATCGCCCTGGCCTGGCGCACGGACGGCCCGTCGGCGCCGGCCGCGCGGGCGTTCCTGGGACGGCTGCGCAAGGCGCTGCCCGAGGCCGTCCGGCAGCCGCCCGCGGATCCCGGGGAGACGCCGGGGCCGGCCGCCCCGGCGCACTAGGTCCGGCACGGCGGGACGGGAACCGCCGCGCCGGCCCGGACTGTCCGGTCCTTCCGAGGAAGGTTCCCGCGGCCGGGCCCGGCCGCGGGGAGAGACACGGGAGGAGCCCCATGCCGTACGGCCCCACGTCCGGGATCGCCGATCCCCTCTTCGGCGAGATCCACGTCCGGGTCGATCCCGGGGCGGGGAGGGTGGAGGTCGGCGGCCCGGCGGTCCCCCCTGTCGTCGTCCGGCGGACCCGGGGGGCGGGGCGGAGGAGCCGCACCGCCGTCGGGACCCGCCGCGCCGGGCGTCTGGCCATGACCGTCGACGGCGAGGACGTCCGGGTCGTACCGGGCCGGGGGTGGGGCCTGCGGCGCTGCCACGGGGTGCGCGTCGTGCACCGGGGGAGCCGGTACCGGCTGACGCCGGGTTACCTCCCCCGCGGGAGGTCGCGGCTGACGAGGGACGGGCGGCGCCTCGGCCGCTTCCGCTCCGACGGCCGGGCGGCGCCGGCGGAGTGGAGCGGCGGCGCGCCGGTGACGGCCCGGGACGCCGCCGTCGGGTACGCGCTGGCCGCCGCCTTCGGCCGGCGGAGGAAGTCCTGGCTGTGGGACGCGGCCGAGGTGGTCCTCGACGGGCTGTCCTCCGGCTGAGTCCCGCCCGGGCCCCGAGTCCCGGACGCCGGCCCTTCGGGCGGGAGGGCCGTCTCCGGCAACGCGGCGGCCGTCCTGTGCGTCGAAGTGGGCGACAGGGCGATCGAGTACGCCGACTCCCGCACCCGAAAGGTTCGTCGATGACGCACGGCGCCGCACCCGCCCCCTCCGGGGACACCCGGCCCGACGGCCCCCGCTCCGGGGAGACGCACGCCGAGGACACCCGCTTCGGCGGGATCACCGTGCGGCTGGACACCGGGGCCGGAACGCTGGAGGTCGAGGGGCGGGCCGTCCCCCGGGTCGCCCTCCGCCGGAAGCCCGGTGGGGAGGTGGCCGGCCACGTGCCCATCGGCACCCGGGACGGGACCCGTCTCACCCTGACCGTGGACGGCGAGACCGTTCCCGTCGTCCCCGGGAAGGGCCGTCTCCTGCGCCGCTCCTACGCGGTGGACGTGACCTGCCGGGGAGCCCGCTACCGCCTGGTGCCGGACTCCCTGGACGGCAGCCGGCTGCTGAAGGACGGCCGCCGGCTGGGGAGACTCTCGTCGGACGGCGACGGGATCGTGCTGGCAGAGTGGCGCGAGGGGGCCGAGGTGGAGGCCGTGGACGCCGCGCTCGGATATGCCCTGGCCGCCGCCTTCGGCACGGGCGGGCAGCCCTGGTGGATGATGGCGGCGGACCTCGTCGGCATCCTGATCCCCGGCTGACCGGTCCCGTCCGGCGCCGTTCACGGCAGGTCGCGGCGGCTGCGGGCGTTGGCGGCGGCGAGACGGGCGCTGAGCTGCTCGCGCGGGGTGAGAGGCCGGACCTCGTCCGGCCTGGCGTCCCACTCCCGCCCGCCGCCCAGCGGACGCAGCCAGACCCGCCCGGGGTGGACGTCCATCACCTCCCCCACCCGGCCGTCCCGCAGGTCCCGGGCCACCGAACCGATCTCGACGGGGAGGAGCGCCTCACGCCGCTCCCCGGTCCCTTCCGCGGTCACCGCGCCGCCCATGCCCGCAGCGCGGCCACGGCGCTCTCCGGCAGTTCGGCGAGCGGCACGGTCGGCACGAAGGCCGGGGCGGCCGGGGCGCGTCCGGGCGCCGCCGTCCACCAGAACCCCCTGTCACCGAGGCCGACCAGGATCTGCGCCGCCGAGCGGACGCCCGCGTCCCTGGTGGCGCGGGCGAAGTCCTCGCTGTCGGCGAAGACCGCCGACGGTTGCTGCGTTCGGGATTCCATCGTGCTCCGTACTCCGGGACGCCCCTCCAACGGACGTCTATCACTGTGTGTATCCAGATCGTCGCTGTCCGACGCCATGTCGGGCGGGGTTTTCGCGGCGACTCCGGGCGGGCTCACGCGGAAGGACGGCGCGCGGGGCGCGGACGGGGACGGAGGGAGGGCCTTTCCGGCGTGCCCGTCCCCGCACTTGACCTCAAGTCGGCTTGAACCTCTAGCTTCTCGGTCGTACCTCCGGAACCGAGTGGACGGGAGACCGTGATGACTTCAGCGACGACCTCTGTGCAGCAGGACCAGTACCGCCTCGCCGTGATCTTCGGAAGCGTGCGCGAGGGGCGCTTCGTCACCACCGTCGGCGAGTGGTTCGTCCGGCGGGCCGAGCGGCGCGACGACGTGAAGCTCGACGTGATCGACCTCGCGCGGCCGGACGGGGACGGACGCGGGCTCGGGGAGCGGATCGAGGCCGCCGACGCCGTCGTGGTCGTGGTCCCCGAGTACAACCACAGCTTCCCCGGGGAGCTGAAGGTGGCGATCGACTCCCTCAGGGCGCAGTGGCGCGCCAAACCGGTGGGCTTCGTGTCGTACGGCGGGAGGGGCGGCGGACTGCGGGCCGTGGAGCAGTTGCGCCTGGTCTTCGCGGAACTGCACGCGCCCACCGTCCGGGAGGTGGTCAGCTTCCACGACGCGTGGGCGGCGTTCGGACCCGACGGGGAACCCCTGGACGCGGACGCCGCCGCCGACGCCGCGACCGCGCTCCTGGACCGGCTCGCGTGGTGGGCGCCGGCCCTGCGGCGGGCCCGGGAGAACGCGCCGTACCCGGAGTGAGCAGGCGCCCTGGCGGGAAGCGGCCGGGCGGCGCGGGGGGCGCGCCGCCCGGCCGGCCGTCACCCGGCGCCGAGCAGCTTCAGCAGCGAGTCCCTGCCGAACATCCGGGCCGTGTCGACGGCGGAGGGGTTTCCGGCGTTCGGGTCGGCGCCCGCCTCCAGCAGCAGCCGCACCATCTCCTCCTCGTCCTTGAAGACCGCTCCCGCCAGGGGGCTCTGGCCGCGGTCGTTGATCCGGTCGGGGTCGGCGCCGCGGTCGAGGAGGGCCCGCACGGTGGGGGTGCGGCCGTAGTAGGCGGCGAGCATCAGCAGCGAATCGCCCTTGTCGTTGGTCAGGTTGACCGGAACGCCCGCGTCCACGTACGCGGCGAGGGTGTCCGTGTCACCGTCCCGGGCGAGGTCGAAGACCTTGGCCGCGAGCTGGAGCACTTCCGGGTCGTGTGCGGGCTCCTCGCTCGCGGGGGTGGGGGCGTCGGACATCGGGTGCCTCCTCGTTTCGTCTCGCCACTGGCCGCCTTCAGCCTACGTATGCCCGGTGCCGCGCCGATGCTGCCGCGCTCTCGGCCGGCCGGCGGCGTCCCGTCCGGCGGCGTCCGGTCCGGCGGGGGACGCGGTCGGACGCGGCCCTCCGTACGCTTCCTCCCATGCGACTGCCCGACGTCCGCCGTCCCGCCCCGCTGCCGGCCGTCGCGGTCGTGCTGGTCCTGGCCGGGTTCAACGCGTACCGGATGACCCGGATCGACCGGCCGTGGACGAGCGAGGTCCTCGACTGGGCGCTGATCGCCGTCTGCTGCGGGGCGCTGTACTGGCGGCGCAGGCAGCCGGTGGCGGTGGCGGTGGCCGTTCTGCTGGCGGCGGGGCTCTACTACCCGGCCGGCCCGTACGACAGCCCGCTGCCGATGATCGCCTACGCCGTCGCCCTCTACACCGTGGCCGCCGAGGGGCGGTTCGCGGCGGCCGTCACGCTCGCCGTCCTGACCATGCTGGCCGTCGGGTACGGGGAGCTGGCGCCCCGGCCGGGCGAGGAGCGGCATGTGGACGACGCCGCGATGGTGCTGCTCACCGGCTGGCTGTTCGGTGTGGTCGCCTTCGGGCACGCCCAGCGCAACCGGCAGGCGTACCTGCGGGAGGTCGAGCAGCGGGCGGTCGCCGCGGAGCGGGAGAAGGAGGTGCGGGCGCGGCAGTCCGCGACGGAGGAGCGGCTGCGGATCGCCCGCGAGCTGCACGACGCGGTCGGCCACAGCCTGTCGATGATCAACGTGCAGTCCGGCGCCGCGCTGCACCGGCACGCCCGGCACCCGGAGGACACCGAGGGGCTGGTGGCCGCGCTGGAGGCCGTCCGCGCCGGGAGCAAGGACGCCCTGCGTGAACTCCGCGCCACGCTGGGGGTGCTGCGGCAGGCGGACGAGGGGGCGGCGCCCACCGTGCCCGCGCCCGGCCTGGAGGAGGTGCGGGAACTGGTGGAGAGGGCGCGCGCCACCGGGCTCGACGTGCGGCTGGCGGTGGAGGGGCCGCGTGGCCGGCCGGTGCCGCGGCGGGTCGGCCAGGCCGCGTACCGGATCGTGCAGGAGTCCCTGACGAACGTGGCCCGCCACGCGGACGCGCGGCGGGCGGTCGTCACGGTCCGGTGCGAGGGCGACGGCGTCCGGGTGCGGATCGAGGACGACGGGCGCGGCGCTCCGGAGGAGGGCGGGGGACCGGACGCGGGCAGCGGCATCACCGGAATGGCGGAACGGGCCCGGGCGCTGGGCGGCGAGCTGACGGCGGGGAACGTCCGGGGGGACGGGGAGGGCGGCGGGTCCGGCCGGGGGCCGGTGAGGGGGTTCCGTGTGGAGGCCCGGCTGCCGCTCGACGGCGGGGCATGACGGGCGCGGCGCCCCGGGGAGCGGGGAGACGGGAGGCCGGTGACGGGCCTCAGAGCCGGATGACCACCAGGGCGACGTCGTCGGGGTTGCCGTCGTTCATCCCCTGGTCCTCCAGGAGGTTGTCGGCGATCTCCTCGGGGTCGAGGTCGCTGTGCCGGGCCAGGCTCTCGGCGAGCCGCTCCAGCCCGGCGTCGATCGCCTCCCTGCGGCGCTCGACGAGCCCGTCGGTGTAGAGGATGAGGACCGAGCCGGGGGTGTAGGTGGTGATCGCCTGCGGCCGGTGCGAGGGCCTGCTCCGGGCGGCCAGGGGGACGTCGGTGGCCTGGTCCAGGTACTCGACGCGCTTGTCGGGGTGGCACAGCATCGGCGGCAGGTGTCCCGCGCTGCTGTAGGTGAGGGTGCGCGTGTGGGTGTCGATGTCGATCTTGACGGTGGTGGTGGCCAGCGCGCCGTCCAGCGAGCGGGCGTACAGGTCGAGGCCGTACAGGGCCTGGGCCGGCCCGTCGGCCACCCGCATGGAGGCGCTGAGGGCGCTGCGGAGCTGGCCCATCACGCTGGCGGCCTCCAGGCCCCGGCCGACGACGTCGCCCACGGCGACGGCGAAGCGGTCCTCGCTGAGGTTGATCAGGTCGTACCAGTCCCCGCACACGTTCAGCGACCCCGCGGCCGGCCGGTAGCGGACGGCCGCGTGGCGGTGCTTGAGCGGCATGTGGGTGGGGAGCATGGCCTTCTGGAGGGTGAGGGCCACCTGGTGCTCGCGGGCGTGGGCCCGCCGCAGCCGCTCGTTGTGCTCGTACAGCTCCCGCGCGCGGGCGTAGAGCTCGGCCTCGGCGATCTCCCGGCCGCTCATCGGGTCCAGGGGAGGACCGGCGACGGCGCCGGTCCGGGCGAGGCTGTCGCGGACGTAGGCCGTGGCGTCCTCGACGCGGTTGATGATCAGGACCACCGAGCCGTCCGGGCCGAGGACGGGGGTGTTGAGGGGGCTCCAGTACCGCTCCTGGTACTCCCCGTCCGTGCCGGGCACGGGGATGTCGTACCGCTGGAGGAGCATGGTGTCCGGCTTGCCGGTGTCGAGGACGCGCTGGAAGGAGGCGCGGAGGTTCCTGGCCCCGTCGGCCTCGGGGTCGTTCGGGTTCTCGGGGAAGACCTCGAACAGGGGGCGGCCGACCACTTCCTCCCGGGTGCGCCCGGCGATCTCCAGGTACGCCCGGTTGGCCGCGGTGATGACCAGGTCGGGGGTGAGCACCGACAGAGGGGTGGGGATGGCGTCGAACAGAGCCGCGTAGTCGATGCCGCGGTTCTCCTCGGACATGCTCCCTCCCCTCGTGCGCTGTCGTTCCGGGCCGGTCTCCTCTGCGGTGGGATGTGCCCGGTGGTATGTCTCGAACACTACCCTCTGCCCGGCCCGGGCAACGGATCGCGTGTGATCCACCGGCCGCAGAGACGGCATCCTCGCACAGGTGCGCATTCCTTGTGCGGCGGAACGGGGAAGATCACACACGCCGTCGACGGTTTGGTCCGTTTTACGCGTCCGACGTGCGCTTCGTTCACCCGCGCACTGTCCGGAAGCTTGCATTCCGAGGCGGCGCCGGTGTAACCGCCCCCGCTCCGGGGCGCACGGGGAGAATCCTCCGGCGGGGCCTCCGCCGGACCCTCCGGCGGGGCCGGGCGGCATAGGCTCGTGCCATGGCCGATCACCCATCCGGAGACAGCGGCGGGCGGGGAGTGCGCGTCCTCCTCGCCGACGACCAGACCCTCGTCCGGGCCGGGTTCCGGACGATCCTCGACGGCGAGGACGACATCGAGGTCGTGGGGGAGGCCGGGGACGGCCTGCGCGCCGTCGAGCTGGCGCGCTGCCTGCGGCCCGACGTGGTGCTGATGGACATCCGCATGCCGGAGCTGGACGGTCTGGAGGCCACCCGGCGGATCGTCTCCGACGAGCGGCTCGACCGGGTCCGGGTGGTCATCCTGACCACCTTCGACGTGGACGACTACGTCTACGGCGCGCTGCGCTCGGGCGCCTCCGGCTTCCTGCTCAAGGACACCGAGCCGATGGAGCTGCTGCACGCCGTCCGCGTGGTGGCGCGCGGCGACGCGCTGATCGCCCCGGCGGTGACCCGCCGGCTGATCGCGGAGTTCGCCGGGCGGGCGAGGAAGCCCGACCCCTCGCCCCGGCTCAACGCACTCACCGAGCGGGAGCGGGAGGTCATGGCGCTGGTGGGCGAGGGGCTGACCAACGACGAGATCGCGCGGCGGCTGGTGCTCAGTCCGGCCACCGCCAAGACGCACGTCAGTCGCGTGATGACCAAACTCGGCGCGCGGGACCGGGCGCAGCTGGTGATCCTCGCCTACGAGTCGGGGATGGTCAGGCCCGGCTGGCTGGACTGACGCGCCTGGAACCGGGGGAGGGACCCCCGGTCCCCCAAGGGGCGCGCGGCTCCGGCCCGCAACCCGCGTCGTACGTCTCCGCGTTCGGCCGCAACCCGGGTGGTACCGCGGTTGTCCACCACGGGCCGACGTGCGGGGCCGGGCCGTGGCCCGATGGTGGGGGCGTGGACGGTTCCGAAGCACTCGACCTCGCCCGGTGGCAGTTCGCCCTCACAGCCGCCGCGCACTTCCTGTTCGTCTCCCTGACGCTGGGCCTGGCGACGTTCGTCACCGCCGTCCAGACGTGGGCGGTGCTGCGCCGCGGGAGCGGGCAGAGCGCTCCGTACGCGCGCATGGTGCGCTTCTGGGGGCAGCTCTACGTCGTCAACTACGCCGTGGGGATCGTCACCGGCATCGTGATGGAGTTCCAGTTCGGGCTGGCGTGGAGCGGGCTCGGGCACTACGCGGGGAACGTCTTCGGCGCCTCGCTGGCGATGGAGACGGTCGTCGCGTTCTTCGTGGAGTCCACCTTCCTGGGACTGTGGATCTTCGGCTGGAACCGCTTCGGCCCCCGCGTCCACTGCGCCCTGCTGTGGGTGGTCACCGGCACCGCGTACCTGTCGGCGTACTGGATCCTGGTCGCCAACGGCTTCCTCAACCATCCCGTCGGCCACACCGGGACCGGCCACGGCATCGAACTGACCGACGCCGGAGCCGTCCTGACCAACCCCAGCGCGCTGCTCGCCTTCGGGCACATCGCGGGCGGGGCGGCGGTGACGGCGGCGTTCTTCGTGGCCGGCGTCAGCGCCTACCACCTCTTCCGGTACCGCGGCACCGGCGGTGACGGCGGTGACGGCGGTGACGGCGCGGCCCTGTTCCGGCGGTCGCTGCGGATCGCGGCCTTCGCCTCGCCGCCCGCGCTGCTGGTCACGGCGGCCTTCGGCGGCATCCAGTTCTCCGCCCTCGCGTCCTTCCAGCCGATGAAGGACGCCGTCTGGAAGGCGGAGGCGGCCGAGATCGCCCGGCTCCAGGCCGACCTGGCGGAGCGGTTCGGCCCCGGCGACTACGTGCCCTCCGAGGCGCTGACGCGCGGCGCCGCGATGCTGATGCTCCTGGCGTTCGCGCTGATGTTCCACGTCTCCCTCGGCTCGGCCCTGCTGGCCCTCTTCCGCCCGGCCGTGGAACGCTTCCGCGCCTGGCACCTGCTGCTGATGGCGGTGGTGCCGCTGCCCTACGTCGCGATGACCGCCGGCTGGGTGTTCCGGGAGGCGGGACGGCAGCCCTGGGTGGTCTACGGGCTGCTGCGGACCGAGGACGCCCTCTCGGACGTGTCGGCCGGCGCGATGCGGGTCTCGCTCGCCGTCTTCGGCACCCTCTTCGCGCTGCTCCTGGCCGTCAACTGGTGGCTGCTGCTGCGCACCGCCCGCCGCGGGCCGGAGGACGTCGCGCTCGGGCGGGACGAGCGGGCGCCGGACGGCGAACCGTCCCCCGGACCGGACCCCGTCCCCTCCTACTGACCCGCGCCGACGCCCACCGAACCGAACCGACCCCTGCCGACCCGCATCCGACCGGAGCGCGCCCGTGGAAACCCTCGCCGCGGCCCTGCTGGGCCTCTTCACCGCCGGATACCTCGTGCTCGGCGGCGCCGACCTCGGCGTCGGCATGCTCCTGCCCCGCCTGGGGCGCGACGGGAGCGAACGGCGGCTCGTGCTGGCCGCCATCGCGCCGTTCTTCCTCGGCAACGAGGTGTGGCTGGTCGCCGCCGCCGGGGTGTTCATCGGCTGCTTCCCGGCGCTGGAGGGGGACCTGTTCAGCGGGCAGTTCGCCGTCCTGGTCGCACTGCTGACCGGCTGGATCGTGCGCGACGCGGGCCTGTGGTGGCGCGGACGCGCGGCCCACCGCGCCTGGCACGCCCTCTGCGACGGCATGGTCACCGCGGGGAGCTGGGCCGCCGCCCTCTCCTGGGGATGGCTGCTGGCCGGAGTGCTGACCGGCGACCCCGCCGAACCGGCCGGCGGCCCCGCCGCCGCGCTCACCGCCCTGGGCGTGACCGCCCTCTTCGCCGCCCACGGAGTGGCCTTCGCCGCGCTGCGGCTGACGGGCCCCCCGTACGAGCGCGCCCGGCGGCACACGGGACGCACCGGCGGCCCGGGGACCTTCACGCTCACCTCCGCGGCCATGGCCGCCCTGCCGCTCGCCGCCGGCGCCCGGCTGCCCCTGGCCGACACCGCCGCGCAGGGCCCGGTGCTGGGCCTGCTGGTCCCGGCACTGCTGGCCGTCACACCGCTGCTGCTGGCCGCCCAGGTGTGGCTGTGGTGGACCTTCCGGGGCCGGGTCACCGGCCCCTCCTACCTGTGAACCCGCCCAAAGGCCCGGCGGCCTCTCCCGTCCGGGCCCCCTCGCGACCTCTGGAGGTGGGATTCCCGTGGAACACCTGCTCGCCGCGCTCGGCGGCATCGCCTGCGGCATCGTCTGCTGCTTCGTCCCCGGCGAGCTGCTCGCCGCGGCCATCGGCGTCACGGCCGAGGTCGTCCCCGACACGCCGATGCCCTTCGCGCTCGGACTGACGCCCTTCCACCTGGCGGCGGCCGGAGCGGTCGCCGGCCCGTACCTGCTCCACCGGAGGCGGGGCGGCACCCGGTGGGACACCGACACCGGGGGGCGTCAGAACTCGTCCGGGCACCAGGGGCGGCGGGCCGTGCGCAGCAGGACGTCCGCCAGGGCCGCCGCGCCCGGCCGCTCCTCGGCCAGCCGCCCCAGCGCCCGCAGCCGCGAGGCCGACTCGTCGCCCAGGTACAGCGAGCCCAGCGCGTCCACCCCCATCGCCAGGTCGGCGGAGCGCGTGGTGGGCGAGCAGCTCGCGCCCTCGGGGGAGGCGTCCAGCAGGAAGCGTCCGCCCGCCAGGCCCATCGGATCGCGCAGGTCCAGCACCAGGGAGGCGGAGACCGGGTAGGAGCGGGCCTCCAGCAGCGCCGGGACGTCCAGGGGACGCAGCCACAGGAAGTCCGTGTGGGTGCGGATCCGGGCGGCGCGCGCGTCCGGCAGGAGCTGCGGGAGCAGGTCGTCGGGGGCGCGGCCGCCGGTGTGGACGGTGGCGACCCAGTCGACGGACAGCAGGTGGTGCCACAGGTCCCGCTCGGCCTCGGGCGTGGCGGCGATCAGGTCGCGGACGCGGAGGTTCGCGTGCGGCGCGTTGTGCTCCCAGTGCTCGTCCGCCGTGTACGTCGCCAGGCCCTGCACCTGCCCGGAGGCGTCCCGGTGGAGGACGTGGAAGGGCCGCGTCCAGCCGCTGCCGGGCCAGTCGAGCTCACCGGTGTACAGCCTCCACCAGCGCTCGCCGCGGTCGACCATCCCCTGGCGGTCGGGCAGGGCGCGCACCCGCTCGTGGAGGGCGGCCCCCTCGGCGCGCACCTCGGCGCCGTCGGCCAGGTCGATCCGGGCGCCCTCGTCCTCCGGCGCCGGCCGGCGCCGGTCCAGGCCGGCGCGGTGGACGTCCACCTCCCACTCGGTCGTCCAGGCGGCCGGGCCGTAGCCGAAGCGGCCGTAGATCGGGTACTCGGCGGAGTCCAGCGTGGAGCAGACCTCCCCGCGCTCCTTCCCCTCGGCCAGCGCCCGCGTCATCATCCGCGTCAGCAGCCCGCGGCGGCGGTGGGTGGCGGTGACGGTGACGTTGGTGACGGCGCAGGAGGCCACCGAGGCCCCGCCGGGGACGGTGAGGCGCTGCGGCAGGGTGCGGAACGTGGCGACGCAGCGGTCGCCGTCGAACGCCCCCAGGGTGCGGTCCGGGTCGATGCCGCCGCGCCGGACTTCGAACTCCTCCTCACCGACCTCCGAGGAGCGCAGGAACCCCGCTCCCAGGGCCCGCACCCACCGCGGGTAGTCGTCGTCCTCGGTCAGCGGCCGGATGTCGGGGTCGTCATGGCGCATGGGAGCACGCTAGGCCGGGCGGGGTCAGAACGTCGCCCGGATTTCCCCCACCCTCTCGCCGCCGCCCAGCAGCGGGGCGTCGGCGATCCGCGCCAGGACGGGGGAGTCCACGCCCATCCGCTCCAGCGCGCGGGCCAGGACCGGGCCGAGCGCCCGCTGCCCGCCGTCCTCGATCTTGAACGCCAGGGCGCGGCCGTCGGGCAGCGCCACCGCCTGGACGGCCTCGGCGCCCATCTTCGCCAGGGCGCCGGGCACCTCGCGCATCAGCCACGTGTCGGCGCGGCGGGTGCCCGCGACGTACTCGGGATGGGCGCGCATGGCGTCCGCGACCCGGCGCTCGGGGGTGCCCGGCTCCGCCAGCACGCAGGAGCGGAAGGCGCGGGCCAGGCCGGTGAGGGAGAGGGCGAACAGCGGCGCGCCGCAGCCGTCGGTGCCGGTGTGGGCGACGGGCTCGCCCGCGGCGGCCTCGACGCTCTCGCGGGCCAGCACCTGGAGGGGGTGGCCGGGGTCGAGGTAGCCGTCGCGCGGCCAGCCGTTCGCGGCGCAGGCGGCGAGCATCGCGGTGTGCTTGCCCGAGCAGTTCATCGCCACCCGGGACGGCCGCGCGCCGGCCGCCAGGCACCGGTCGTGCTCCTCGCGGTCCAGCGGCATGTCGGGCGGGCAGCCCAGCTCGTCCTCGGTCAGGCCGTACTCGGCGAGCATCGTCCTCACCAGCTCCTGGTGGAACGTTTCGCCGGAGTGGCTGGCCGCCGCCAGCGCCAGACGCTCGCCCGACAGCTCCAGCCCGGCGCGGAGCACGGCCGCGGCCTGCATCGGCTTGTTGCAGGAACGGGGGAAGACCGGCCCGGACACGTCGCCCAGCGACCACTCCACACCGCCGTCCCGGCCGAGCACCACCAGCGAGCCGCGGTGCCGGCCCTCGGTGAAACCGGAGCGGACGACCTCGGCGAGGACCGGGGGCGCGGCGTCGGCGGACGTGCCGGACGAGGCGGCGGACATGAGGGTGGTCATGGAGGCGGCCTTCCCTGGGTGTAGGGGGGACGACCGCCGCCCGGGGTCAGGGGAGCAGGTCGTCCACGCGTGCTTCGCCTTCACGGTACCTGCGGGCGATCTCCGTGCTGCATCCGTTCGCCGTCTCCTGGAGGGCCCTGCGGCGCCGGGAGATCTGGTGCTCGTACTGGCCCAACCGCGCCATGGCGGCGTGCAGTTCGGCGTCGGTGCGGGCGGTGAGGTCGGAGAGCTCGACCTCGGCGAGCATCCCCTCGGCGAGCCTCCGGTACTCCTCGCTGCGCGGTGTGCGAAGCGTCACATGGCGGGCGGACCGGGAGGGTCCTCCTCCGGGGGCGGGGCCGTCGGCGAGGATCTCCGCGAGCCGGTCGACGATGGGGACGTCCGCGGCGCTGCGGCGGGCCAGTTCGGCGCGGAGGATGTCGATCCGGCCCTGGAGCAGCCGCCGCACATAGCTGAGGTCCGCCTCCTCCTGCTGCGCCTGGCGGCGCAGTTCGCGCAGCTGGGGCAGCCGCAGGCCGGTCAGCTCCGGCGGCTCGGTGTCGCGCAGGACCGCCGGGAGCGCGCCGTACGGGGACGGCTGCCCGGCCTGCCCGGCCTGCCCGGACCGTGCGGGCGGTACGGGCTGTGCGGGAGGCGCGGGGGGTGCGTCCCGCGTCTCGGGTGTGTCCGTCCCGGAGGGCTGTGCCGTACGGGCGGTGGGAACGGTTCCGGGCGTCCGCCCGGTTCCGGCAGCGCTCATGTTCGTGTGCCCCTCATCCCCTCTGTGCCGTGGCTTGCGGTGGAACGCCACGGTCCGTCACGGATGCGCCGCATCGGCCACCGTGCGCACCGCGCTGTACGCATCGTGCCACTGCGGGCACCCTCCGTGCAGCGGGGGCCACCCGTCCGGCGGGGCAGGGCATGATGGTCCGCATGCGTGCTGTGGTGCAGAGGGCGAACGGGGCGAAGGTCACCGTGGACGGGGAGACCGTCGGCGAGATCGTGGGCGAGGGCCTGTGCGTCCTGGTCGGCGTCACCCACGACGACACCCCGGAGAAGGCCGACAGGCTCGCGCGCAAACTGTGGAGCCTGCGGGTCCTGGAGGGCGAGAAGTCCTGCTCGGACACCGGTGCGCCGCTGCTGGTCGTCAGCCAGTTCACCCTCTACGGGGACGCCCGCAAGGGCCGCCGTCCCACCTGGAACGCCGCCGCGCCCGGCCCGGTCGCCGAGCCCCTGGTGGACGAGGTGTGCGCCCGGCTGCGGGCGCTGGGCGCACATGTGGAGACGGGCCGGTTCGGGGCGAAGATGGAGGTCTCGCTCACCAACGACGGCCCGTTCACGGTGCTGCTGGAGGTGTGAGGCCGCCCGGCCCGCCGCGGAACCCGCCGCCCGTGAACTCCCGGGCGGGGACGGCGCGTTCGCGGCGGCGGCCCCGCGGCCCGGCGCCTACGGCTCGACGACGACCTCCTGGGCCGCCGCCGTGTCGCCCGCCAGCAGGGGCGCGTCCACCGGGACGTTCCGCTTCACCAGGGCCAGGGCGATCGGGCCCAGTTCGTGGTGGCGGGCGGAGGTGGTGACGAAGCCGAGCTGCCGTCCCTCGGGGCCGTCCGCGGCCAGCCGGACGGGCGTGCCGTGGCCGGGCAGGTGCACCTCGCTGCCGTCCAGGTGGAGGAAGACCAGCCGGCGCGGCGGCTTCCCCAGGTTGTGGACGCGCGCCACCGTCTCCTGACCGCGGTAGCAGCCCTTGTTCAGGTGGACGGCCGTGCCGATCCAGCCCACCTCGTGGGGGATCGTCCGGTGGTCGGTCTCCAGGCCCAGCCGCGGGCGGTGGGCCTCCACGCGCAGCGCCTCCAGGGCCAGCGCGCCGATCACCGGGCCGTGGGCGGCGGCGAAGGACTCCAGCTCGCCGCGCGGCAGGAACACGTCCCGCCCGTAGGGCGTCTCACGGACGACGGTGCCCTCCGGGACCTCGGCGATGGAGCCCGCCGGGAGGTGGACCACGGCGTACTCGGCCGTCGCGTCCCTCACCTCGACCCGGTAGAAGAACTTCATGCTCTCCAGGTACGAGATCAGCGCGTCCTGGGCGCCCGGCTCGGTGTGGATCCAGACGGTGGAGCCGTCGTCGACGAGGTAGAGCGCGTGCTCGACGTGGCCGTTCGGGGAGAGGATCAGCGCCTCCGTGGCGCGGCCGGGCTCCAGTTCGCTCACGTGCTGGGTGAGCAGCAGGTGGAGCCAGCTCAGCCGGTCCTCGCCGGAGACGGTGACCACGCCGCGGTGCGAGAGGTCCACCAGTCCGCCGCCGTCCGCGAGCGTGCGCTGCTCGCGGAAGAGGTCGCCGTAGTGGGCGGCGACGCCTTCGTCCGGCCCTTCGGCGGGGACGGCACCGGGGAGCGACAGCAGAGGGCTCTTGTACGACATGCGACCAGCCTACGGCTCCGTGCCGGCCGCGCTCCCGCCCGTGCCGCCGGAGCCCTCCTCGTCGGCGGCGTGCCCGCCGTTCCGGCCGCTCCCGGCGTTCCCGCCGTCTCCGCCGGAGCGCTCGGCCGCGCAGCTCTGGCACCGGCCGAAGATCGCGAAGTGCTTCATGTCGGTGTCGAACCCGAACTTCTCCCGCAGCCGGTCGGTGAAGTCGGCGGCCAGCGACATGTCGGCCTCGATCACCTTCGTGCAGTCCCGGCACACCAGGTGCATGTGGTCGTGCCGGTCGGCCAGGTGGTAGGTGGGAGCGCCGTGGCCCAGATGGGCGTGGCTGACCAGCCCCAGCTCCTCCAGCAGCTCCAGCGTGCGGTAGACGGTGGAGATGTTCACGCTCCCCGCCGTGCGCCGCACCTCGGCGAGGATGTCCTCCGGAGTGGAGTGCTCCAGCTTGTCCACGGCCTCCAGCACGAGCTGGCGCTGCGGCGTCAGCCGGTATCCGCGTCTGCGTAGGTCGCTCTGCCAGTCGGTGCTCACCACACGGCCAGTGTAGGAGGACGCCGCCGGGGAGGGGCCGGTGACGGGACGCGCCGGAGCGGCCCGCCGTCCGGGGTCACTTGAAGAAGGCGATCCCGTCGTCCGGGAGGTCCTTCAGGTCCTTCGCCCACTCGCTGGGGTCGACGACCTTCTTCAGGTGGGCCGACATGTACGGGCGCAGCGGAGTGGTGGGGGTGGCGAGCTCGCCCACCCACATCAGGTCGCCCTTGACGTAGCCGTACAGGCGCTTGCCGCCGGAGTACTCCCCGGCGGAGGCGAGCCGGGCGACGGCGTCCGTGGCCAGGTCGATCTGGGGCTTCTTCTCGGCCATCTCGCCGTACCAGACCTCGGCGATGCCGCGGTCGCGGATCATGACGACCTCGACCTTGCGGTCCTTGTCGATCCGCCAGTAGCCGGTCTCGGTCTCCAGCGGGCGGACCTTCTCGCCCTTGGAGTCCAGCTCCCAGCTGTGGGAGACGTACTCCAGGAAGTTCCGGCCGTCGTGGCTGAAGGTGACCTCCTGCCCGAAGTTGCACTGCTCGCGTCCGGGGAAGTCGGCGACGCCGGCGCCCGTCCAGTTGCCGAGGAGGAACGCGAGGGGCACGAGGTCCGGGTGGAGGTCGGACGGGATCTCGATCATGGGGTGCTCAGACGATCTGTCGAGGGCGTGACGGACGGGAGGGCGGTCTGCGGGACGGATCAGCGCTGGCCCTGGTACAGCTTCTTCACGGTCAGCCCCATGAACGCCAGGACGCCGACGCAGACCAGGACCAGCAGGGCGGTGAAGAATGCCTCAAGCACGGGAGCGCTCCTCGCTTCGCACGGACGAACGGGCCGGTGGGCGGCCCGCCGACGAGTCTAGTCGTCCCGCGGCGGGGCGGTGCTGTGAGGTGCGCCGCCCCGCCGCGGGACCCCGGCCGGTGGCGGGGGCTCAGCCCAGGAGCTGGGCCTGGAGGATCACCGTCTGCCGGAACGGCACCGCCGGGGCCGTGCCCTTCCGGGACTGGACGACCAGGGCGACGGTGTCCCCGGCCAGCAGGTAGGCGTGGCGGGTGTGGGTGTCGCCGCGCGGCTTCTTCTCGTCGTAGGCGTACACGAAGACGTTCTCCGGGCGGGCGTCGCTCGGCCAGTCCGCGTCGAGTTCCGACTCCGGGGCCTCGACGAGCGGCGTTCCGGGGACGATCCCCTGGTGCAGGTTCTGGACGTGGAAGTCGTCGGCGACGGCGCCGGTGTTGAACCGCAGCAGGTGGACGCTGGTGCGGGTGCCGTCCGGCATCGTCCAGCCGCGGGCGGCGATGTGCCGCACGGCGTCGTCCACCAGCCGCTGCCGAAGCTTCTCGCCGTCCTCCTCGCCGTAGAGCCCGGTGTAGTCCTCGACCGGGACCCAGCCGCCCTTCAGCGCGGGCAGCCCCTTGTCCTCCTCGGCGCCCTCCGGGGCCGGGATCAGCAGGTCCCGCAGGTCGGCGTGGTGGACCTGGGCCCGGTTGCCCGGTGCGAACGGGCGCGGGGAGCCCGAGGGGAGGGCGGGAAGGGAGAGTTCCGGGTACTTCCAGCGCCCGTCGCTCTCGGTGGCCAGGCCCGGCACCTCGTGGCGCTCCAGCCGGGTGATGCCGTACGCGGTGCCCGCGCAGAACACGCCGAAGGCGGCCACGGCGGCCGTCCACCTCCCGGCGGCCCGCAGGAGGGGGGAGGAGGGGCGGCGCGGCGCCCGGAGCGGTGCGGGGGCCGCGGCCGTCCCCGCCTCGGCGGTCTCCGCCGGAGGCGCCGCAGGTGCCGGGACCTCCGGAGGCGCCGGGTGTTCCGGTGCCTGCGGCGCCTCCGGGGCCTGCGGCGTCGCCCGGGTCTCCGGGGTCCGCGGGGCGGAGTCGTCCCGGGTCCGCCCCGGCTCGTCGGTCACGGACTCGGTCATATGTACTCCCCCGGGGATTCCAGGTGGTCGAGCTGGTCCTTCAGCAGCGCCGCGGCGGCCTTCTCCGGGAAGGGCTTGACGCCGTCCGCGGAGAAGGAGACCAGCAGCCCGTCCTGGTGGGCCGTGCAGAACATCGACTCCAGCTCGGACTCGCCGTCCTCGGGCGGCAGGAAGCACCGGGCGTTCCCGTGCCCCTTGATCCTCGGCCCGTCGCGGAACACCGACAGCGCCTCCAGCAGTTCGGACCGGAATCCGCTCAGGTCCCGGACGGCCTTCTCGTTCGCCATCCGGGCGATCTGGATCTCGGCGGCGAAGTCGCCGGTGTCCGGGACGTACGAGCGCATCACCACGCCCTGGAGGCGCAGCTTCCCGACCTGCGCGCGGTGCTCCCGCCGCTGCTCGGCGGGCAGCCCCCGGACGCTCTCCTCCATCAGGGCCTGGGCCTGCCGGCCGCTCAGCTCGGCGTCGTTGCCGAACTCCGCGATGTCCGGGCCCAGGGAGAAGCCCTCGGGCACCGGGAGCAGCTTCTTCCGCAGCGCGCTGTCGGAGCGGCCGCGCCCGGGGTCCGGGGCGGGATCGTCGTCCGAGGGCGTCTTCGCCGGCTTCTTCCAGATCCTGGTGGGGGAGGAGCGGTCGGCGTTGTCCGCGGTCGTCTTGGTGTAGGCCAGGCCGCCGCCCACCGCTCCGAGGACCAGCAGGGCGGCCAGGGCCGGGAGGAGGGCGCGGCGGGGCCGGGCCGTTCCGGGACGCGGCTCGCCGTGGGGTCCGGCGGCGGTTCCGTGCCCGGTGCCGTGACCGGTGCTGTTCTCCGGTTCGTTCACAGCCGCTCCAGTTGGCGCTCGGCGAGGGAGCTGATGTACCGCTCGCTGATCGGTTCGCTGTCGTAGACGTGGATGTCCATCGCCACGTCCCCGCGCTGGGCGATGGCCCGGACCTGGTACATGGGCAGGTAGCCCGGTTTGCGCCGGGGCTCGTCGTAGACGTAGTACCGGCCGTTGCCCGACCCCTTCAGGGGCTTGCCGCCGTTGCCCGCGTGGTCGGCCCCGGACATGTACGCCTGCTGCTCCGCCACGAAGCCGGCGGCGGAGCGCTCGCGGTCCTCCCGGAACTGGACGAGGTCGATGCGCACCTCCCGGTACCGGCCCTCCTCCCAGGAGACGGACGCGACGCGGCGCAGCCCCTGCCCCTGGACCAGGGTGGTGAACATGTGGTCGGGGTGCTCGAACTTCGAGGCGTAGGCGGACGGGGAGAGCCAGCCGTCGTCGAGGGCCAGGTCCGGCTCCCGCGCGCCCCTGGGCCTCTTCACGAGCAGCTCGCGCAGGTCGCCGTCCGTCCGCACTCGCCGGTCCTGCCCGGCGGTGAGCGGTTCGGGCTCCTTCCCCTTCGGCAGCGGCTTGTCCGGGTACGACAGTTCGGCCTGGGACAGCGGGGGCAGCGGGGTGGGGGCGCGGTCGGCCTGCACGGTGTAGCCGACGGCGGTGCCGGCGACGGTGCCGAGCAGCGCCGCGCAGGCGATCAGCGGGGCGGTACGGCCGCGGCGGCGCGCCGGGGCGCCGGGTCCGTCCTGCGGCCCGTCCTGCGATGGGCCCTGCGGGAGGTCCCGCGGTGGGGGCGGGGGCCCGGAGGACTCCGCCGGGGGAGGCGGGAAGGCGGACATGGTGATCTCCTCACACTTCTTGTCTGTTCGCTGACAAGTCAGGAGACCGGAAGGTTGTGCCCCCGCCGATCACGATCGGATTGCGGCCGGACTACCGTGGTCGGCATGGCAGCCGATTCGAAGAAGCTCGTGATCAAGGTGACGGCCGGGGCGGACGCGCCCGAGCGGTGCTCGCAGGCCTTCACGGTGGCCGCGGTGGCCGTGGCCAGCGGGGTGGAGGTCTCGCTCTGGCTGACCGGGGAGTCGGCGTGGTTCGCGCTGCCCGGCCGGGCGGCGGAGTTCGAGCTGCCGCACTCCGCGCCGCTGCCGGAGCTGCTGGAGGGCATCCTGGCGGGCGGGCGGATCACCCTGTGCACCCAGTGCGCGGCCCGGCGCGGCATCGGGGAGAAGGACGTGATCGAGGGGGTGCGCATCGCCGGGGCGCAGGTCTTCGTCAGCGAGGCCATGGGCGAGGGCGTGCAGGCGCTCGTCTACTGACCGCTCCCGCACGGCGGGACGGCGGCACGGGCAGGCCCGGCGGACGGGTACGGCGGACAAGCGCGGAGGCCGCGCCCGACGGTGTCCAACCCTCGGGGGCGCGGCCTCCGCACGTCCGCGGCGGCGGCCCGTTCCGGCGGGCCGCCGCCGTACCGCGTCACAAGGCGATGGCGACCTCCGTCAGACCGCCCTTCTGGGCGACGACGGTGCGGTCCGCCTTGCCGCCGGGCACCAGGGCGCGCACGGTCCAGGTGCCCTCGGCCGCGTAGAAGCGGAACTGGCCGGTGGCGGAGGTCGGGACCTCCGCGGTGAACTCGCCGTTGCTGTCCAGCAGACGGACGTACCCGGTGACGGGCTCGCCGTCGCGGGTCACCTGGCCCTGGATCGTCGTCTCGCCGGGCCTGATGGTGGAGGCGTCAGGGCCGCCTGCCTGGGCTCCGCACATGTCTGGGTGCTCTTCCTTCTCTGACGGGAAGTGGAGGAGTGGGACGGGAGGGCCGGCTCAGTTGTCGCCGGGGCCGAGCTCGATCGGCACGCCCACCAGCGAGCCGTACTCGGTCCAGGAGCCGTCGTAGTTCTTGACGTTCTCCTGGCCCAGCAGCTCGCGGAGCACGAACCAGGTGAGCGAGGAGCGCTCGCCGATGCGGCACAGGGCGATGGTGTCCTTGGAGAAGTCGACGCCCGACTCCTCGTAGAGGGCCTTCAGCTCCTCGTCCGACTTGAAGGTGCCGTCGTCGTTGGCGTTCTTCGACCAGGGGATGTTGCGGGAGGTCGGGATGTGGCCGGGGCGCTGCGACTGCTCCTGCGGGAGGTGGGCCGGGGCGAGCAGCTTGCCGCTGAACTCGTCGGGGGAGCGGACGTCCACCAGGTTCTTCTTGCCGATCGCGTCGAGGACCTCGTCGCGGAAGGCGCGGATGGAGGTGTCCTGCTCCTTGGCCTTGTACTCGGTCTTCGGGCGGGACGGGACCTCGGTGACCAGCTCGCGGGCGTCCAGCTCCCACTTCTTGCGGCCGCCGTCGAGGAGCTTCACGTCCTGGTGGCCGTAGAGCTTGAAGTACCAGTAGGCGTAGGCCGCGAACCAGTTGTTGTTGCCGCCGTAGAGGACGACGGTGTCGTCGTTGGCGATGCCCTTCTCCGACAGCAGCTTCTCGAAGCCGGCACGGTCGACGAAGTCGCGGCGCACCGGGTCCTGGAGCTCGTTCTTCCAGTCGATCCGGACGGCGTTCCTGATGTGGTTCTTCTCGTAGGCCGTGGTGTCCTCGTCGACCTCGACGATGACCACCTTGGGGTCGTCGATGTGGGCCTCGACCCAGTCGGCGTCCACCAGGACGTCACTGCGGCTCATGTCTCTCCTCCGGAGGGCGGTTCAGGGTGTGCGGTGGATGTGCGCGCGGCGTCGCCGGGCGCCGGCGGGCACGCACGGCGCTGTACGTCGCGGAGCGGAACAGCGGAACGGTGCGCGGCTGCGGTCAGGGCTTCGGAGGCACCGGGTCAGCCGTCAGAGGACGGCGCGACAGAGCATGGCGGCGACGCGGCACAGGTCGACTGTCCGTCGCTTGGTGAGATCCGCCTGTCGCATCATGGGTCCGATCGTAGGGAGGGAGGGCCCGGCGTGTCACCGTCGTTCCGCATCGCAAGACGACACGGTCCGTACGCTGAGACGGTGGCCAAAGGCCCCCGACGCGGCCCCTGGTGCGCGCCGGGACGCCTTCGGAGGCGCTTCGAGGCGTGGACGGGCCCGTCTCGCCTGCCGGACGGCCGGGAATCGGGGGCCGGCCGCGTGCCGCCCGGCCGGACCGGTCACCCGATCAGTTCGACGCCCGTACCCGCCAGGCGCAGCACGACGCCCTTCTCGTCGACCTCGACCTTCTCCAGCTCCAGCCCCGCGGGGAGGCCCGTGATCTCCAGCTCCCGGTCTATCTGCCCCCGGGCGACGTCCTCCGCCACGGGGATCTCGGGGAGGTCCTCGGCGTGGAGCGCGACGGTGGTCCCGTTCCGGACGCTCACCGTGCTGTGGACGGTGAGCTGCGCGATGGCGATGTCCACGTCGACCTTCACCTGGTTCTTCGCCGCCCGCTCCGGGCCGGCGTACTCGACGGTGGCGCCCTTCGCCCCGGCCGCGGTCAGGTCCGCGTAGCTGATCCGGGCGCTGCCGGTGGCCCGGTCGGCGACGGCGGAGGAGAACCCGCTCCCCAGCCGTACGCCCTCCAGCTCGACGTCCACCTCGCTGACCTCGACGTCCCGGCCGCCCACCTGGACGGTCAGACCGTTCAGCGTGGCGTCGACCGAGTCCAGCTCCTTGCCCAGCACCTGGGTGAGGAACGGGAAGCCGTGGATCTCCACGGAGGGCTGCTCGTCCAGCCCCTTGGCACTCTTGATCTTCGCGGCGGCCTCGTCCTCGGCGAGGCCGACCGCGAGCCGGTCGGCGCCGACGAACAGGCCCCCCAGGAGGACCAGAAGGATCAGGAGTGTCCGTAGTGCGCGCATCGTGGTGGTCCCCCCAGGGTGGCCGGGTCGATCAGACCGATCGGAATGATCGGTAAATGACAGACGCTGACGGAAGCCGGTCGAGTTCCGGCGAGCCTAGCGCGCGGGGGCCGGAACAGGTCTAGGCCAGTGCCCTGCCCAGCAGGTACACCGCCGGAACGGCGGCCGTCAGCGGCAGGGCCACGCCCGCCGTCATGTGGACGAAGCGGGAGGGGAAGTCGTAGCTGGCCACCCGCAGGCCGATCAGCGCGCACACCCCGGCGGCCAGCCCCAGCACCGCCCCCGGGGCGCCCAGGGAGGTGAACTCCCCGGCCCCGATGCCCGCGCCCGCACCGGCCAGCAGCGCGGCGCAGAGGGAGACCGGACCCGGCAGCGGAAGCGCCCGGGCGAGCGTCGCGGCGGCCACGGCGAGGGCCCCGGCCGTCACCGCGTCGGGCTCGGCGGCCAGGTGCCCGGCGGCGAGCACGGCGAGCGCGGTGGAGGCCACCCCGGCGGTCAGGGCGTACAGCCGCTCGTCGGGGGAGCTGTGGTTGCGCAGCTGGAGGGTGAGGACCAGGACGGTCCAGACGCCGAGCGTGCCGACGAGGGCCGCGGGGGCGTGCTCGGCGCCGGCCGTCAGCAGCGCGATGTCGGCGGTGACGCCGCCGAGGAACGCCAGCGCGATGCCCTGCCGCGCCGGCCACATCCCGTTGAGCCGGTACCAGCCCGCCGCGGTGACGGCCTGGAGCAGTACCACGGCCACGGTCGTCACCGGGCGCGGGAACTGGGCGCCGGCCGCGAGCAGCACGGCGAGGACGGCGGTGAGGGCGGCGGGCAGCAGGCCCGGCGCGATGATCGGGTCGCCGGTGCGGTGCGCGGCGGGGGAGGGGGCCCCTGCCGCCGGGGCCGGCGCGGTGGCCGCCGCCGTCGCGGCGGCCCCGACGGCCGGACCGCTCGGCTCCGGCGGCAGGGGCCCGGGGCCGGGGTACTGCGGAGGCAGGGAGGCGGCGCCCCGGCGGACGTCCTGGGGGACGCCCTGGGAGGCGGAGGGGCCGTGGGGAACGCGGTGGCCGTCGGAGCCGCCGGGGACCTGCCCCGGGGCGGGCCGGCCGCCGTACGGGTCGTACGCGCCGTGGTCGTGGGAGCCGTACGCGTCGTACGACTGCTGGGGCGGCAGGGGGTGCTGCGGATACCCCTGGGGGTACTGGTGGGGATACTGCTGGTCGCTCATCGGGAGCCTCCCGCGAAGGGAGGGAGCACCTCGACGGTGCCGCCCTCGGTCAGCCGGACGATGGTGTGGTCACGCCTGCCGACCGGCTCGCCGTCCACCAGGAACGAGCAGCGCGCCAGCACCCGGCCGAACTCCGGCCGGGCGGCGTGCCTGTCGCGCGCCGCGTCGAGAGCCTCGGCGAGCGTATGGGCGTCGTACCGTTCCTCGGTGGTCCCGGCGGCGGCCTTGGCCGCGGCCCAGTAGCGGATCGTGCCGCTCGGCATGGTGGGTTCCCTCTCAGCCGTCCGTCGTGCCGCCACCATGATGGCGTGCCGCCCGGCCGGCCCGTGCCGCCGCCCAGGAGGCGATCCGGTCCAGGAGCTCCGGGGACGCGGCGTTCTCGGCGTGTCCGAAGCCGTGCTCCAGCCACAGTTCCGCGGTCGCCGGGTCGGCCGCGTCCGCCAGCGACCGGGGGTGGTCCAGCGGGAAGTAGGCGTCCCGGTCGCCGTGCACGACCAGCAGCGGGGTCGGGGCGATCAGCGGCGCCGCCTCCACCGGGGACAGCGGCACCGGGTCCCAGTCCCGGTGGTGGACGCGGGTGCGCAGCCCGTAGCGGGAGACCAGCCGCCCGAGGGGACGCTGTATCACCCAGTGGACCCGGCGCATGGCCGCGGTGCCGCGGTAGTACCAGCGGGCCGGAGCGCTCACGGCCACGACGGCGTCGGCGTGTGCGCCCGTACGCCCCCCGTGCGCCGTCCCGCCCGCGGCGCCCGCCGGACGGACGCCTTCCGCCCGGCCGTCCGCCCCGGCCTCCGTCCGGCCGTCCGCCCCGGTTCCCGGCCGGTACAGGGCCGCGTGCCGCAGCACCACCGAGCCGCCCATCGAGAAGCCCACCGTCGCCACCGCCGAGTGCCCCAGCGAACGGGCCCAGCGCACCGCCGCCGCGAGGTCCAGCACCTCCTTGTCGCCGACCGTGGAACGCCCTCCGGAGCGGCCGTGACCGCGGAAGGAGAAGGTGACCACGCCCGCGTACCGGGAGAACGCCCGCGCCGTCCGCCGCACCGCGGGACGCTCCAGCGAGCCGGTGAACCCGTGCGCGACGACGATCGCGAGCCCGCCCGGAACCGGGCCCTCCGAGTCCGTGCCCAGGCCCTGCGCGGAGCCGTCGCGGGGCTGGTACAGGGCGTCGACGCCCACCCCGTCGTCCGTCCTCAGGAACCTCCGCAGAGGGGCCCGCGGAACCGTCCTCGCCACCGTGCGCCCGTCGCCCTCGGTGACCGCGCCGCCACGGAAAAGCTCTTCCGGCCCCTCTGCTCCGTCGTCCATGTGGGATATTCTCGACCACGAGAGGATCCGGGCAGTGCCGCCCCCGGGTCCTTTTGTGCTTTTCGGAGTGCCGTACGAAGCAGTGCCGCCACACGCCCCTCACGGGGCCGGGGAAGGAACTCGACGTCATGAGCTCGCTACTTCTGCTGACCAACGCCCTCCAGCCGTCGACCGAAGTCCTGCCCGCCCTCGGCCTGCTGCTGCACAACGTCCGGGTGGCCCCGGCCGAGGGGCCGGCGCTCGTGGACGCCCCCGGCGCCGACGTCGTCCTCGTCGACGGCCGCCGCGACCTGCCGCAGGTGCGCTCCCTGTGCCAGCTCCTGCACTCCACCGGGCCGGGCTGCCCCCTGCTCCTGATCGTCACCGAGGGCGGACTCGCGGCCGTCACCGCCGAGTGGGGCGTCGACGACGTCCTGCTGGACACCGCCGGACCGGCCGAGGTCGAGGCCCGGCTGCGCCTGGCCCTGGGACGCCGGCAGATCGCCGGCGACGACAGCCCCATGGAGATCCGCACCGGCGACCTGTCGGTGGACGAGGCCACCTACAGCGCCAAGCTCAAGGGCCGGGTCCTGGACCTGACCTTCAAGGAGTTCGAGCTGCTGAAGTACCTGGCGCAGCACCCCGGCCGGGTGTTCACCCGCGCCCAGCTCCTCCAGGAGGTGTGGGGCTACGACTACTTCGGCGGCACGCGCACGGTCGACGTCCACGTCCGGCGCCTGCGGGCGAAGCTCGGTCCCGAGCACGAGTCGCTGATCGGAACCGTCCGGAACGTCGGCTACCGCTTCGTCCTCCAGGAGAAGAAGGAGCCCACCGCGGAGGAGCGGAAGGCCAAGGAGGAGGCCAGGGCCGTCACCGACGCCGCCGAGAGAATGGCCCAGGACGCGGTATCCGGCGGCGCGGCGGGAAGGGGACGGGCGGCCTCCGCGGCCTCGACGGGACAGGGGGGAAACTGACGCACCGCGCGTAGACTGCCCGCTGTGGCGAAGGTGACGCGGGACGATGTGGCGAGACTGGCGGGTACGTCGACCGCTGTCGTCAGCTATGTGATCAACAACGGTCCGCGGCCGGTCGCACCGGCCACCCGCGAGCGCGTCCTCGCGGCGATCAAGGAGCTGGGATACCGGCCGGACCGGGTCGCCCAGGCGATGGCCTCACGGCGCACCGACCTCATAGGGCTGATCGTCCCGGACGCCCGGCAGCCGTTCTTCGCGGAGATGGCGCACGCGGTCGAACAGGCCGCCGCCGACCGCGGGAAGATGGTCCTCGTCGGCAACTCCGACTACCTCGACGAACGCGAGGTGCACTACCTGCGCGCCTTCCTCGGCATGCGCGTCTCGGGCCTGATCCTCATCAGCCAGGGCCCCAGCGAGCGCGCCGCCGCCGAGATCGAGGCGTGGGACGCCCGCGTGGTGCTGCTCCACCGGCGGCCCGAGGCGATCGACGACGTGGCCGTCGTCCTCGACGACGTCGGCGGCGCCCAGATGGTCACCCGCCACCTGCTGGAGCACGGACACGAGTACGTGGCCTGCCTGGGCGGCGTGGAGTCCACCCCCGCCTACGGCGACCCGGTCACCGACCACGTGGAGGGCTGGCGGCGCGCGATGAAGGAGGCGGGCCGCTCCACCGAGGGCCGGCTCTTCCAGGCCCCCTACAACCGCTACGACACCTACCGCGTCGCACTCGGCCTGCTCGCCGCCCCCGACCGTCCGTCCGCGCTGGTGTGCGCCACCGACGACCAGGCCATCGGCGTGCTGCGCGCCGCCCGCGAACTGGGCATCGACGTGCCCGGCGAACTGGCGGTGGCCGGCTTCGACGACGTCAAGGAGGCGGCGCTGACCGACCCGCCGCTCACCACGGTGGGCTCGGACCGCGAGGCGATGGCCCGGGCGGCGGTCGACCTGGTGCTGGACGACGGACTGCGGGCCGCGGGCTCCCGGCGCGAGCGCGTCCGCCAGTTCCCCGCGGGCCTGGTGGTGCGCCGCTCCTGCGGCTGCGGCGGCTGACACCCGCCCCGCCCGGGGCCGCCCGGACTCTTCCCCGGGTCTCAGCCGGTTCTCATGGAACTCTCATACCGGGCGCGCACAGTCGTCGGTATGAGCGACCACGAGACGAACCCCGCGTATCCGCCCCGCCCGGCGTACGACCCGGCGGGGCACGAGCCCCCGTTCGCCCCGCCCGCGCCCCCGCCCGCCCCGGCGCCCCCGGCACGCACCCGGCGCCGGGCCCGCCGCCCGGCCGGGCTGCTGACGGCCGTGGCGGTCGTGGCGGCGGCCGTCGGCGGCGGATCGGCCGCCCTGGTGGGCACGGCGTTCGACGACGCCTCCGCCTCCCCCGGCGTCTCCGTGATCCAGGGGACGAACGCCTCCTCCGAGGCCGGCGTCTCGGACGTGGTCAGGGCCGTCGGCCCCAGCGTCGTGGAGATCAGCGCCACCTCCTCCTCCGGATCCGCCACCGGCTCCGGCGTGGTGATCTCCGAGGACGGCGAGATCCTCACCAACAACCACGTCGTCTCCGGCGCCGACCGGATCGAGGTCGTCTTCGGCGACGGCAGCAGCGCCCGGGCCGAGATCACCGGCACCGAACCCGGCCTCGACATGGCGCTGATCGAGGTCGACGGCGTCGACGGACTCACTCCCGCGGAACTCGGCGACTCCGACGCGGTCGCCATCGGCGACCGGGTCGTGGCGTTCGGCTCGCCCCGCGGCCTGTCCGGCACGGTCACCAGCGGCATCGTCTCCGCCAAGGACCGCGAGGTCACCGTGGAGCGGGAGGAGGGGGAGAGCGGCGGGCCGCGCGACGACGGCTCCTGGCCGTTCGAGTTCGGCGGCGGCCGGTACAACGGCGAGGTCGGCCGGGACACCACCACCTACAAGGCCATCCAGACCGACGCCTCCCTCAACCCCGGCAACTCCGGCGGCCCGCTGGTCACCCTGGACGGCAAGGTGATCGGCATCAACTCCGCCATCTACAGCAGCGGTTCCTCCTCCGCCGAGGCGGGCAGCGCCGGCCTGGGCTTCGCGGTCCCGGTCAACGACGTGAAGGAGGTCCTCGACGACCTCCGCGCCGGCGGCGAGCGGTGATGCGACACTCGCGTCCATGACCTCCACATCCCCCGCCCCCGCGCCCGCGCGCGTGCTGATCGTCGACGACGAGCCGGCCGTACGGGAGGCCCTGCGCCGCAGCCTGGCCTTCGAGGGATACGAGACCGGGCTCGCCGCCGACGGTCTGGAGGCCCTGCGGCAGGTCGAGGCGTACCGGCCCGACCTGGTGGTCCTGGACGTGCTGATGCCGCGCATGGACGGGCTGACCGCCGCCCGGCGGCTGCGCGCGGCCGGCGCCACCGTGCCCATCCTGATGCTCACCGCGCGGGACACCGTCGGCGACCGCGTCACCGGCCTGGACGCGGGCGCCGACGACTACCTGGTCAAACCGTTCGAGCTGGACGAGCTGCTGGCCCGCGTCCGCGCCCTCCTGCGCCGCAGCTCCTACGCGCGGGAGCAGGCGGGCGCGGAGGACACCGAGGTGCTGGCCTTCGCCGACCTGCGGATGGACCTCACCACGCGCGAGGTGGTCCGCGGCACACGCCCGGTGGAGCTGACCCGCACCGAGTTCACGCTGCTGGAGATGTTCATGGCGCACCCGCGCCAGGTCCTCACCCGCGAGCAGATCCTCGAGACCGTCTGGGGCTTCGACTTCGAGCCCTCCTCCAACTCCCTGGACGTGTACGTGATGTACCTGCGCCGCAAGACCGAGGCGGGCGGCGAGCCGCGCCTGCTCCACACCGTGCGCGGAGTCGGCTACGTGCTGCGCGAGGGCCCGGGGGGCGCCGCCCGGTGAGCCGCTGGTTCAACGCCCTGCCGCTGCGGTCGCGCCTGGCCCTGCTGGTGGCGGCGGCGGTCGCGGTCGCGGTGGCGGTGTGCGCCGCGTCCGCCTGGCTCCTGACCCGCGCCCAGCTCGTCGACTCCCTCGACGACGCCCTGCGCCGCGTCCGGGTCGACCGGCTGGCCCTGGACTTCGTACGGGCCGGGGGGCAGTGCAGGGCGGTGCCGGAGGAGGAGCGGCGGTCCCAGCCCAACGTCTTCGACTCCACGGTGCAGCTCGTGGACGGCAACGGCACGAGCTGCATGCTCTTCGGCGAGCAGCCGCTGCCGGTCTCCCCGTCCGACGTGGCGGTGGCCCGCGGCGAACGCCCGGAGGCCCTCCACACCGTCACCGCGGGCGGCGCCGAGTACCGGGTGCTGACGACCCCGCTGGCGGGCACGAGCGTCGCCGTCACCGTGGCCCGTCCGCTGGGCGAGGTCGACGACTCCCTGGACACCCTCGGCCTCGTCCTCGGCCTGGTCGCCGCCGCCGGCGTGCTCGGCGCGGCCGGCGCCGGCGTCGGACTCGCCCGCGCGGGCCTGCGGCCGGTGGACCGCCTCACCGAGGCGGTGGAGCACGTCGCCCGCACCGAGGACCTGGCCGTCCGCATCCCCGTCGAGGGCGACGACGAGATCGCCCGCCTGTCGCGCTCCTTCAACGCCATGACCGCCGCCCTGGCCACCTCCCGCGACCTCCAGCAGCAGCTCATCGCCGACGCCGGACACGAACTGCGCACCCCCCTCACCTCCCTGCGCACCAACATCGACCTGCTGGTGCGCAGCGAGCGGACGGGACGCGCCCTGCCGCCGGAGGACCGCCGGGCCCTGCTGGAGTCGGTGCGGGCCCAGATCGCCGAACTGGCGGCCCTCATCGGCGACCTCCAGGAGCTCTCCCGCCCCGACGCCGGCGCCGGCGGACCCGTCGAGGTGGTCGCCCTCCACGACACCACCGAGCGGGCCGCCGAACGCGCCCGCCTGCGCGGCTCCGGCATCACCGTCACCACCGCCCTGGCCCCCTGGTACGTGCGCGCCGAACCGGCCGCCCTGGAACGGGCGGTGGTCAACCTCCTGGACAACGCCGTGAAGTTCTCCCCGCCCGGCGGGACGGTCGAGGTGGCCCTCGCCGACGGCGTCCTGCGGGTGCGCGACCACGGACCGGGCATCCCCGAGCACGAACTGCCCCACGTCTTCGACCGGTTCTGGCGCTCCCCGTCCGCCCGCAGCCTTCCCGGCTCCGGTCTGGGGCTGTCCATCGTGGCCCGGACGGTCCGCCGCTGCGGCGGCGAGGTCGCCCTCCGCCCGGCCGAGGGCGGCGGCACCGAGGCGGTCCTCCGCCTCCCGGGCGCGCCCACGCCCCCGCCGGAGCACCCCGGCCTCCCGCCCGGCCCCTGAGCGGCCGTCCGCCGACACGGATAACATCCCGTCCGGACAAGGCCGTTGAAGCCGATGGGGCCGATGGGGCCGATGGGGGAGGACGCGATGGCAGGTCCCGAGCAAGCCGCACTCCGCCCGCTGGGGCCGGACGACCCGCGGGAGATCGCGGGCTACCGGCTGACCGCGCGGATCGGCGAGGGCGGCATGGGCTCGGTCTACCTCTCCAGCACCCGCGGCAATCAGCCGGTGGCGCTGAAGGTGATCAGGCGGGAGTACGCCCGGGACCAGGAGTTCCGGCGCCGCTTCGAGCGCGAGGTGCAGGCCGCCCGGCGGGTCCGGGGCTACCACATCGTCCCGGTGCTGGACCACGACACCACCGGCGAGCAGCCCTGGCTGGCCACCGCCTACGTGCCGGGCGTCCCGCTGGACGAGGCGCTCACCCTGTACGGCCCCCTGCCGCTGCCCGCGGTGCTCCAGCTCGCCGGCTGCACGGCGCGGGCGCTCCAGGCGGTGCACACCGCCGGGGTGGTGCACCGCGACCTCAAGCCCAGCAACATCCTGCTGGGCACCGACGGCCCCTGGATCATCGACTTCGGCATCGCGCGGGCCGCCGACACCACCCAGCTCACCCGCAGCGGCGGGTTCGTGGGGACCCCGCAGTTCATGTCGCCGGAGCACGCCTCCGGCGAGACCGTCACGCCCGCCTCCGACGTCTTCTCCCTCGGTCTGGTCGCCGCCGTGGCCGCCACCGGGCGCCACCCGTACGGGGACGGGCCCGCCCTCACCGTCGCCGCCCGGATCGCCAACACCGCCCAGCGTCCGCCGGACCTCTCCGGCCACCCCGACGGGCTGCGGTCGCTGCTGGAGCGCTGTCTGGCGGCGGCCCCGGAGGACAGGCCGGCGCCCGGCGAACTGGCCGAGCTGTGCGAGGCGGCGTCCGGGCGCGCGGCCCGGGACTTCGACGGCTGGCTGCCCGCCCCCCTCACCGAGGCGATCGGCGGCCGGGCGCGGGCCGTCCAGGTCCCGGCCCCGCCGCCCGAGCCGTCCCGGCAGCCCGCGTCCCCGCCCGTGCAGTCGCCGTACGCCTACACGCCCACCCAGACGCCCGGCGGCGCGTACGGCGGCCCCGCCGCGTACACGCCCACCGCGTACACGCCCACCGCGTACGCGTCCGCTCCGAGCGGCCCTTACGGTGCCCCGACGGCCACCGCGCAGGCTTCCCCTACCGCACCCGCCGGGCCCACCGCGCCGCCGTACGCGCCGGGGCCGCCGTACGGAGTGAACGGGCTTCCGCCCCGGCGCGACCGCTCCGGGCTGTGGGCCGCGGGCGCCGCCCTGGCCGTGGTCGCCGCGCTCGCAGGCCTCTGGACGGTCGTCGCCGACGGGAACGGGGACGCCGACGGCAGGGCCGCCCCCGGACCGTCGGCCTCCCGGACGGCGGACGCCGCCCGGGGGAGCGGGGGGAAGACGTCCGGGTCCCCGGACGGGGAAGCGGGGAAGCCCCGTTTCGAGCCCGTCTTCGAGAAACGCCGGATCACCACCGTCACGCCCTTCTCCTCCCTGGACGCCACCGACGTGGACATGGACGAGGGGACGGTGGACCCGGAGGGCGACCTCGAGCCGAGCGAGACGGAGCTGGACATCCGCGAGGGCCACGTCTCCTTCCTGAAGGCGGTGGGGAAGAGCAGGGGCAGGACCCCCGAGGAGTGCGAGGCCGCCGCCGTGACCGACCCGATCCCCAAGTGGGTCGAGGGAGGGGACATCAACAGCGGCAAGGTGCTGGACGAGGGCGACCTGGTCTGCACGAGGACGAGCGAGGGCAACCTGGCGATGCTGGAGATCGTCGAACTGAAGCCGGTCGGACCGGACTTCGACCCGGAGCTCACCGTGCCCGCCGTCGTCGGGGACCTGACGGTCTGGAAGACCGGCTGATCCGTCCGGCACCCCGCCGATCCCGCCGACGCCTCCGCCGGCGTTCCCCCCGGCATTCCCCGCCGACGCCCCCCGCCGGGATCAGCAGTAGTCCTCGGCGACGGTGGTCCTGAGCGTGTAGCGCGGGTCGAAGGAGTCGCCGGGCGCCCCGCCGTACTCGTACGGGTCGGGTTCGGCGTCCTCCTCGGAGATGAAGGGGGACCACTCGACGCGCAGGCAGAACACGGCGGTCGTGTCGGTGGCGGTGACCTCGTAGCGGCCGGCTTCCTCCACGTACTCGACGCGGGGACCGGGGGCGGCGTTCACGCCGCCGGCCTCGTGGACGGCCTCCTCGATCCTGTCCGCCACCCACTCGGAGGGTTCGAGGCGGGAGGGGAAGGGGTGCGGCTCCTCCGCCAGGACGCCCGTGGCCTCGTGGACGGCGTCGCGCAGTTCGTCCTCGGTCCACGAGGAGCTGTCGGACACGTGGAAGAAGAAGAGGACCACGAGGGCCAGGGAGAGCACGATGAACGTCATGCCCACCGGGCTGTCCGGGTTGTAGACGTAGCGGTTCGTCCCCCACTCGCTGCGGACGAAGACGGGCTCGTGGTCGTCGTCGTGGCGCATGCGCCCACCCTAGGAGGTCGGTGAAGACGTCACCGGGTCCGCTGCCGACGTGCCTGCCCGGAAGGGGAGTTCACGGGGACGGAGGTCATCGCTCCGGGCTTAGGGTGGAACGCCATGACACCGGAAGACCTCCGCCGCCACCTGGACAGGCTGGGCGTGTCCGACCCCGGACTCCCTTCCGCCGACGGGCTGTTCGCACTGCAGCGTGCCCACCTTGAACGCGTGCCCTACGAGAACATCGGCATCCAGCTCGGCCGCCCGCCGGGCATCGACCCGCTGCTCTCCGTCCGCCGGTTCGCCGCCGGGCAGGGCGGCTACTGCTTCCACCTCAACGGCGGCTTCGCCGCGCTGCTCCGGGCGCTGGGCTACGACGTCACACTCCACCTCGGAGGCGTCCACCAGTCCCCGGAGGGACGAGGCGCGAGCGGCGACCACCTGGCCCTGACGGTGCGCGTCGGCGGCGAGGAGTACTTCGTCGACGTCGGGCTCGGCGACGGCCCGTACGACCCGCTGCCGCTGCGCGCCGGGACCTACCGGCAGGGGCCCTTCACCTACCGGCTGGAGCCCTCCGCCGACGAACCCGGCGGCTGGGTCTTCCACCACGACCCCGCCAGTTCTTTCACGCACATGGTGTTCCGCGGGGAACCGGCCCGCATGGACGACTTCGCCGACGAACACCGGCGCCTGTCGACCGCGCCCGACTCCCCGTTCCTGAAGGTCCTCACCCTGCTGCGCCGCGACGCGAAGGGCGTGGACCTCCTGCGCGGCCGGGTCCTCGCCCGGATCGACGCCGCGGGCACCGCCGAGCGCACGCTGGACGACATGGACGAGTGGTTCGCCGTCGTCACCGACCTCTTCGGCCGCGATCCGAGCGACCTGGACGCCGACGACCGCACCGCCCTGTGGGACCGCGTCACCCGCGCCCACGAGGCGTGGTCGGCCTCACGCGGGGAGCCGTGACCCGGCTCCGTGCCGGGCCGGGAGGAAGCGGAGGAGAGCGTCACCGAGAAAGCGCGCCGCCGACCGGCTTCCCGGTCGGCGGCGCTGTGGGGGGAGTTCCGCGGGCCGCTGAGGACGGCCCGCGGAGGGAGAGTCATCCGGTGGTGCGGCTCACCGGACGACCTTGATCCGGTCCGCCGCCGGCGCGTCGAGCGGGTCGGAGGCGGAGGAGTTGGCGGTCAGGTACTCCTGGAGGGCCGCCAGGTCGTCGCTGCCCACCAGCGGGTCGGTGCCCTTCGCGAAGGTGCCGAAGCCGTCGCCGCCGCCCGCCAGGAAGGAGTTCGCCGCGACGCGGTAGGAGGCCGACGGGTCGATCGGCTCGCCGTTCAGCCGCACCGAGTCGGTGACGATCCGGTCCGCGCCGGACTTGGTGAGGTCCAGCGTGTAGGTGAGGCCGGACGAGACCTGGAGGAACTTCGGGGACGCCTCGTTGGCGCCGCTGACCTGCTCACGCAGCACCGACAGGAGCTGCGCGCCGGTGAGGGTGGTGAGGTTGACGGTGTTGGAGAACGGCTGGACGGTGAAGCCCTCGGCGTACGTCACCACGCCGTCGCCCTCGCCGCCGGAGGCCGTGTACACCAGGTCCGCGCGGATGCCGCCGGGGTTCATCAGGGCCAGGTCCGTCTCCGGGTCCAGCGTCTTGGCGTGGGCGAGCTGCGCGTCGGCGATCAGGTCGCCCAGCGGGGACTCGACGGCGGTCCGGTCGGCGGGGATGTCCTCGGATATCCAGCCGATGGGCCGGTTGGCGACGGGCTCGGCCAGCGCCTTCCAGTAGTCGACCAGGCCGGTGAGGTCGGCGGCCTTCTCCCGGTTGCGGTGGACGACGTGGTTGGTGCCCTCGACGGAGGTCCGCACGATGTCCCGGGTGCGGTGGTCGTACTCCATGTTCAGCTCGGTGAACAGGCGGCCGAAGGAGGCGGCGGAGGTGACCAGGCGGTCGTCGCCCCTGGGGTCCGGGATGGAGCAGACGTACGGCTGGTGGGTGTGGCCGGTGATCAGCGCGTCCACGCCCGCGTTCGTCCTCCGGGCGATGTCGACGATCGGGCCGGAGAGCTTCGCGCCGTCCTCGCCGCAGTCGGCGTTGTAGGCGGCGGAGGCCGGGGTGCCGCCCTCGTGGACCAGCGCGATGACGGCGTTGACGCCCTTGCGCCGGAGCTCCTTGGTGTACTTGTCGATGGTCTCGGCCTCGTCGAGGAACTTCAGACCCTTGACGCCCTCGGCCGAGACGATGTCCGGCGTCCCCTCCAGGGTGACGCCGATGAAGCCGACCTTGACGCCCTTCATCTTCTTGACGGTGTAGGGCGCCATCAGCGGCCTGCCGGTCTTCTCGTCGACGACGTTGGCCGCGAGGATCGGGAAGTCGGCGCCCTCGAAGACGCGGCCCTCGTCGTAGCAGCCGTCCTCCGGGTGGCAGCCGCCCTTCTGGAGGCGCTTCAGCTCGGCCGCGCCCTCGTCGAACTCGTGGTTGCCGACGCCCACGACGTCCATGTCCAGGGCGTTCATCGCCTCGATGGTGGGCTCGTCGTGGAAGAGGCCCGACAGCAGCGGGCTGGCGCCGACGATGTCGCCGGGCGCGACGGTCACCGAGCGGGGGTGGCCCTTCCGGGCCTCGCGCAGGGCGGTGGCCAGGTACTCGACGCCGCCCGCGTCGATCTGCTCGGTGGTGCCGTTCGGGTGCTGGTGGGTCACACGGCCGGAGGAGCCGGTGGGGGGTTCCAGGTTGCCGTGGAAGTCGTTGATGGCCAGCACCTGGAGGTCGACGGTGCGGCCGTGGTGCTTGCCGTGGCCACCGTGCGCGCCGGGGGCCTTCTCCGGCGTGGCCTGCGCGGCGGGCATGGCGGCGGCGAGCGCGCCGACGGTCACCAGACCGGCGGCAGCGGCGGTGAGTCTGCGGGAGAGAGCGGGCCGCCTGGGTGGAGTGGACACTGTCTGTCCCCTTCTGTTCCCTTGTCAGGGCCGTGGGTCGGCCTATGTGGGCGAGGGGCAGCCTAGGTCAACGCGCGTAGCGTGTCATGGTGACGGAGGTAACCGACATGTTTCGATGCTGCGTAGGCTTCTCCCCATGAGCGACGTGGTGGTTGTGGACGAGGTGTCGGCCGAGGTCGTCCGGCGCGCTCAGGAGCTGATCGACGAGGCGGCCCGAGTGGACGGGCAGCCCGCCGTGTCCGAGCAGGGCCGCCTCCAGCTGCGCGGCGGACGCCGGGAGGGCGTGCGCCACCTGCTGGTGTGGGAGAGGGGCGAGCTCGTCGGGTACGGCCAACTGGAGGACACCGACCCGATCGAGGCGCCCGCCGGGGAGTTCGTCATCCACCCCGCTCACCGGCGCCAGGGGTACGGCCGTGCGCTCGGCCGCGCCCTGCTGGACGCCTCGGGCAGGCGGCTGCGGGTGTGGGCGCACGGCGGGCATCCGGCCGCCCGGCACCTGGCCCGGCTCCTGGGCCTCACGCTCTTCCGCGAACTGCGGCAGATGCGGCGCCCGCTGACCGGCCTGGAGCTGCCCGAGCCGGAGCTGCCGCCGGGGATCCGGCTGCGGACCTTCGTCCCCGGGCAGGACGACGACGCCTGGCTGGCCGCCAACGCCGCCGCCTTCGCCCACCACCCCGAACAGGGCGGGATGACCCAGCGCGACCTGGACGACCGCAAGGCCGAGCCGTGGTTCGACCCCAAGGGCTTCTTCCTCGCCGTGCGCGGCGGCGAGGAAGGCGGGGACGGCGGGGACGGCGAGGAGATCGTCGGCTTCCACTGGACCAAGGTCCACAGCGCCGACCAGCTCGGCGAGGTCTACGTCGTCGGCGTCACCCCCGAGGCCCAGGGACTCGGTCTGGGGAAGGCGCTGACGGTGGTGGGCCTGCGCTACCTCGCCCGCGACCGCGGCCTGCCGACCGGGATGCTCTACGTGGACGCCGACAACAAGGCGGCCGTGGCGCTCTACGACCGGCTGGGCTTCCGGATCCACGAGGTGGACCTGATGTACCGCACGGAGAGCTGAGGCGGGACCGGCCCGCCTGCCGGCCGCCCACCGGTCCTTCCACCTGCCCGCTCACCCGCTCTGCCGCCGGACGGAGGCCGGCCGTCCGCCGCGCCCGCCCGTGCCGGCTCCGCGAGCGAGGCGGGGCCGGAACGGGCGACGCGCTCACCGGGCCGTCCGCCGCGCAGCAGCCGCGACAGGCAGCCGTCGAGCAGGGCGGTGCGGTCCAGGCGCCCCTCGGCGGCGAGAGCGGCCAGGGCGGCGGGCCAGGAGACGGCGCCCCCCCGC
Organism: Streptomyces glaucosporus; assembly: GCF_039533345.1. Taxonomy (NCBI): domain Bacteria; kingdom Bacillati; phylum Actinomycetota; class Actinomycetes; order Kitasatosporales; family Streptomycetaceae; genus Streptomyces; species Streptomyces glaucosporus. The sequence continues at coordinate 370,782 of NZ_BAAATJ010000002.1, read as the reverse complement.
CAGCAGCCCGCCGACACCGTCCACGTCGAACAGGCGCGGGACGAGCGCGTCCAGGAACGGATCGCCGCGCAGCCGGTCGGCGAGGGGACGGGACCGCATGTCGCGCGCCGAGGGGCGCGGCCCTGGTGCGCCGTCCACGACGGTGGGCCAGACCTGCCTCCGGTGGGGCCACGTCCGTTCCCCGGCCCAGCCGCTCGGTCAGGAGGTAGGGGTGGCCCTGGGCACTGCCGGACCGGGGGCGGTCGGCGAGACGCCGGGCGACGTCCCCCGGCCACGGCGCCGGACGGCCGGCCAGGACATCCAGGAGCAGGACGGTGTCAGAGGGCTGGAGCGTGTCCAGGTCGTCGTGCGCGAGCCACTGGGCGACGGCCGCCGCGCCCGTGCGGCAGCCGGCGCCCGCGATCACCAGGGCCTGCTTGCGGGGCCGGGTCTCCACGCCCCATTCGCGGAGCAGCCGGGCACGCCACGCCTTCAGGTGGGGCACGCAGGAGCGCCGCTGCGCGTCGGAGAGCGCGGCGAGGAGTTCGGGCAGCCGCTTCCGGTCGTCGGCGGCGACCGCGAGCAGCACCGCGTACGCGTCCGGATCGAGCGTGCGCCCGGCCTCCGAACGGGCGTGGGGCTCCGGGTGCCGGCGTCAGCGGTCTGCGGCGTACGCCAGGAAACCGGCCCAGGCGTTGGGGGCGATGGCGAGGTGCGGCCCCTGTATGCGCTTGGAGTCGCGAACGTGGACGGTTGCGGGGGTGGCCGCGACCTCGACGCATGCGGGGCCGTCGTCGGCGCTGTGGCTGCTCTTGATCCACGTCAGCGTGGAAGCGTCTTCGGCCGAGGATGTGAACGTCACGTCGTCCCCCCAGCACTTTCTCGATGAAGGCCAAGGGCTCACGCGGGGTGAGTGCTTGGGCGCGGATCATTCCATAGCGCATCTCAAGGGTCTGCACTTCTCTGGGATCGGAGACGAAGCGGTTGGTGAGCCGGACCTCGTTCTGGGCAACCGCCGTGCCGTCCTTGAGTCTGCGCACTCGCGGCGAGCCTCCGAGCCCGGCGCGCTCCCCGGTGCCGGTGGGCATCACCTGGATTGCGACACGGGGCAACCTGCCGATCTTCAGCAGGTGTTCGAGCCGGCGACGCAGTACGCGTCTGCCTCCGATCGGACGCCGGAGCGTCACCTCTTCCTGGACGAGGGCCGGCGGGGGGAAGGGCCGCTCGAAGACCCCCAGCCTGGCCGGGTCGCGGACCTTCTTGGAGTGGCGGGCCTCCGCCACGGCGTCCCACTCGGGCTTCCGGGACGTGCCGTCCACGCCGTCCGTCATGTAATCCGTGCGTGCCGGACGCTCCACGCCGTCGCCGTCCGCGCTCATGCGCCCCCACCTCCTTCGTGTCCGTGTCCAACGGCTGCCGCCTCCGGCCCGTCGCCCCGTACAGGCCGTACAGAACAGGGCCGCGCCCATACAGCCGTTCGCTGCCCGGGTACCGCCTCCCATGACACTAGGCGAGGAAATGTGACTCTGTGTAGCCGTATTTCGAAAATCACTCGAACTGGAAATTCCACATCTTCCGGGCCCCCGGCGTGCCCGTTCGCCGGGGCGAATCCCTGGAAGCCTGTGCACCCAGGTGAAGCGCGGGGCTCGCCTGGCGGCCATGTCCGCTTAACCGGCGATTCAAACTCGCTTGCGAGCATCGCGGAATGCAGCCCGTCGTGCCGAACGCGCAGAACGCGCCGGACCGCAGGTCACGACCGGCGACGTTTCCCGACGCGCCGGTGATCCTCGCGGCGCGGAACAATGGAGGAATGAGCCAGCCCGCCCAGCCTTCCGTCGGTTCCATCGCCGCTTCGCGCCCGAGCGTGGCGGCCCCGCCCGAGTCCGCCCCGGAGCCGGGCATCGACCTCGACGTGGACGCCTACCCGGAGGGGGAGGGTCCCGGGGAGCGGGACGAGGAGCTCCCGCAGGGACGTTTCCTCGACCGCGAGCGGAGCTGGCTGGCCTTCAACGAGCGGGTGCTGGAACTGGCCGAGGACCCGAGCACACCGCTGCTGGAGCGCGCCAACTTCCTGGCGATCTTCGCCAACAACCTCGACGAGTTCTTCATGGTGCGCGTCGCCGGCCTCAAGCGGCGCATCGCCACCGGCGTGGCCACCCGGTCCGCCTCCGGGCTCCAGCCGCGCGAGGTGCTGGACCTGATCTGGACGCGCTCCCGGGAGCTCATGGCCCGGCACGCCGCCTGCTTCCAGCAGGACGTCGCCCCGGCGCTCGCCGAGGAGGGCATCCACCTCATCCGCTGGCCGGAGCTGACCGAGGAGGAGCAGGCCCGCCTGTTCACCCTCTTCCGGCAGAAGATCTACCCGGTGCTGACCCCCCTGGCGGTCGACCCGGCGCACCCCTTCCCCTACATCTCCGGGCTGTCGCTGAACCTCGCGGTGGTCGTGCGCAACCCGGTCAGCGGGCACAACCACTTCGCGCGGGTGAAGGTGCCGCCGCTGCTCTCGCGGTTCCTGGAGGCCTCCCCGCAGCGGTACGTGCCCATCGAGGACGTGATCGCCGCCCACCTGGAGGAGCTGTTCCCCGGGATGGAGGTCCTCGCCCACCACATGTTCCGGGTCACCCGCAACGAGGACCTGGAGGTCGAGGAGGACGACGCGGAGAACCTCCTCCAGGCGCTGGAGAAGGAGCTGATGCGGCGCCGCTTCGGGCCGCCGGTGCGCCTGGAGGTCGAGGAGAGCATCGACCCGTACGTGCTGGACCTGCTGATCAGGGAGCTGAAGGTCACCGCGGCCGAGGTCTACCCGCTGCCCGGCCCGCTGGACCTCACCGGCCTGTTCGCCATCGCCGGGCTGGACCGGCCCGAGCTGAAGTACCCCAAGTTCGTCGCCGGGACCCACCGCGACCTCGCCGAGGTCGAGTCGGCCTCCCCGCCCGACATCTTCGAGGCGCTGCGCCGGCGGGACGTGCTGCTCCACCACCCCTACGACTCCTTCTCCACCTCCGTCCAGGCGTTCCTGGAGCAGGCCGCCGCCGACCCGGACGTCCTGGCGATCAAGCAGACGCTCTACCGGACCTCCGGCGACTCCCCGATCGTGGACGCGCTCATAGACGCGGCCGAGTCCGGCAAGCAGGTGCTGGTGCTGGTCGAGATCAAGGCGCGCTTCGACGAGCAGGCCAACATCAAGTGGGCGCGGAAGCTGGAGGAGGCCGGCTGCCACGTCGTCTACGGGCTGGTGGGGCTGAAGACCCACTGCAAGCTGTCGCTGGTGGTGCGGCAGGAGGGCGACACCCTGCGGCGGTACAGCCACGTCGGGACCGGCAACTACCACCCCAAGACCGCCCGCCTCTACGAGGACCTGGGCCTGCTCACCGCCGACCCGCAGGTCGGCGCGGACCTGTCGGACCTGTTCAACCGCCTGTCGGGCTACTCGCGGCGCACCACCTACCGCCGGCTGCTGGTCGCGCCCAGCTCGCTGCGCACGGGGCTGATACAGCGGATCAACCGGGAGATAGCCCACCACCGGGCCGGACAGCCCGCGTGCGTCCGCATCAAGGTCAACTCGATCGTCGACGAGGCGATCGTCGACGCCCTCTACCGCGCCTCCCGCGCCGGCGTCCCGGTCGACCTGTGGGTGCGCGGCATCTGCGCGCTGCGGCCGGGAGTGCCGGGGCTGTCGGAGAACATCCGGGTGCGCAGCGTGCTCGGGCGCTTCCTGGAGCACTCGCGGGTCTTCGTCTTCGGCAACGGAGGCGACCCGGAGGTGTGGATCGGCAGCGCCGACATGATGCACCGCAACCTCGACCGGCGGATCGAGGCGCTGGTGCGCGTCACCGACCCCGGCCACCGTGCCGCCCTCGACCAGCTGCTGGAGACGGGAACCTCGGACACCACCGCCTCCTGGCACCTGGGACCGGACGGCGAATGGACGCGGCACGCCACCGACGCCGAGGGGCGGCCCCTGCAGCACATCCAGGAAATGCTCATCGACGCCCGGAGGCGCCGACGTGGTCCATCGACATGACCTGTCCGTCGGGACGACCGGTGGGGGAGGGGACTCCGGGAACGGGCCGGAGCCGTGCCCGGCGTTCCGCCCCGAACTGCGGAACGCCACGGCGGGCGAGGTGCTGGCGGAGTACCTCCACCGGCAGGCGACGGAGTTCCTGCGCAGTCTGCGCCTGCACGACGAGAGCGCGGGCAGCGCGGAGTCGGCGGCCGTCGCGGCCGAGGCCGTACGGCTGATGCGCCGCTCCGCCCGCCGGATCAGCGCCGTCCTCCAGGTCTACCGGCCGCTGACCGACGGCGCCTGGGCCGATCAGCTCTCCGGCGAGCTGGTGTGGCTCTCGGGGGTGCTGGGCCGGGAGCGCGCCTACGAGACGAGGCTGCACCGGCTGCTGGCCGCGCTGCACCGGCTGTCCTCCGTGCCAGCCGATCCCGTCCCCTCCGCGGAGCCGCCCCTCGCTTCCGCCGGGCCGCCGGGCCGGCGCGGCCCGTCGTCCGCCGGGGGCGGTCTGGGCGCGGGCGCCGCCCGTGCCGGGGCGCTGCTGGAACGGCAGCTGACGCTCGCCCGGACCCGTGCCCACTCCGCCGCGCTCCAGGCGCTCGGCTCCTCCCGCTTCCACGCCGTCGCCGACGCGGTGGCCGTCCTGGCCTCCGAGGCGCCGCCGGCCGCCGAGACCGCCTCCCGCCCCGCCGCCGGGGTCCTGCTGCCGCTGGCCGAACTGGCCCACCGGCGTGCGGCGGAGGCGGTGGACGCGCTGCCCCTGACCCGGGCGCGCCAGTCGTACAACGGCGAGGCGCTGGCCCACACCCTCGCCGCCGGCGGGGAGCACGACGCGGCCTGGAACCAGGTGCGGCTGCTGGTGCGGCTGCGCCGGTACGCCCACGAGGTGGTCGGGCACGACGATCCCGCGCTGGCGGCTGCCGGCCGGGCGCTGGACCGGCACCGGGACGCGTCCGAGGCGGCGTCCGCGGCGGCGGCGGCCGCCCGCACTCCCCGTATCGCGCCCGCCACCGCCTACGCGCTGGGGGTGCTCCACGCGGACCAGCGGCATGAGGTGGAGGCCGCGCGGTTCAGCTTCGGGCGGCTGTGGCGTCCGGCGGTGGTGCCGCCGCAGGACGCGGTGGCGGCGGTGCCGTCCGGGGCCGAGGGGGGCCGCTGATGGCGGGACCCCGCGTGATCCGTGCGGCGGGTTGTGTGCTGTGGCGCCGTTCGGGTTCGGGCGCGGGAGTCGAGATCGCCGTCGTCCACCGTCCCAGGTGGGACGACTGGTCCCATCCGAAGGGGAAGTGCAGGAAGGGCGAGGGGGCCCTGGTCGCGGCGGTGCGGGAGGTGCGCGAGGAGACCGGCATGGACTGCCGGCCGGGCGCGATGCTGTCCACCGTCCGGTACGCGGTCAAAGGCGTGCCCAAGGAGGTCCACTACTGGGAGGCCGAGGCGACCGGCGGGGCGTTCGAGCCCGGCGACGAGGTCGACCGGCTGCTGTGGCTGCCCCCGGGGGAGGCCAGGGAGCGGCTCACCCGGGAGCAGGACCGGGAACTGGTCGACGCCCTGCTGACGGTGCTCCCCCCGGAACTGGTCTGACGACTCCCGCCCGGACTTTCCCGTCCCTGCCCGACCCCTGAGAACCACCCCCGACCTGCCGATTCGACCAACCGTCGCAACTAAGTTGAGCTAACATTTGTCAACTTTCCTCCGCGGAGTTATATAGGAATCAGAGGACATCACGGGATGGCGACTCAAGGAGGGAGATGGTCCGTGATGCTGATGCGCACCGACCCGTTCCGTGAGCTCGACCGCCTCACCGAGCAGCTCTTCGGCACCGTCGCCCGCCCCGTCGGGATGCCGATGGACGCCTACCGCACCGACGACCAGGTCGTGGTCCACTTCGACCTGCCGGGCATCGACCCGGAGACCGTCGACCTCGACATCGAGCGGAACGTCCTGACCGTCAGCGCCGAGCGGACCTGGCCGGGTCCGGAGGAGGCCGAGCGGCTCGCCGCCGAGCGGCCGACCGGGCGGTTCAGCCGCCAGCTCTTCCTCGGCGACACCCTGGACACCGAGCGGATCGAGGCCTCCTACGACGCGGGTGTCCTGACGCTGCGCATCCCGGTGGCCGAGCAGGCCAAGCCGCGCAAGATCCAGATTACCGGCGGCTCGGGCCGGAAGGAGCTGACGAACTGACGCCGAGGGCCCGCGTCCTCGCGGTCACTTCCCCCTCCCGCGCGGCGCCAGGGCGTCCCACCGGACGGTGACCTCGCCCTGGCGCCAGCGCCGCGGTCCGTCCACGACCGGCCAGCCGCCGCGGACCTCCTGCACGGTCCGCATCCACCGCTGCCGGGCCCCCAGCGCGGCGTACGGGGCGGCCGCCGCCCAGGCCCGGTCCATGTCGCGGAGGAAGGCGTGCACCGGCTCGCCCGGGACGTTGCGGTGGATGAGCGCCTTCGGCAGCCGTTCGGCCAGGTCGGACGGGGTGCCCAGGGAGCCGAGCCGGGTCGCGAAGGTCACCGTCCGGGGCCCCTCCGGGCCGATCGCCACCCACACGTGGCGCCGCCCCACCTCGTCGCAGGTCCCCTCGACCAGCAGCCCGCCGGGCGCCAGGCGCGTGCGCAGCCGGTCCCAGACGGGCGCCACCTCGTCCTCGTCGTACTGCCGCAGGACGTTCGCCGCCCGGATCAGCATGGGCCGCCGCCCGCCGGGCAGCGGCACCTCGAAGCCGCCGTGCGCGAAGGTCAGCCCCTCGCGCTCGTACGGCAGCGCGGCCTCGACGCGTGCCGGATCGATCTCGATCCCGACGACCTGTACGTCCGGGCAGACCGTCCGCAGCCGCCCCAGCAGTTCGACGGCGGTCCAGGGCGCGGCGCCGTAGCCGAGGTCCACGGCGACCGGGCCGGCCGGATCGGCGGTGCGGCGCAGCGCGGCGCCGTGCGCGGCGGCGATCCAGCGGTCCATCCGCCGCAGCCGGTTCGGATTCGTCGTTCCCCGCGTGACGGCCCCCACGGGCCGCTCCACCGCACGCCTGCCCATGGCGGCAACCCTACGCGCGCCCCACACCGGGACCGGACGCGACCAGGTGTGACCGGAGGCGACCGCGTCCATGCCGTGCCGGCGCCATGCCGGTGCCATATCGATGCCGTGTCGACGCTGTGTCGATGCCGTGTCGCGTCAAGATTCGGTAAAGCATGGTGTGGAACGGAAATGGGACCGGGCCTACCGGTGGTTGTAGGCGGTCAAGGAGCGGACCGTCGCTCGGCCACCCACTCCGGAGGAGGCATCCGCAGGTGAGCCCGTACTCCACCAGGCTCGGTCGGCGGCGGCACCGCTTCACGCGACGGCCGCGGCGCGTTGCCATGCTCAGCGTCCACACCTCCCCGCTGCACCAGCCGGGCACCGGCGACGCCGGCGGGATGAACGTCTACATCGTCGAGCTGGCCAAGCAGCTCGCCGCCATCGGCATCGAGGTCGAGGTGTTCACCCGGGCGACCGCCGCCATGCTCCCGCCCACCGTCGAACTCGCCCCCGGTGTGCTGGTGCGGCACGTGGACGCCGGCCCCTACGAGGGGCTGGCCAAGGAGGACCTGCCCGCGCAGCTCTGCGCCTTCACCCACGGCGTGATGCAGGCCTGGGCCGGCCACCGGCCCGGCCACTACGACCTGGTCCACTCCCACTACTGGCTCTCCGGGCACGTCGGCTGGCTCGCCGCCGAACGCTGGGGCGTCCCCCTGGTCCACGCCATGCACACCATGGCCAAGGTCAAGAACGCCGCGCTCGCCGAGGGCGACACCCCCGAACCCGCCGCCCGCGTGATCGGCGAGACGCAGGTCGTACGCGCCGCCGACCGGCTCATCGCCAACACCGCCGAGGAGGCGGGCCAGCTCGTCCACCACTACGACGCCGACCCCGCCCGCACGGCCGTCGTCCACCCCGGCGTCAACCTCGAACGCTTCCGCCCCGCCGACGGCCGTGCCGCCGCACGGGCCCGGCTCGGGCTGCCCGCGGACGCCTTCATCCCCCTGTTCGCCGGGCGGATACAGCCCCTGAAGGCCCCCGACGTCCTGCTGCACGCCGTGCGGCTGCTCCTCGACGCCGACCCCTCCCTGCGCGAACGCATCGTGGTGCCCGTCGTCGGCGGACCCAGCGGCAGCGGCCTGGCCAAGCCCGAGCGGCTCCAGAAGCTCGCGGCCTGCCTGGGCATAGCCGACGTCGTCCGCTTCCGCCCGCCGGTCGGGCAGGACCTCCTCGCCGACTGGTACCGCGCGGCGAGCGTGCTGGTGATGCCGTCCCACAGCGAGTCCTTCGGGCTGGTGGCCATCGAGGCCCAGGCGTGCGGCACCCCGGTCGTCGCGGCGTCCGTCGGCGGACTGCCGGTGGCCGTGCGGGACGGCGTCAGCGGCTTCCTGGTGGACGGGCACGACCCGGCCGACTACGCGCGGGCCCTGCGCCGCCTGATCGACGACAAGGAACTGTCCGCCCGGATGGGCGAGGCCGCGGCCCGGCACGCCGGCGGATTCGGCTGGGACACGGCCGCCGCCGCCACGGCCGAGGTGTACGCCGAGGCGACGGCCGAGCACCGCCGCCATCTACGATCGGCCCATGCCCATGGATGACACCCCTCCGTCCGCGGACCCTTCCGCCGGACGGCCCGCCGACCCGTCCGCCGACCCGTCCTCCAAGGCCAGGGCCGCGATCGAACAGGCGCTCAAGGACGCCGAGCTGACCTGGGAGAACCCCTCCGAGGGCAACTACGTCGTCACCCTCCCGGGCACCCGCAAGCTCTCCACGACCTGCTCGCTGATCGTCGGCAGGCACTCCCTGTCCGTCAACGCCTTCGTCGTCCGCCGCCCCGACGAGAACCACGCCGAGGTCCACCGCTGGCTGCTGGAGCGCAACACCCGGCTGTACGGGGTGGCCTACGCCGTCGACCGGCTCGGCGACGTCTACCTGGTGGGGAGGCTCCCGCTGGCCGCCGTCACCCCCGAGGAGGTGGACCGGCTGCTCGGGGTGGTCCTGGAGAACGCCGACGGGGCGTTCAACACGCTGCTGGAGAAGGGCTTCGCCTCGTCGATCCGCAAGGAGTACGCCTGGCGGACCTCCCGCGGCGAGTCCACCCGCAACCTGGATGCCTTCGCGCACCTGCTGCGCGACGAGCGCGACGAGCGCGGCGAGTGAACCGGTGAGCTGACGAGCCGGCGCGCGCTTCCGGCCGCCGGCGCGCACCGGCGGCCGGAAGCGCGCTCAGCCCTCCGCCCGCGCGGCGGGCTCCGACTTCTCCGGGGCCGCCGCCGTACCGGACCGGCCGTCCCCGGCCCCGCCGCCCGCGCCGTCCCCGGCCGTGTCGCCCGCGCCCTCGCCGTCCCCGCGCGCCGAGACCCGCAGCAGCACCAGATAGCCCACCGCCGCCACCGCGCCGACCACCGCGCTGAGCCCCCACAGCGTTTCCGGACCCCCGTGGTCGAGCACCACGCCGCCCACCAGCGGCGCCACCAGCGCCGCCACCGACCAGGACAGCGTGTACATCCCCTGGTACCGGCCCCGCCCGTGGGCCGGGGCCAGCCGCGTCACCAGGCCCGTCTGGGTGGGGGCGTTGACCATCTCGCCCAGCGTCCAGACGCAGATGGTCAGCGCGTACGCCCCCACCGACCCGGCGAAGGCCGTCAGCCCGAACCCGCCTCCCGTCAGCAGCGAGGAGACCACCAGCAGCCGGGCCGGGTCCCGGTGCTCGATGAAACGGGTGACGGGGATCTGGAGGGCGACGATCAGCACGCCGTTCGCCGCGATGGCCAGCCCGTAGTCGGAACTGCTCAGCCCCTTGGCGGCCATGTCCACCGGCAGGGCGACGTACGCCTGCATGAACAGGGTGGCGACCAGGAAGCTCAGGCCGACCACGGCCATGAAGGGGCCGTCCCGCAGCACCGTCGCCATTGACACCCGCTCCCCGTCGTCCTCCGTCCCCGGGCTCTGCGGCCGCTCGGGCCGCGACTCCGGCAGCCGGACGAAGACCAGCACCGCGCACACCAGCGTCATCGTCGCCTCGCCGAGGAAGAGGAGCAGGTAGCCGTGTTCGGCGATGAGGCCGGCCGCGGACGCCGAGACCGCGAAACCCAGGTTGATGGCCCAGTAGTTGAGCGAGTAGGCCCGCACGCGGTCCTCGGGCGGCACGATGTCCGCGATCATCGCCTGCACCGCCGGGCGGGAGCCGTTGCTGGCCATGCCGACGGCGAAGGCGACCGCCGCGATGGCCACCGGATGCTCCACGAAGCCCAGCAGCGCGACGGAGGCCGCGGTGCCCACCTGCGCCACCAGCAGCGTGGGACGGCGGCCCAGCCGGTCGGTCAGCACCCCCGCGCCGATGGAGGACACCACTCCGCCGAGCCCGTGGAGCGCGGCGACGAGGCCGGCGTACGTCGCCGAGTAGCCGCGCTCCACCGTCAGGTACATCGCCAGGAAGGTGGCGACGAAGGAGCCGAGCCGGTTGACGAGGGTGCTCGTCCACAGCCACCAGAACGTCCGGGGCAGCCCCGAGACGGTCTCGACCGCCGCCCGCCCCAGTCCCCTGGCGGATCTGGCGGCGGACCCCTTGACGGATCCGGTTTCGGACACGGCGCGCCTCCCGGCGGTGAGTGACTGAGGTGTGGTTCTGCGGAGCGCGACGCACCCCCTTGTGTAAGGGGTACGTCCGGATACCACACGTTACGCAGCGCTCCTCCGGCCTCGCCACCGGATTGACGCCCGCCGTCAATCGTCCCCGTCCTCCGGTGCGGACGGCCCTCCCGCACCGCGCCCCGCACCGTCCCGGCCGGTCAACACCCCGGCACGTCTCGCCAGTCGGCCGTGCCGCGCCCGGCGTCCCCGTGGTCGATTAGGCTCGGGCCCATGGCCGACGCACCGTACAAGCTGATCCTCCTCCGCCACGGCGAGAGCGAGTGGAACGCGAAGAACCTGTTCACCGGCTGGGTGGACGTCAACCTGACCGAGAAGGGCGAGAAGGAAGCGGCCCGCGGCGGTGAGCTGCTGAAGGACGCCGGCCTGCTCCCCGACGTCGTCCACACCTCCGTCCAGAAGCGCGCCATCCGCACCGCGCAGATCGCGCTGGAGGCCGCCGACCGCATCTGGATCCCCGTCCGCCGCTCCTGGCGCCTCAACGAGCGCCACTACGGCGCGCTCCAGGGCAAGAACAAGGCGCAGATCCGCGAGGAGTTCGGCGAGGAGCAGTTCATGCAGTGGCGCCGCTCCTACGACGTCCCGCCGCCGGAGCTGGAGGACGGCGCCGAGTGGTCGCAGAGCGACGACCCGCGCTACGCGATGATCCCCAGCGAGCTGCGCCCGCGCACCGAGTGCCTCAAGGACGTGGTCGCCCGCATGCTGCCGTACTGGTACGACGGCATCGTCCCGGACCTGCTGACCGGCCGCACGGTCCTGGTCGCCGCGCACGGCAACAGCCTCCGCGCGCTGGTCAAGCACCTGGACAAGATCTCCGACGAGGAGATCTCGGGCCTCAACATCCCCACCGGCATCCCGCTCGCCTACGACCTGGACGCCGACTTCCACCCGGTCAACCCGGGCGGCACCTACCTCGACCCGGAGGCCGCCAAGGCCGCCATCGAGGCCGTGAAGAACCAGGGCAAGAAGTAGCCGTACGGCACGGACGGGCCCTCCGCCGGCGGTTTTCCCGCCGGCGGAGGGCCCGTTGCACGTTGCCCGCCGTGCGCGGCCGTCCGTGTACGGCGTCGATGTGCGGCCGGTGTCGTCCCGTCCGTTCCCGCTTTCCGTCCGGGCCCGGGGGGTAGGGGCGTGGGCGCCGAGCGGCCGTCCGGTCCGGCGAAGGGGGCACTGGCAGGCTCCGCGGCGGATCAGGGGGCACGACACGCCCCACGGACCGTTTCCGGCTGCGAGCAGGGGCGGTGGGTGCGGGATTCGCTGCCCTCGGCACCGGCCGTGAGAGGGCGGGCCGGTGCGGCGACGCCGGGCCCTTGCGGGCGCGTCATGCAGATGACCTACGAGACGGGCTCCCTGCGCCGGCATTGTCCGGATCAGGTGATGGGGGTCGCCTTCCGGTCTTCCGACCTTCAAGCCTCTCAGCCCGACCGTCGACGTCGGCCCCAGCGGAGACCACAGCCTTCCGCCGAAGTCGGCTACTCCGGTCGAACTCCCTCGCTCGTCCCGTAGGCCCAATTCCATATTAACGCCCTGGAGCCTGGATGGAAGACCTTAAAAGGGAAATCTGCTGGTAATGCCGGACAGGGTCTCCTGTTGGCCGGCGGGCGGGCCGTACGCCGTCGGCGCCGGACGAGCGGACCGGACGAGGGCACGGGCCGCGTCGGGATCCCCTTCTCCCGCGAAGAACTCCTCGGCGTCCATGCCGTGCATCCGGACCGGGACGCCCCGGGGCCACGCGTCGCCGAACCCGGAGACGGGGAGGCAGGCGTGGAACAGCAGCGCGCCCCTCCCCCGGGACGTGTCCGGGCCAGTGCCTGCGCCGGCAGGACGCCGAGCGGGAAACCGGCGAGGACGAGTCCGCCGGGCAGCCCGTCGGCGGCTGCCCGGCCGCGCTCGACGAGCGTGCCGAAGCCGACCTCCCGGGCGTGGGCGGCGCCCTCCCCGAGGGACTCGAAGACCCGCTCCTCGTACAGGTCGGGGGGCGTGGACGGTGTGGCCGGCCCGCCGGAGGACCTCGGCGAACCGGCGGACGCCGGACGTCGGTCCGTGCCCAGGGCGGAACAGCAGCACCTCGGCCATACGGCCCCCTGTGCGTTTCGGCCGGGCGGGACGGTCCTGCCGCGGGACGAATGTCGCGCGGGGCACCGACACCCCTTCACCGCTTCCTGTGCCGCCCTCAGATCCGCCCGCTATCCGGACATCGGACTCGGTTATGTATCGGTCCGTCCCCGGAAGGCTGCGGAGTGTCGGCGGAACGTTACGTTTCAGCCACCTGTGGTGGCTTCCCGCGGGAACGTCCCGCTCTGGTTTCCGGTCCGGTCCCGGTGCGGCGTTCCGTGAACGCCGACGCAGGAGCAGTACCGGTTCAGTGATAGGGGTGGCGCGATGCGGCGAAGACGGTTCCTCGGTCTGGCTTCTGGGGTGGCCGGTTCTCTCGCTTGGACGGCGACGGGGTGCGGCGGGAGCGGGACGGCCAAGACCGGGAACGGCACCCTGACGGTGATCGCCACCGACTACGGCGACCGCGGGGAGATGGGCCTCACACAGAGGTACTGGGACGAGATGGCCGCCGGCTTCGAGGGGAAGAACCCGGGCGTCAGGGTGAAGGTCTCCCTCCACGCCCCGGGGAAGGCAGAGGAGAAGGCGGCGGACCTGGCGGCCAAGGGCACGCCCCCCGACCTCGCACAGCTCCCCGAACGCGCCGACCACACGCCCGACCTGCTCTACCGGGCCGACGAGCTGCTCTCCATCCGGGTGCAGGCCGACTTCGTCCCCGCGCTCGCCTCACTCGGCGAGATACGGCACGTGCAGTACGCGCTGCCGTTCGCCGCCGACCTCCAGCTCCTCTACTACAACCGCGCGCTCTTCACCGCCGCCGGCCTGGACCCGGACGATCCGCCGCGGACCTGGCAGGAGCTGAAGCTGGCCGCGACCGCCCTCAAGGGCGCCGGCGTCGGCGTTCCCTACGGGCTGCCGCTCGGTCCCGAGGAGGCCCACACCGAGGCCATGACGTGGATGGTCGCCAACGGCGGCGGCCTCACCGGGGACGAGGGCCTCTACGCCATCGACTCGCCGAAGAACGTCCAGGCCATGAAGTGGCTCCGGAGGGAGCTCGTCGGGAGCGGCCTCACCACGGCCGATCCGTCCGCCACCGGACGGCGGGAGATCTTCGAGCGGTTCACACAGGGGCAGGTCGGCATGCTCAACGGCGACCTGTCGCTGATGCGGCAGGCCGAGGAGAGGAAGGTCGACTACGGGATGGTGCCCCTGCCCGGCAACGGCAGGCGCGCCGAGACCACCACGGGGACCGCCCACTGGATGGTGGCGTTCCGCAAGGAGGGCAACCAGGAGGTGGTCAGGGCGTTCCTCGACCACGTCTACACGGAGGAGAACCACTACGCGTTCGCCAACCGCCACCACATGCTGCCCGTGACGGTCTCCGCCACCGACCGGATGCGCGACGACGAGCGGCACAAGCGGATGCGCCCCTTCCTGGAGCAGTTGGGGGCCGCGGTGTTCCACCCGGCGAGCAAGGGCTCCTGGGCGAGGGTCCGCGAGGAGATCGGGAAGGGCGTCGGGCAGGCGGTACTGGCCGGCAGCGATCCGGCGGACGTGCTCGGCGCGCTCCAGCGCACGGCGGCGCGGGAGGAAGCCGCGCAGGGGTGACGCCGCGCACCCGGCGGGACCCGGCCGACGGTATCGGCCGGGCTCCGCCGGACGTCTCGCCCGGTCCGCGTCCGCGGCTCAGCCGCAGCAGCCGCCGCACTGGCAGCTGCCGCCGGACTGGCATCCGCACGAGCACCCTGACCCGCAGCCGCAGGCTCCCAGCACGGGGAGCGAGGGCCGTTCGTCCGCCCGCTCGGCCGTCGTGGACGGGGTCGGGAAGTCCGCCATGAGTACCTCCTCAGCCGGTTCTCACCGGTTGTCGCCGGTGCTCCTCCGCCCCCCATTGACGTCCTCCCCGGCCGGGCGCGTCAACGGCGCGCGGAGGCACGCCCGCGCCCCCCGGGCAGGCCGGGGGGCGCGCGGACGGAGCCGGGGGCGTCAGGCGTTCCCGTCCTGCGTGCCCTCGGTGGCGGTCACACCGGTGGCCGGGTCGACCTCGTCCGCGTAGTCGCCGGTGACGAGGTAGACGACGCGGCGGGCGACCGAGACGGCGTGGTCGGCGAAGCGCTCGTAGTAGCGGCCCAGCAGGGTGACGTCCACGGCCGTCTCGATGCCGTGCTTCCAGCGGTCGTCCATCAGGTGCTGGAAGAGGGTGCGGTGGAGGAGGTCCATCGCGTCGTCGTCCTGCTCGAGCTGGAGTGCCAGGTCGACGTCCTTGGTGATGATGACCTCGCGCGCCTTGGCCATCAGACGCTGCGCGAGCTGGCCCATCTCCAGGATGGTCGCCTGGAGGTCCCGCGGCACCGCGGACTCGGGGTAGCGCAGCCGGGCCACCTTGGCGACGTGCTGCGCCAGGTCGCCGGAGCGCTCGAGGTCGGCGCTCATCCGCAGGGAGGTGACGACGATCCGCAGGTCGGTGGCGACCGGCTGCTGGCGGGCGAGCAGCGTTATGGCCTTGGTCTCCAGTTCCCGGTGGAGGTTGTCCACCTTCTCGTCCGCGGCGATCACGCTCTCGGCGAGATTGAGGTCCGCGTCCAGCATCGCCGTCGTGGCGCGGCCGATCGCGGAGCCGACGAGCCGGGCCATCTCGACGAGGCCGTCGCCGATCGAGTCCAGCTCCTCGTGGTACGCGTCCCGCATGACTGTCCTTCCCCTCGCATGACGTGATCGTCGGGGCCCGGCCCCATGGGGGTCCGGGGACCGGTGGGAGCACCGGGCCCCGTCCTTCCCCCTACGCTCCCACGTTCTGTCCGAAACACGTCCGGCTCCGCCCGCCCAAGTGAACCGGTGCCGACACCGACGTGAACTCTCGGAGACGAGTGTTCGAGTAGCCCCCCGAACAGCTACGGCCGTCTTCCGGTGCCTGCTTAACCTGGACACATGGACGTGAACGCGGCAGTCGCCGCAGTGGCTGCGATCGCCGGGGTGTGCACCGGGGTGGTCGCGATGCTCGCGTTCCGCTGGAGCGAGCGCGAGCAGGCCCGTCCCACGCGCAGCTCCTTCCCCACCGAGGCCGTGCTGCCCCCCGGTGTGGACACCGTGCTGTCCGTGCTCCGTTCGTCCGCCGTGGTGCTGGACGAGTCCGACGCCGTGGTCAAGGCCAGCTCGGCCGCGTACGCCCTCGGGCTGGTGCGGGGCGGGAAGCTCGCCGTGGAGCCGATGCTCCAGATGGCCCGCGACACCCGCCGCGACGGCGAGATCCGCCAGGCCGACCTGGAACTGCCGCGGCGCGGCACCGGCCGGGGGGAGGCGCTGGCGGTCTCCGCGCGGGTGGCGCCCCTGGGCTCCCGGCTCGTCCTGCTGCTGGTGGAGGACATGACCGAGGCCCGGCGCATCGAGGCGGTGCGCCGCGACTTCGTGGCGAACGTCAGCCACGAGCTGAAGACCCCGGTGGGGGCGCTCTCGCTGCTGTCGGAGGCGGTGATGGACGCCGCCGACGACCCGGAGGCGGTGCAGCGTTTCGCCGGCCGCATGCAGAACGAGGCGACGCGGCTGACCAATCTCGTCCAGGAGCTGATCGACCTCTCGCGGGTGCAGAACGACAACCCGCTGGAGGACTCCGAGCCCGTCCGGGTGGACGAGCTGGTGGCCGAGGCCATCGACCGCTGCCGCCAGCAGGCGGGCGCCAAGCAGATCACCATCGCCACGGGCGGCACCGCCGGCCTGCACGTGTGGGGGAACCGCGGCCAGCTCGCAGCGGCGCTCGGCAACCTCGTCGAGAACGCGGTGAACTACTCCCCGTCCCGCACCCGGGTGGGCATCTCCGGGCGGAGGGTCGCGGCCCCGGGCGGGGACATGATCGAGATCGCGGTGACCGACCAGGGCATCGGCATCTCCGACAAGGACAAGGACCGGATCTTCGAGCGCTTCTACCGCGTCGACCCGGCCCGCTCCCGGGCCACCGGAGGCACCGGCCTGGGCCTGGCCATCGTCAAGCACGTGGCGGCCTCGCACGGCGGGGAGGTCACCGTGTGGAGCGCGGAGGGACAGGGCTCCACCTTCACCCTGCGCCTGCCGGAGGCCGGCAGCGCGCGGGAGCGCGAGGAGGCCCGGCGGCGCGAGCGGCAGCGGACGGCCGGCGCGCTGCGCGACCCGGCGGACTTCGGCGACACTGACGACGACACCGACGATCCCCACGCCTCCGACGACCGCCACGACACCGACGGTTTCCACGCCCCCGACGCCTCCCGTGCCACCGGCGGCGGGGACCGTGCGGACGGCACGGACCGCGGCGCCGGACACCCGTACGGCGCCGCCCCCCGAACCCCCACATCCCCCCACGACTCCTACGATCACCATTCCGCTCCAGCCCCGGAGGTCCTCCCGTGACCCGAGTGCTCGTCGTCGAGGACGAGGAATCGTTCAGCGACGCACTGTCGTACATGCTGCGCAAGGAAGGCTTCGAGGTGGCCGTCGCCTCCACGGGCCCGGACGGCCTGGAGGAGTTCGAGCGCAACGGCGCCGATCTGGTGCTGCTCGACCTGATGCTGCCCGGGCTGCCCGGCACGGAGGTGTGCCGGCAGCTCCGCGGCAGGTCCAACGTCCCGGTCATCATGGTGACGGCGAAGGACAGCGAGATCGACAAGGTCGTCGGCCTGGAGATAGGGGCCGACGACTACGTGACCAAGCCCTTCTCCTCCCGCGAGCTGGTCGCCCGCATCCGGGCCGTGCTGCGGCGGCGCGGCGAGCCTGAGGAGACCGCCCCGGCGGCGCTGGAGGCCGGGCCGGTGCGGATGGACGTGGACCGGCACGTGGTGACGGTCGGGGGCACCAAGGTCGACCTGCCGCTGAAGGAGTTCGACCTGCTGGAGATGCTGCTGCGCAACGCCGGCCGGGTGCTGACCCGGATGCAGCTGATAGACCGGGTCTGGGGCGCGGACTACGTCGGCGACACCAAGACGCTGGACGTGCACGTCAAGAGACTGCGCGCCAAGATCGAGCCGGACCCGAGCGCGCCGCGCTACCTGGTGACGGTGCGGGGGCTGGGCTACAAGTTCGAGCCGTGACGGCCATGGTCGTCAGGACCGCCGGGACGGCCGTGACCGTCGGGACGGCGGCCGGGACGGCCGTGGGCCGAGGGCCGCGGCACGGCGCGTCCGGCGCGGAGTGACACGAGTGGGGGCCGCCCCGTCGGGGCGGCCCCCACTCGTCGTGTGCCGGGCTGCCGGCCGGGGCGGGATCAGGGCTGGTGGGTCTCCTCGTTGCCGATCTCGCCCTGGGTGTCGTCGTCCCCGGTGTCGTTCGAGGCCTCGGACTCCTCGGCCTCGATCTCGGGGGAGTCCTCGGACGTCCCCGGCGAGGTCTCCGGGCCGGGCTCCGTGGCCTCGGCGGTGGGCTGGGGGGCGCCGCTGGGGCCGAACTCCGCCCAGGCGTCGGTCGCCGGGACGACGGTCGCGCGCAGTTCCACCTTGCCGGTCGAGCTGAGCTCGAAGACGATCTCCTGCGCCTCGCCGTTGTGGATGTCCGCCGCGGCGGGGTCGGGGATCAGAGCGGAGGCGTTGTTCTCGCCGCCGAGGATCAGCGAGCCGCCGGCCGGAACGGTGAGGTCGTCGCCCTCGGCCGGGCTGAGCTCCACCTCCCGGCCGGAGATCTTGATGGACTCCAGCCTTTCGTCCTCCGTGCCCTGGTTGAAGAGGCGGGCGCTCACGGAGGCGGGGCCGGACTCGTCCTCGGACGTGATGATGTTGACGTTCTGGACCTTGATGTCCTCGACGGTGACCGAGGCGTTGTCGGGCTGGATGTTCAGGCTCTGCGCGTTGGGCCCGGCGCCGCAGGCGGTCAGGGCTGCGATCGAGAGCGCAAGGGCGGAGGCGGCGAGGGCGCCGCGTCGAAGGCTGCTGCTCACGGCGGCGGCATCTCCTAGCGGGTGGGTGGTCTGTCGGCGAGGCTCAGCGTACCGACCCCCTTTACGGCATCCTCACCCGACCCGCCTCGAAGCGCTCCGGCGGTGTGGTCCGAACCGGTGTCCGGGCGCCCGCCGGGGGAGTGGAGCGCGGCCGGGGGTGCGGGGCGGGCCGCCGGGGGCGCCCGGCGGAATATCAACTGCACGTCCGTACGAGCGATTACGCGCATTCCGCGGAAGGGCGCGTGGAAGGCTTCGGGGAAGGGCCCGGGAAGGGTCTGGGAAGGGGCCGGGGGAAGGTTCACCGGAAATCGGTGGGAGGGGGGTTCGCCGGGTCGCGATCAATATCGGGCGGGGTCGTTCGCCCGGATCGGGGATTCCGGCAAAACGGACGTACGGGTGTTTCGGGTGCTCCCTTCGGGGGTGGTGGTGCATGCGAATCGCACCCCGCGCATAACCCCTCTCACCTGCGAATTCCCGCTCCAACAGGTCCCCCTCAGCACGATCCGGGCACTGTTGTCAAGCCCCGAGATATGCCCTGACCTGCGAAAACGCCATTCAGAAGAGGGCGTTCCCGTGTTACCCTGGATAGCCACGGAAGGGGTACCTGTCACATGACGTTCAAGGTTGGCGACACCGTGGTCTATCCCCATCACGGGGCCGCGCTGATCGAGGCCATCGAAACTCGCCAGATCAAAGGCGTGGACAAGACCTACTTGGTTCTGAAGGTCGCGCAGGGCGACCTGGAGGTGCGCGTACCGGCGGAAAACGCGGAGCTCGTCGGCGTGCGTGACGTGGTCGGCCAGGACGGTCTCGACCGGGTCTTCGAGGTGCTCCGCGCGCCCTACGCCGAGGAGCCGACCAACTGGTCCCGTCGGTACAAGGCGAACCTGGAGAAGCTCGCTTCCGGTGACGTGATCAAGGTGGCCGAGGTCGTGCGCGACCTGTGGCGCCGGGAGCGCGAGCGCGGACTCTCCGCGGGTGAGAAGCGGATGCTCGCCAAGGCCCGGCAGATCCTGGTGAGCGAGCTGGCTCTCGCGGAGAACACCAACGAGGACAAGGCGGAAGCGCTGCTCGACGAGGTGCTGGCGTCCTGACCCGGCGCGCGGGCCGCCGCACAGGCCCCGCGACGGTGGACGTCCGACACCTGTCGGCGGAACCGCCCTGTGAACACGACCGCTTCGGTGAACAGTCGGAACAGGACGTACGAACCAAGCCGGTGAGAACCGCACAGCCGGTGAGAACCGCACGGTGAGAGTGCCCCGCACCCCCCGCGCCGACGCAGGACGCGGCCGGTGGGCGTGGAGCGGACGTGAGCGGTGCCGCGGTGCCCGAGCGAGGACGTGAGTGCTTCGCCGGGCGCTGCGGTATGTCCGGGCCGGTACGTCCGTACGAGGACGCCTGTCACGGGGCGCTCCGGGTGGAAGCCGATCGCTCGCCGGGCCGTGGACCGCTCGCTGAGCCGCCGGCCGATGCCCCGGCGCCGCCTGCCGCCACTGCCGTACCGGGCCCGGGTGCTGTTCGACCGGCCGTCACGGAAGGGGTCGGTCGGTGCGCCGCGCCCGGCACGCTGTGTGCCATACCCACCCCCACCGAGGACACAAACCCTGAACGTGCAGCCAATGCCAGATGAATCGATGTCCGCCGAAGCCGCGGACGCGGTGCCCCCGCCCGTGCCGGGCGGCCGCACCGCCGTCGTCATCCCCGCCGCCGGCCGCGGCGTACGGCTCGGCCGCGGCGCCCCCAAGGCGCTGCGGCCCCTGGGGGGCGTCCCGATGCTCGTCCACGCCGTACGCGCGGTGGCCCGCGCCCGGACGGTCTCCCTCGTGGTCGTCGTGGCCCCGCCGGACGGCGCCGCGGCCGTCCGGACCGTCCTCGACGAGCACCCCCTGCCCGACTCCGCCGGCGCCACCGAGGTGGTCGTCGTCCCCGGCGGGGAGACCCGGCAGGAGTCGGTGGCCCGGGGCTTGGCCGCGCTGACCGGCGACGTCGACGTGGTCCTCGTCCACGACGCCGCCCGTCCGCTGGTCCCCGTGGAGACCGTGGAGGCGGTCGCCGCCGCCGTACGGGCGGGGGCCCCCGCCGTCGTCCCCGCGCTGCCCGTCGCCGACACGGTCAAGCGGATCGCCCCCGGCGTGCCCGCCGGGGAGCCGGAACCGGTGGTGGACACGCCCGAGCGGTCCCTGCTCCGTGCCGTGCAGACCCCCCAGGGCTTCGACCGGGCCACGCTCGTCAAGGCGCACGAGAGCGCGCCCCGTGAGGGCGAGGGCGCCACCGACGACGCCGGGCTGGCCGAGCGCATGGGCGTCCCCGTGGTGCTGGTGCCCGGCCACGAGGAGGCGTTCAAGGTCACCCGCCCGCTGGACCTCGTGCTCGCCGAGGCCGTGCTCGCCCGCAGGAGGGCCACCGATGGCTTCTGACTCCCCGCTGCCCGCCGTCCCCCTGGTCGGGATCGGCACGGACGTGCACGCCTTCGAGGAGGGGCGCGAGCTGTGGTGCGCCGGCCTCCTCTGGGAGGGCGAGACGCACGGCCTGGCCGGGCACTCCGACGGCGACGTCGCCGCGCACGCCGCCTGCGACGCCCTGTTCTCCGCGGCCGGCCTGGGCGACCTCGGCGCCCACTTCGGCACCGACCGCCCCGAGTGGGCCGGCGCCTCCGGCGTCACCCTGCTCGCCGAGGCGGCCCGGATCGTGCGGGCCGCGGGCTTCGGGATCGGCAACGTGGCGATCCAGGTCATCGGCGTACGGCCCAAGATCGGCAAGCGGCGCGAGGAGGCGCGGAAGGCGCTCTCGGAGGCGGTCGGCGCACCCGTGTCCGTCTCCGGCACCACCACCGACGGGCTGGGCCTGACCGGCCGGGGCGAGGGTCTGGCCGCTGTGGCGACGGCGCTGGTCGTCCACCGCCGCTGAGCGGTCGTTCCGGTGACCCGCCCGGCGCGCGTCGGGCACGGGCGGCGGTGGGTCGGCTACGGTGCGGAAGGCACCCGCGGGCAACCGCCGACCGCTTCCGGAGGAAGGAAGTCACCGTGGCAGCGTCCCTGCCGGACAAGCTCAGGCAACTCCTCGACCGTCCCGTCTTCGTCACCGTGGTCACCGTCCAGCCCGACGGCCGCCCGCAGGCCTCGCCGGTGTGGGTCAAGCGCGACGGCGACGACGTGCTGGTCTCCACCACCGTGGACCGGCGCAAGGCGAAGAACCTCGAACGCGACCCGCGCGTCTCGGTGGTCGTGGTCGACCCCGACGAGCCGTACACCTACGCGGAGATCCGCGGCACCGCCGCCATGACCACCGAGGGCGGGCGGGAACTGATCGACGAACTGTCGGTGAAGTACAGCGGCAGGACCTACGAGCAGTTCAACCCCGCCTCCGTGAACGACGCCCAGCGCGTCGTCGTCCGCATCACCCCCGAGAAGGTCGTCGGCACGCTCTCCTCCTGACCGCGGCCCTCCGCTCCCGCGCCCCGTGTCGCCCGATCGGCACGGGGCGCGCCGGGTTTCCGACTACCCTTGGGCCCGTGACTCTTCGCCTGTACGACACCAGCGCCCGGCAGATCCGTGACTTCACCCCGCTGACACCGGGCTGTGTCTCGATCTACCTGTGCGGTGCCACCGTGCAGGCTCCTCCCCACATCGGTCACATCCGGTCGGGACTGAACTTCGACATCATGCGCCGCTGGTTCGCCCACCGCGGCTACGAGGTGACGTTCGTCCGCAACGTCACGGACATCGACGACAAGATCATCGCCAAGTCCGCCGAGCAGGACCGCCCCTGGTGGGCGATCGGCTACGCCAACGAGCGCGCCTTCGACGACGCCTACACCGCGCTCGGCTGCCTGCCGCCCACCTACGAGCCGCGCGCCACCGGCCACGTCCCCGAGATGGTCGAGATGATGCGCGCGCTGATCGACGCCGGGCACGCCTACGCCGCCGACGGCAACGTCTACTTCGACGTGCGCTCCTTCTCCGGCTACCTCCAGCTCTCCAACCAGGACCTGGACGACCTGCGCCAGCCGTCCGGCGAGGGCGAGACCGGCAAGCGCGACCCCCGCGACTTCGCGATGTGGAAGGCCGCCAAGCCCGGCGAGCCGAGCTGGGAGACGCCGTGGGGACGCGGCCGCCCCGGCTGGCACCTGGAGTGCTCGGCGATGGCCCACAAGTACCTGGGCCGCTCCTTCGACATCCACGGCGGCGGCATCGACCTGGTCTTCCCGCACCACGAGAACGAGATCGCGCAGTCCAAGGCGTACGGCGACGAGTTCGCCCGCTACTGGGTGCACAACGCCTGGGTGACGATGAGCGGCGAGAAGATGTCCAAGTCGCTGGGCAACTCGGTGCTCGTCTCCGAGATGGTCAGGCATTGGCGGCCCATCGTGCTCCGCTACTACCTGGGCACCCCGCACTACCGGTCGATGATCGAGTACAGCGAGGAGGCCCTCCGCGAGGCCGAGGCCGCCTTCGGCCGGATCGAGGGCTTCGTCCAGCGCGCCGTGGAGCGGGCCGGGTCGGTGGAGCCGGCGGCCGAGGTGCCGGAGGACTTCGCCGCGGCGATGGACGACGATTTCGGCGTCCCGCAGGCGCTCGCCGTCGTCCACACCACCGTCCGGCAGGGCAACGCCGCCCTCGCCGAGGACGACAAGGACGCGGTGGCCACCGCGCTGGCCGACGTGCGCGCGATGCTGGGCGTGCTCGGCCTCGACCCCCTCGACCCGCACTGGGCGGGCGGCGGCGACGGGCGCGGCGAGGAACTGAGCGGAGCCGTGGACGCCCTGGTCGGCCTGGTGCTGGAGCAGCGCCAGGCGGCGCGGGCCCGCAAGGACTACGCCACCGCCGACGCCATCCGGGACCAGCTCCAGCAGGCCGGCCTGGTCATCGAGGACACCCCCTCAGGGCCCCGCTGGGAGCTGGGCCCGCGGGACGCCCGCTGAGCCCCGCCCGCACCCCCGACACGTCCAACCCACCGAGCAGCAAGAAGAGATGAGTGATCCCGATGGCCGGGAACAGCCAGCGCCGTAACCGCCGCACGTCCAACAAGAAGGGCGCGCAGGTCGGCAGTGGCGGCAAGCGGCGCCGCGGCCTGGAGGGCAAGGGCCCCACGCCGCCCGCCGAGATGCGCAAGGGCCATGTGAAGAACCGCCTGGCCAACGCCAAGTCCCGGCAGGCCGCCCGCCGCCCCGCCGCCCGGCGCGGCGCGGGGAAGGGCACGACGGAGCTGGTCGTCGGCCGCAACCCGGTGGTCGAGGCGCTGCGCGAGGGCGTCCCGGCGAACACCCTCTACGTGCAGCAGTTCATCGACAACGACGAGCGCGTCCGCGAGGCCCTCCAGCTCGCCGCCGACCGCGGCGGCATCCACCTGATGGAGGCCCCGCGCCCCGAGCTGGACCGGATGACCAACGGCCTCAACCACCAGGGCCTGGTCCTCCAGATCCCGCCGTACGAGTACGCACACCCCGAGGACCTGTCCGCGGCGGCCTACGACGAGGGCGAGGACCCGCTGATCGTCGCCCTCGACGGCGTCACCGACCCGCGCAACCTGGGCGCGGTGGTCCGTTCGGTCGCCGCCTTCGGCGGCCACGGCGTGGT
The DNA here is from genome assembly GCF_039533345.1 of Streptomyces glaucosporus. Lineage (NCBI taxonomy): Bacteria > Bacillati > Actinomycetota > Actinomycetes > Kitasatosporales > Streptomycetaceae > Streptomyces > Streptomyces glaucosporus. Next base: position 346,619 of record NZ_BAAATJ010000002.1, on the reverse strand, counting down.
CGTCCCCGAGCGGCGCGCGGCCGGCATGACCGCCGGCGCCTGGAAGACCTCCGCGGGCACCGCCGCCCGCACCCCCGTCGCGCGGGCGACGAACCTCACCCGCGCGCTGGAGGCGTACCAGAAGGAGGGGCTGTTCGTGATCGGCCTGGCGGCCGACGGCGAGGTCGAGATCCAGGACGTGGCGGCACTGGACGGTCCGCTGGTGATCGTGGTCGGCAGCGAGGGCAAGGGCCTGTCCCGCCTGGTCGGCGAGACCTGCGACCTGCGGGTGCGCATTCCGATGCCCGGCGGCGCGGAGTCCCTCAACGCGGGCGTCGCCGCGAGCGTGGCCCTCTACGAGGCCGCCCGCCGCCGTTCCTGACGCCCGGACTCCTCCCGTACCACGGGCGGCCCGCCGGAATCCTCCCGGCGGGCCGCCGCGATCTTGACGGGCCCCCGACACATCGGGACGGGCCAGGCAGTGTCCTATGCGTCCGTCACTCGGTTAGAGGAGTGTGGACACCAGAACACCCGGCACACAGTCCCCCGGCTCGGGCCGCCGCCCCGAGGAGGCCCCGGGAGGAAAATCGCGCGGTTTCTTCGACGACGAGCCGGTGCTGAGCACGGTCAAGGTGCCCAGCGACCCGGCCGAGGTCGTCGTCAACCACGCGAGCTTCAGGGTGCGGCTCGCCTCCCCGCCGTCCCGGCTGCCCCGCGCCCGCGTGCCGGTCGGAGCCGAGACGCTGTCCGCCGTCCGCGGGGCCGTCCCGGTCAGGCGTGCGGCCAGGCGCCGCACGCCCGTGGTGTGGAGCGGCCGGACGGAGCCGGGCGACGTACGGGCCACCCGGCTGCTCCAGGCGGTCCGCCGCGCGAACATCGAGGGCGAGGCGCTCAACGCCACGACCCAGGTGCTGCCGCGCGTGGTGCCGGGCGCCGCCCCGCCCCCGGACGACGGTCCGCGCACCGCGGCCGTCGCCACCGACGACGGCCCGCCCACGATCATCGCCCCCCGAGCGCCGCAGCCGCCCGAGCACCTCCCGCTCGGACGTCCGCTGCTGGACGGCGTCCGGCCCGCCGAGGGCGCGTACGACCTCCCGGACGACGAGCCCCACGACGGGCGGGACGACCTCTCCTACGGCCCCCACCACCCCTACGACCTCTACGAGGCGGACGACGGGGAGGACGGGGACGCCGGGGGGAGCCCCCGCCGCGAGCTCCCGCGGCACGGCTACTACCCCGGCCGCCGGATGAACCTCGGCGTCGTCCTGCTGCCGCTGCGGATCTTCCTCGGCTTCATCTCCGTCTACGCCGGGATGGGCAAGCTCTGCGACCCCGTCTACTTCGACGGCGGCGAGCGCGGCTCGCTGGTGAGCTGGCTGAACTCCCTCGAACCGTGGGCCGTGGCCGAGCCGCTGCACGCCTTCGCGCTCGCCCACCCCGTCGGCGCCGGGCTGTTCGTCGCCTTCCTCCAGATCGTCGTGGGGGTGCTGACCGTCCTGGGCCTGTGGCAGCGGGCCGCCGCGGGCGCCGGGGCACTGCTGTCGGTGACGCTGATCGTGACGGTGAGCTGGCGCACCGTCCCGGTGTACGACGCCCCGGACATCATCTACCTGGCCGCCTGGAGCCCCCTGGTCATCGCGGGCGCGCCGTACTACTCGCTGGACGCGCGGCTGGCGGGCGAGGCCTGGCGGACGCTCGGCCCGCGCGTGGAGGTGTGGGAGCTGCGGCGGCGCGTGCTGCGCCGCGGCGCGGTCGTCGCGACGGTCGTGCTGGGTCTGACGCTGCTGATCGGCTCGGTGATGGGCAGCGCGGTGCGCTCCGCGCGGGTCGCCACCGTGCCCGAGCCGGGCGGTCCGCTGACCAACAACCAGCCCGGTTCGCCCCTGCCCCGGAAGTCCGGTGAGCGTCCGAGTCCGTCCACCTCCGGTACGGGTTCCGGGCGGCCGGACGCGAGCGCCTCGGCGGAACCGAGCCCGTCCGCGTCCTCTCCGGGAGCCACCGTCCCCAGCGCGGGCGACACCGGCGGCGGGGCCCAGCCGGACTCGCCGAGCCAGCAGCAGACGGTGCAGGCCCCGCAGCGTCCCGCCCCGCCGGTCCCCGTGCCCGACACCCCGGCGGACCCGGGCGGCACCGGAGGCAGCGGCGACACCGGCACGTCCGGCGGGACCGGTGGCGGAGACGACGGCGACGACGGCGCGGACAGCGGCGACGGTGGCGGTGGCGGCGCGCTGGGCGGCCTGCTGGGCTGACGGCGGACCCGTGGGACAGAACCGCTGCCCCGCCCCTCCTCAAGAGGGGCGGGGCAGCGGTGCCGTGCCGGCTCGTGCAGATCCTCCGAACGCCCGGTGGCAGCCCTTTCACGAGCCCAGTGAGCCCTGCGGGACCCGTGGGCCGTACAGCCCACGCGAACCCGCGGGCCTGCAGGCCTCTGTCGTCGGCCTCCGCGGGCGGGACTACCGGGAACGGCTGTGGCCCGCCAGCTCCCTGGCGGCCTCGGTGAGGTCCTTGGCGGTGTCGATGGCCCGCCAGTAGGCGCCCTGCGGGATCTGGTAACCCGCCAGGGCGCGTTCGCGCGCCAGGCGCGGGAAGGTGGTCCGCTCGTGGTCGCCGCGGTCGGGCAGCATCGCGGTGAAGGGCGCGGAGAACACGTAGACGCCCGCGTTGATCAGGTACGGCGAGGGCGGAGCCTCGATGAAGTCCAGGACGTGCCCGAACTCGTCGGTCTCCACGGCCCCCCAGGGGATGCGCGGACGGGCCAGGGCCACGGTGGCGGTGGCGTCGCGCTCGGCGTGGAACTCGGACATCTCACGCAGCGAGAAGCGCGTCCAGATGTCGCCGTTGGTGGCGTACCACGGCTCGTCGGGGCGGGGGAGCGAGGCGGCGGCGTACTTCAGACCGCCGCCGCGGCCCAGGGGCTCCTTCTCGACGACGGTCGTCACTTTGAGGGGGAGTTCGGTGGTGTCCAGCCACTCCTGGAGCACCTCGGCGAGATGGCCGCAGGAGATCACGACATCGGTGACGCCCTCGGCGGCCAGCCAGTCGAGCTGGTGGCCGATGATCGGGGTCCCGGTGCCGGGGATCTCGACCATCGGTTTGGGACGGTCGTCGGTGTACGGGCGCAGCCGTGACCCCTGGCCACCGGCCAGGACCACGGCCTGAGTCGGGTGGATGTGTGCGAACTGGGCGTCGAGAGTCATGCGGAGACGATATGCGCAGCCGTTTCCGCGTCCACCCGGTACCCGGGATTCCCCGGGGCGCCCGGCTCTGCCAGGGGGCGCCCGGGGCGCACATCGGCCGACGGGACCCGAAACCGGACCGGCGGTTTCCGGATCAGCGGGACCCGGACGAGCCCGGACGGACAGGACCCGGGGCGGAGGGTTCCGGGTCAACGGGACCCGGATCAGCGGGACTCGGCGATCCCCGCGGCGAAGGAGGTGTCGCACACCGGCCGGGAGTAGGCGTGGGCGCGGTGGGCGCTCCCGTACTTCCGCACCGCGGCCCGGCCCAGGGCCCGTGCGATGGAGGTGCAGTGCTTCGCCAGGGACGGCCTGCGGTTCATCTCCTCCTGCAGGCTCGTCAGGGCGGCGCCCGGGTCCTTCTCCTGGAGTTCCGCGACGAGCCGGTCGCGCACCACCTCGTGCGGAGCGCGCGGCTTCCCCCGGTCCGCCGTCCGCTCGGAGGAGGCGGTGAGGACCTGCGTCTCGTACGGCGAGGGCGCCCAGGAGACGCGGGTGACGGCGAGGGTCCCGGACAGGACCAGGACGACCGGGAGGACGAGGGCGAGAGTCCTGCCGATGTGGCGCGCTACCGGATTCACTAGTGGAGCCTTCCTCGCGAGGACGGTTTCGGGAGCCCGCTGAGGGGCGATTGCGATCGTAGCGAGGAGTAGTGATATGGCGACATTTGCTCACACTCCCGAGTGAAGGGGAATCCCGTATCACCTGGGACGTGTTGACGAACGGCCCCTTTTTCGCCTTTTCTTCCTTTTTGGCCTTCCTTCTTCTCGGGACCCCATCCCCCGCCCTCGGCTCCCCGGTGTTCCCGGACAAGCGGCAGGGGCCCGCACCCCCGCGTGCTGCGGGAGGTACGGGCCCCTGTCGGCCGTTGCGCGGAACCCGGGCGTGCCCGGGCCCGGCTCAGTCGCTCAGACGCGCACCGGTGGAGGTGGAGAACACGTGGGTCTCGCCGACGCGCGGCACCACGTGGATCGTCGAGCCCTTCTCCGGGATCTCGCGGGCGCCGACGCGGACGATGAGGTCCTTCGCCTCGCCGCCGACCTCGGCGGTGCCGTACACGTAACCGTCGGCGCCCAGCTCCTCGACGACGTTGACGGTGACGGCCAGGCCGGCGGGCTGGTCCTTGGCCAGGCCCGTGCCCTCGGCGCTGACGACGTCCAGGTGCTCGGGGCGGATGCCGACGGTGACGGTCTTGTCGCCCTTGCTCGCGGCCTCGGCGACCGCCTCGCGCTCGACCGGGACCACGCTGTTGCCGAACTTCACACCGCCGTCGGTGATCGGCACCTCGACCAGGTTCATCGCCGGGGAGCCGATGAAGCCCGCGACGAAGAGGTTGGCCGGCTTGTCGTACATGTGGCGCGGCGCGTCGATCTGCTGGAGCACGCCGTCCTTGAGCACGGCCACCCGGTCGCCCATGGTCATGGCCTCGGTCTGGTCGTGGGTGACGTACACCGTGGTGATGCCCAGACGGCGCTGGAGGCTGGCGATCTGCGTACGGGTCTGGACGCGGAGCTTGGCGTCGAGGTTCGACAGCGGCTCGTCCATCAGGAACACCTGCGGCTCGCGGACGATCGCGCGGCCCATCGCCACACGCTGCCGCTGACCGCCGGAGAGCGCCTTGGGCTTGCGGTCCAGGTACGGGGTCAGGTCCAGGATCTTCGCGGCGTCCTCGACCTTCGCGCGGATCTGGTCCTTCGGCACGCCCGCGATCTTGAGCGCGAAGCCCATGTTCTGGGCGACGGTCATGTGCGGGTACAGCGCGTAGTTCTGGAACACCATCGCGATGTCCCGGTCCTTGGGCGGCAGGTGGGTGACGTCACGGTCACCGATGCGGATGGCGCCGCCGTTGACGTCCTCCAGGCCCGCGAGCATTCGCAGGGAGGTGGACTTGCCGCAGCCGGAGGGGCCGACGAGGACGAGGAACTCGCCGTCCGCGATCTCGATGTCGAGCTGGTCGACGGCGGGCTTGTCGGAACCCGGGTAGATCCGGGTCGCCTTGTCGTAGGTGACCGTAGCCATGTGTGAGTTGTCTCCTTCACCGGCAGGAACGTGCCGGACGATCCGAGTAAAGGCGGTGTTCCACTGATGAACCCAGGGGAACGCCCGCTGACCGTAACCCGGCGGAGTGCTTGTTGTCAGCAGTTCGCGTACGACGAAAAGTCCGGCGGCTCGCCCGCGGGATGTAGGTAGACTGCGTACGCACGTCAGTGCACGCCGCCTTAGCTCAGCTGGTAGAGCGCCGCTCTTGTAAAGCGAAGGTCGTCGGTTCGAGCCCGACAGGCGGCTCAACGCTGGACCGCTGGTCACAGGCCGGTTGGTCCCTGCCCGTCCGGAGGTCCCCGGGCGGGCAGTACGCATTCTGTACACATGATCTTGTCTCCTGTCACGCCGCGAGCGACGCATCCATGGGCTTCCGTGCGGACGGGACGGTGCCACCGCGCCGGATCACTTCCCGCCGCAGAGCGCCAGCGAACCGGGCCCGCAGCAGCACCCGTTCGCGCCGCATGTCCAGCGCGTCCGCCACCTCGTCGAGCCGGTCCGGCCACAGGTGGCCGTAGACGTTCAGCGTCATGGCCGCGTCCTTGTGCCCGAGCATGAGCTGCACGACCTTCACGTCGGCCCCGGCCGCGATGGCGAGCGTCGCCGCGGTGTGCCGCAGCTTGTGCGGCGTCACCCCGAGCCCGTCGAGCCCAGCCGCCTTCACCGCCTTGTCGAACACCCGGGAGCGGAAGTTCCCGTACCGCAGCGGGCCGCCGTTCGGGGCGGTGAACAGCAGGTCGTTCGGGCCTTTGCCGCGCACCAGCGCGGCGAGTTCGGCGGCGAACGACCGCGGCAGCGGCACCGACCGCTTCTCGTGGTTCTTCACCGGCCCGGCGGCGAGCTTGCCCTTGACGTCGGAGTACGCCTGAACGATGCGGATGCGGCGCTTGTCGAGCTGGACGCGCCCGGCCTTGATGGCGGTGGCCTCGCCCCACCGGATGCCGCAGTACCCGAGCACCAGGACTAGGAGCCGGTAGTCGCCGGCGGCGTTCGCCAGTGCTTCGAGCTGCTCGTGCGACAGGTAGACGTGATCGTCGTCGTCGTCCTTGCGCGGCAGGTCGTGGTCGTGTGCCGGGTTGGCCGCGATGCGGCCGGTCTGCACCGCCCGCTTCATCACCGCAGAGAACACCCGGTAGACCTTCACCACCCGGGCCGGCCCGAGCATCCGCCCGGAGATGCCGGGCTTGTTGCACAGCTCGTCGACCCACTCGGAGACGTCCTCCCACCGGATCGCCCCGACCTGCCAGTCGCGCCACTTCGGCAGCACGTAGGAGTCGAGGCACTCGCGGTAGTCCGCTCTCGTGCGCCGGCTCTGCTTGCGCAGCGAGCCGTGCCACTCCTCGGCCACCGTCGAGAACGCGGCCTTGCCCGACTGCGGGTCGCGGTAGCTGCCCCTGTCGAGCCGGTTCAGCAGCGCGTTCTTCTCGGCCTCGGCCTGCGGCAGCTTGCCGTAGGTCTTCGCCTTCGGTTTCCCGTCCGGGCCGTACCACCGCACCCGCCACCGGCCCGGTGGCTGCCGTTTGGCGCCCTCACGCTTCGCGGCCTGCCACTTCTCCATGGCGGCCTGGTAGTCGGCGTGGTTCGCGCGGTCCTCGATCCAGACCCTAGCCATCGGCGTCGTCCTCCTGCCGCTTCAGCCGGTAGCGGGTCTTCCCGTTCTCCGTGGTGGCCTCGATGCCGGCCGCGCGCATGATGCGGCTGGCACTGGTACGGGGGACTCGGCCCTCGTCTTCCTCGTTCTCCATGTCGACGAGCCAGTGAGGGCGCCCGAAGAGTCGGTACGTCATGACCGCTTCGTACAGCGCGTATGCACCACCGGATACCGGCTGACCGAGCGGTCCGCGTCCGTCAATCCACTCCCATGCCTCAATCGCGTGAACCGGCTTGCTGCCCGTGATCTCGACCTCGTCGAGCGGGTCGGTGTCGACCGGCAGCAGAAGCCCGGAAGGCGCGATGTTCAGCGCGACGGCGAGAGCCATCAGGTCGCCGACGTCCACGCGACGCTCTGCCCTCTCGATCTTCGCAAGCGCTGAGGGCGAGATGGGGCGTCCGGCCTGGCGAAGCAGACCCGACAGTGCGTAGGTGGAAAGCCCTCGTCCTTCGCGGACGCGGCGCACGTTCGCTGCCACGTTCTTTCCGGTGGCGTCGGTGACCTGGGTTCGGGGCCGCTGCTGCTCAGTCATGAGCCTCAGCGTAGGACTCAACTGGATCTTTTGGAGCCCTGGGGGCTCTGGTAGTGTCCTTCGCATGGATCGAATGTATCCTCAAGCGAGTCGCAAAGCAACTCATCTGAGGGGAGAAGCGATGAGTGGGGAGAGCACACCGCAGACGGCGAGGCGAGCCGTCGACGAGCTGCTGACGCCCAAGCAGGTACATGCCGACTACGGGTTCAGTCCGCAGACCCTCGCGAACTGGAGGTGGATGGGCATGGGCCCGGACTACATCAAGACGACCCCCAGCAAGGCGGGAAGGATCAAGTACCGCCGGTCGTCCATCGAGAGGTGGCTCAAGGCCCAGACTGTGAACACCGGAGACGCGGCGTGAGCACCAGCAACGAAAACGCCCCCGGCCTGCGGCAACAGGCTGCGGGGGCGGATGACCAGCGGTGGGGCGGGTCTGAGCACATCGTGCCACACGGCACCCTTTGGCGGAACGCGCTGCGTCACGCCACCACGGCAGCCGATATGGGCTTCCATGTGGGACCGCTCACCCGGAAGAAGCTGCCGGCGATCCGCTCCCCGCATCGCGACGACCCGCCCGGTACGCCGAAGTGCCGCGGCGAGTGCGGCCGACTCGGGCACGGCGTGCACGACTTCTCCAACGACCGGGACCGCGTCGCCGCGCAGTTTGCCGCAGCGCCGTACGCCACGGGCTACGGCATCGCGTGCGGCCGTGCCCCTCACTGGCTGATCGGGCTCGACCTCGACCGGAAGAACGGTGTCGACGGCGTCGAGTCGCTGCGGGCCCTGGCCGACGAGCACGGCTTCACGATGCCGGCCACTGTCGTCGTTGCCACCCCGTCCGGCGGCCTCCACCTGTGGCTGTCCGGCCCGGCCGGGGTGAAGGTCCCCAACTCCGCCAGCAAGCTCGGGCCCGGCATCGACGTGCGGGGCTCGGGCGGGTACCTCGTCGGCCCCGGCTCGTGGACCCCGAAGGGCGTCTATCAGGTGGTGGCCCATGGGTGAGCCGATCGTGGGCCGGGTGCCCGACGAGCTGCTGCGGCTGATGCTGCCGCAGCCCAAGCCGTCACCTGCCAGACCTGTACGGCTTCCCGGACGGCGCCGCTCTGCGGTCCTCACAGGCTTGGTGCGGTTCGTCCTCGAAGCACCCGACGGCGAGCTGAACAACCGCCTGTACTGGGCCGCGTGCCGCGCCTTCGAGACCGACGTCGATGCCGACGCGGTCGCGGCCGCCCTGGTCGAAGCCGCAGTCACCGTCGGCCACCCCGAAGCAGCCGCAGCGCGGACGGTGGCCAGCGCACGCAACGCACCAGCAAGGAAGCGCCGATGAGCGATGACGAGAAGGACAACATCGACGAGAAGGCGCGCGAGATCCTGCGCCGTGCCGGGATCGCGGAAGAGGACAAGGGGCGCGGCCCGTCGCAGGCGTCGCAGCTCGTCGCCCTGGCTCGGGAGCGGTATGAGCTGTTCATGTCCGAGGACGGCCGACCCTACGGCGTGAAGCGGGACGGGCCGAACATCGCCCGGCCGCTGCGTGGGAAGGCTGGCCTGCGGTCCGAGCTGTCCCTGCTCTACACCGATGCCAACAGCGGCAATGCTCCTTCGCAGTCCGCGTTGACTGACGCCATGACCGTGCTGGAAGGCGTCGCTCAGGCTGCTGACCCGCGGGTGCCGCACCTGCGGGTCGCCCGCCACGGCGACGAGATCGTCGTCGACCTGGCGACCGCCGACGGGCGGTGCGTCATCATCGGCCCGGACGGGTGGCACCGGGCGCCGCGCTCCCCGGTGCTGTTCCGCCGGTCCGGCGCCATGAAGCCGCTGCCCGAGCCGATCGCCGACGGCGACGGCCTCGCCAAGCTGCGGAACCTGCTCAACACCAGCGACGAGGGGTTCCGGCTCCTCGTCGCGTGGCTCGTCGCGGCGTTCATCCCTGACCTGCCGCACCCGATCCTGACGTTCCGCGGGGAGCAGGGCACCGGGAAGTCGAAGGGCGCGGCGATGGTGATCGGCATCGTCGACCCGTCCGGGGCGCCGAAGCGGACTGCGCCGCGCGACATCAAGTCGTGGGCGACGCAGGCGTTCAATTCCTGGGCCCTGTGCCTCGACAACGTCTCGATCATCCCCGATTGGCTGTCGGATGCCCTGTGCCGGGCGGTGACCGGCGACGGCATCGTCGACCGCGCGCTGTACACCGACGACGACGTCGTCGTGCTGGAGTTCCGGCGCGTGCTGGCCATGACGACGATCGACGCCGGCGCGCTCGCAGGTGACCTCGCCGAGCGGCTGCTGACGATCGAGCTGAACCTCATCCCGGACCACAAGCGGCGCGAGGAAGCCGAGTTGGACGCGGCCTACGCCGAAGCGCACCCGTCGATCCTGGCGTCGCTGTTCGACCTACTCGCCCAGGTGCTCAAAGTGCTGCCCGAAGTGCAGCTCGCCGAGCGGCCGCGCATGGCCGACTTCGCGCGCATCCTCGCCGCAGTCGACCAGGTGCAGGGCTGGAACACCCTTGGCAGTTACCGGGCGAGCGCTCGCGACGCGGTCGCCGACGTCCTCGACGGCGAGCCGTTCGCGCAAGCCGTCGTCGCCCTGGTCGACGCGGCCGGGCCCAACGGGGTGAAGCTGACCGCTCAGCAGCTCCTCGACAGCGTCCAGACACCCGACAAGCTGCCGAAGAAGTGGCCGAAGGACTCCACCCGCGCGGCCGGCCAGCTCAAGCGCTTGGCGCCCGCTCTGCGCACGATCGGCATCGAGGTCGACGACAGCGAGCGGCAGCCGCGCGGCAACCGGTCGCGGCTCTACCGGCTCACGGCCTCAGAGAGTAGGCGCAAGACAGCACCCGCAGCACCCACAGCACCCGCAACCGGCGATGACCAGCACGAACGCGCGGGTGCTGAGGACGGCGGCAGCACCCGCGACAGCACCCGCAGCACCCGCGGCGGGCGCTCTGCGGGTGCTGCGGGTGCTACGGCGGGTGCTGCGAAAAGCACAGCACCCGCAGACGACACCCTGCTTGACCTGCCCGAATCCCAGTCTGCGGGCGCTACGGGCGCTGCGGGTGCTGGATTGCACCCACTCTCTGTTTCCGCGCTCTGCGCGGCGTGCGGCCTTCCCATGGCGCCCCTGACACCCGACCAGACCACACACCCCGGCTGCGACGACACAGCCTGACCACAGGAAGGACCACCATGACCACCGACACCAGCACCGAGCGCGACCCGCTCGACATAGCCCTCGACGCCATCCCCGCGTTCCGCACCATCCAGGCCGCCAACGACGCCGTACAGCAGCGCATCACCGCGCTCCGCTCCGGCGGCGGCGCCCCGCCTGTCGACCTCGGCCGGGAGGTGCTCGACGCGCTCACCGCCGGCGAGCCGGTGCCCGCCGACCTCGGCCGCCGCGCGTGGGAGGCACAGCAGGCCGCGGAGTTCCAGAAGGCTGAGCTGCTGGTCCTCCAGGGCACCGAGGCACGGCTGAAGAACAAGGGCGAACTCGCCGTGCGCGCCGGCGCCGACGACGCGCTGCGCGCCCTGCGCCCGGTCCTCGACGAGCTGCTCGACACCGCCCGGCCCCTGGCGGCCGCTCTGCGCGGCGTGCACGACGCGCAGAGCGCCATCGACCGCGGACCGAAGGCGGTCGCGGCCTGGTCCGGCTTCAACAAGCTCGTCGGGCGGTACGCCAGCATCCGCAGTGCGCAGTACAAGATCACCCGGGCCTCGGTCCCCGGCCCGGCCATCACCATCGGGCGCGAGCACCTCGACTTCGCCGCGGTGTTCCCGGTGTGGTCGGAGATCGCGAACGTCACCGAGGTGTGGCCCGAGTGGCAGCCCGGCCGCAGCGACGGCAAGACCGTCCCGCCGTGGCCGGTGCTCTCCCCGCACAAGCCGTTCGAGGTGCGGCACGACCGCGAGTGGTTCCTGTGGGTGCTCACCCATCCGCGGGTGCGGCTGTGGCTGCCCACTCTTGGCGAGCTGCGGAAGGCGTACGCCGACCAGCGCGACGACGCCCGGCAGCGCGGCGGCAAGCCCGCAAAGAGGGTCACCGGCGAGCGGCTCAGGCGCCCGGTGCGCGTCAAGGGCGGCGACGGATCGGAGTGGAACGAGTACCAGGACGCGGCAACGGCCGCCAAGTAGGAAGGCAGGAAGGCATGACCGACCAGCGGAAGCGCCGGCGCCCCGTCGACGGGAAGGCGCTGTACCGGCAGCTCATCGGCCCACTGTCCACCGACACGGACGCCGACGAGTTCGCCGCCATGGAGGACACCCGCGCCAACCGCGCCCGGCTCGCGCACATCGCGCAGCGCGGCGGCGAGCGCGGCCGGGCTGCCCGCGCCCAGCTCGCGAAGTGGGAGGCCGCCGACGGCGACGGCAACCGCGACCCGCTCGACGACCGGCAGGTGACCAGCGGCCGGCGCCGGGCGGCGAACCCGTTCGACGACCCGCCCGCGGCGTAGCCGAACACCGGAGCGCCCCGCCCGCCACCACGGCGAGCGGGGCGCTTCCGCGTCTGCTGGTGTCACGGATACGGCGCGCTGACCAGGACCGACGCGGACGGCGCGACACGCCGACGCGCTCAGTGCCCGTCTGCCGAAACCGACGTCGAATCACTCTCGGCACCCGGTGAACGAGCGCCTGCGGGGCCGTCGAAGGGCGGCAAGAGGGCACGGGCGCCGAAATCCCCAGACCCGTACAGAACCTCAGCCGCAGCACCTCCCGGGGCGCAGACCGGGGGGGAGGGGGGAGTCACCCCCCACCCCGGGTCGCAGACGACGAGACGCCCCGCCCGGTCGGTCCGGGATGCGGCTTCGGTGCCTCACACGATCAGGCGCGTCCATGTCTGGGAGCGTCCGAAGCGGGTGCGCCACGTCACGATCACCGCGTAGTCCTCGGGGCTCTCCATGTCGGGCAGGGCCAGGATGCGAATCACTTCTCCAGGTGCCACTACATCGGCATGGGCCTCGGCGTCGACGTCGGCCGGATCGGAAGCCGAGCCAGCTCGTATGCGCACCTGATGGGCGTCAGCGGACCCGACGTTGATGACGTAGGGGATCTTCCCCTTCTCGCCACGCAGGTCCCAAGCAACTGACGAACGGTCACGCCACCACACTGCAACCGAGGATGCGGCGGCGATGATCGCGGCGGCCGATCCGATCCAGGTTGCCCAGTCTCCTGCCTCCATGGCCGGCACCCTAGCGTTCACAAGTCGCCACGCACCCATGGCGACAAGGAAACCCCCGCCCAGACGGTTCTGGGCGGGGGCCTTCTGCACCCCCCTACCGGTACTACCGCGCAGGTCAGGGGCCTCTACCGGCCCCACTACTCCGGTAGCGGGCCCCCGCTACATCGGGGGCCTCGGTAGCGGGGCGGTCGGAGGGGGTCAGGTAGCGGGATCGGTAGCGGGTCCCCCCTCTACCGGCCGCCGGTCGAGGAGGATCTCGGCGGGCACGGCGGCCTCGATGTCGCGGCGCTGGTAGCCGGACCGGTTCACTCCGTTGATCTTCACCTGCTTGGTGTCGCGGGTGACGCCGGCGGCCTCCAGCTCGGCGGCCAGCCGCTCGGCGTCCCAGTCGCCGTAGGTGTCCTCGTCCAGGTTGGCCAGCCGGGCGAGCAGGTCGACGGTGTGCATCCGCGGCGTGTGCTGCATGACCTCCAGCACGTCGGAGACGACCGCGGGCACGGTGAAGCCGGCCTCGTCGGCGGCGGCCTGCACGTCGCCAGCCGCGTCCCCGGTGAGCTGCTGGTGCTGCACGCGCAGCTCCCGGCCGCGCCGGCACAGCTCGGCGAACGCCGGGCCGTCGATGAAGTCGGCCAGCACCGTCACGAACGACGCCGGGCCGGTGACCAGCACCCCGGTGCCCTTGTGCTCCTCGGAGAGCACCGAGGCGTCCGCGCCCTGGGCGGCCTTGCCCTTGCCCAGCACCATGTCCGAAGAGGTCTGGTCGACCACCTGGGTGCAGTACCGCAGGGTGATGATCTCCCGCAGCTTGGTCGGCACGCTGTCCGCGTCCGGCCGCTGGGAGGCGAAGTTGCAGATGAACCCGGCGGCCGGGCCGCGCCGGGCGATGCGGCACAGGTCGTTGATGACCTGCTCCCGGTCGTCGCGGTCCATGGCGGTGAAGTACTCCTGTAGCTCGTCGATGGTGACGAAGATGACCGGCAGGTTGTACTTCTCCACCAGCGCCGGCGTCAGCTTGCCCTCGGGGCAGATGGACACCGGCAGTTCGCGCAGCAGCACGAAGCGGCGCTCCATCTCGGCGAGGAGTTCCTTCAGCATGGCCTTGAGGGCCTCAACGGCGTCGTCCTCGGCGCCCATGACCAGGCGGTGTGCCACGGCCCGCATCGGCTTCCAGTCGGCGCCGCCCTTGCCGTCGGCGACGTAGTGCCGCACGAAAGGGTCCAGCAGCCCGGCCGCGGTCATGAGCCGTTGGGTGAAGGTCTTGCCGCGCCGGGGCAGGCCGCCGAAGAACAGCGACTGCCACATCACCGGCACGTTGATGCGGGTGCCGCGGGCGTCGCGGCCGAACGGGATCGGCTCCCAGATGGAGAACCGCTCCAGCTTCAGCAGCGGCGAGTTGTTCTCCGGCGGGCCGTCCAGCAGGTACGGGTCGTCGTCGGCCACCCACATGGACACCCGGCCGGCGTGGCCGCCGCCCGAGGCGCGCACCCGGGAGAGAATCACCTGGATCTCGTCGACCCCGAGTTCGGCGGCGATGGCGGTGCGCTTGGCCAGCACGTCGGCGGCCGTCTTCCCCCCGCCGCGGGGCAGGTCGAAGATGACCGACCAGCCGCGCCCGTCGCGCACCGGGCCCATCACGCAGTGCACCGTCGGCGGCTTCTCGTCGCCCCGGGCGGTGTTCTTCAGCAGCCCGACGGCGCGCAGCGCGTCGTTGACCTGGGCGGCGGACATGTCCACCTTCAGCGGCGGGGTGGGGTGGTCGAGGAGCTGGGCGTCGTCGCCGCGCCCGAGGAGCGCGAGCGGGCCGAGCACGGCGGCGGCCATGGCGGCTTGCAGCAGCGGGTCGGCCCATGCGATGCCCGCCGCCGCGAGCGCCACGGCGGTGGCGGCGGCGCCGAACCGCCAGCGGCGGGCGAGGGTGCGTTCCCGGTGCAGCAGCGCGTACCGCACCGCCAGGTCGACGTCCTCGGGCTTGTCCTTGAGCTGGGCGCGCAGGGCCTTGACGGCGGCGGTGCGGTCGGCGGCGGACAGCACCGGCCACAGGCCGCGGGTGCCGCGCCATGCGCCCTTGGTGGCCAGGTAGGCGAGGCGGAAGGCGTACTTGGGCAGGCGCAGCGCGTGGTAGCCGGTGTGCCAGGCGCACAGCCGCCCGAGCGCGGTCGCGTTCGCGGTGAGCGACTGCCAGGACCGGGCCCACACCGGCAGCAGCGGCGCGTCGGGCACGGTCAGCCAGTCGGCGAGCGGGTTGTCGGGCCGGTCGACGGCCTCCACCGTCGGGCGTTCCTCGGCCTGGGCGGCGCGCTCGGCGTCGGTGTCGAACTTGAGCAGGGACACCTTCGGTTGGGCGTGGCCGTTGACGGCGGCCGGCGGGGTGATCGTGGCGTCGGTCATGATGGTCCTTCCTGGGGTCCTGTGGGCCGTCAGGGGCCCGGGGCGGCCGGTTGGCTGGCAGGCTCGACGGCCGCCCCGGGGCGTTGCTACGGCCGCTGCTTCGCGGCCTTCTCCTCGCGGGCGCGGGCGCCGTCGAGGATCCGGTCGACCTTGCGCTGAAGGTCGGACAGGTCGACGGCGTCGCCGGCGATGTTCCGCTTGCACATCCGCGCGACCAGCACCGTCACCCGGGCCTTCTCGGCGGCGGTCAGCCTCGGCTCATGGGCCATGAGATGGGGCTCCTTCCTGGTCAGTTGGGCGCCGTGCAGACGGCGCAGATGTGGAATGCGTCGGTCGATTCGTGGCAGCGGTCGACGCAGCTACGGCAGGCGCCGGAGTCGCCGTATTCGGCGCGGCCGTCCCATCGCTTGTCGGTGGGGTCGAACGGGCGGTGGCACTGCTTGCACGTGCTGCGTGGCTGGTCGTTGGTCTCCTCGACCATGCGGTGTCCTTCCTGGTCAGCGGGTGGTGCGGCGTACCGCGGCTTCGATCCGCTGCCGCTCCTCGGGCGAGGCGAGGGCCAGGCCGTGGGCGAACTCGCGGGCGGCTTCGGCGTGGTCGCCGTTGCGGTGGGCGGCATCCGACCGTTCGAAGGCCGCCGCGGTGCCGGGGTTGAAGTGGGAGTAGTCGCGCATGGGGGGTGGCTTCTCTCCGCTGTGGTCAGCCGCGGTTGCGGGCGGCGGTGATGTCGTCGTCGGTGGCGCCCTCGCGCTGGGCCTGGGCGACGACGGCGCGGGCGTCGAGGACGGCGCGGGTCTTCTCCTCGTCGGTGGCGTCGGGCCTGCCGAGAGTGGCGGCGGCGTGGTCGACGACGTTGGCGGCGGCGCGCGCGGCGGCGGCGGGGCTGCGGAAGATGCCCATGGTGGGGTCCTCTCGTGTCGGTGGGCCGGGGCTGTCCCGGCTCCCCGCCCGGCCCGCCCGTGGTGGCACGGGCCGGACAGGGAACCGTCAGCCGCGCCGTTCCTCGCGCTCCCGCTGGATGTCCTGCCAGACCGACCGCAGCACCAGCAGACAGACGGTCAGGGCGACGGCGGAGACGGCCACCGCCACCGCGGAGACGGCGACGGCGAGCAGGAAGACGGACCCGCCGACCCCGGCCGCGACCCACTTCCCGGCGCTACCGGACTGCCGCACCGGGGCGGGCGCCTGGTGCCGGCACGTCTGCTGTGCCTGGGCGGCCTGCATGGCGGCCAGCACCAGCGCGTACTGGTCGGACTGCCGGGCGGCCTCCACCGCGTCCTGGGCGGCCTTCTCGATCTCGCTCATGACCGGTTCTCCTTCACGATCTCCCGGCGCAGCTCGGTGGCCTCGCGGCGGGACAGTCCGAACTCCTCGCGCAGCCGGTCGATGGTCACCGGGCGGCCGGTCGACCTGACCACCTCCCGGTGCAGCTTCCGGGCCTGTTTCCGCAGTTCGGCGGGGGTGAGGGTGACCACCTCGGTGACCACCTGGCGGTGCTCCTCGGCGGCCACCGAAGCGGTCACCGGGGCGGGCACGTCGGCGGTCGTCTCGGGCGGCCACACGATGGGCCGGAACTCCAGCGCGGCGACCGGCGGCATGACCACCTCGGGCCGCTCCTCGGGCTTGCGGTCGGACGGCACCCACCGCTGGTTCCAGTCGTCGAACGTGTAGGTCTGCCGCTCCTGTGCGGGCTCCTCGTCGGCCCGGTCGACGGCCACCTCGGTGGTCACCTCGGGCTCGTCGGCGGGCGCCTGGTCGACCGGCTCGGGCGCCCGGCGCACCGCCGGATGGTGCAGCACCTTCGCCACCAGATCCGACCCGAAGAAGATCGAGCCGACCGGCAGCGACGTGGCCAGCAGCACCAGCACCCAGTGCGCCGGCGCCCAGTCCGCCATCCGCACCATGCCCTCGGCCCCGTGCAGCGAGGGCACCAGGCCGTGCACGTAGTTGAGCACCAGCGACGCCGCGGTGTACGCCCCGAGGACGCGCAGCGCGAACCGCCGGTCGGGCTCGGGCAGCACCAGGGCGGCCACCAGGGCGAGCGCCATCAGCCCGTCCACCACGAACGGGTAGAGCAGCGCGGCCGTGGCGTCGGCGCCCACCGCCGCGGCGACGTCCTTCAGCGCGTTCCAGGAGACGCGGAACGCCATCGCGACGACGGCGACCAGGCCGACGACGAGCAGCACCTTCGAGAAGCGGTTCACCGGCCCTCACCGCCCTTGGCGCCGGCGTGCCGGTAGCCGGTCGGCGGGTGCTCGGCGAGCCGCTCGCGCAGGTAGGCGGTCTCCCACTCGACTTCGCTCAGCGGCCGGTCGTCGAGGACGTTCCGCAGCGCAACCGCGGTGTGCATGACGCGTTCGGCGAGCACCTCGCCGTACTGCTCGGAGTCGCCGACGGTGGCCGGGTACGGGATGTCGATGGCTTCCAGCACGGCCGCGAGCAGGTCGCGGACCGGGCCGTCCGGGATGCGGTGGCTCATCGGGCACCCCCGCTCTGCTGGGCAGCGGCCCGGCGGGCGGCTTCGGCCGCCGCGGCGGCGGCCTTCGCGGACTCCATGTTGCGGCGGGTCTGTTCGGCCAGCGCGCGGGCGGCGGCGCCCTGGTCGGCGGGCCTGGTCTGGTCGCTCATCGGCCCGCTCCCTCGGCCTCGGCGAGGGCGGCCCGCATGGCGCGCAGGCGCGGCACGAACGCCTCGATGCTGGCGAGCAGCTCGTCGACGGCGGCGACGTCCAGCTCGGCGCCGCTCAGTCCGTCGCTGTAGACGGCGACCGTCGTCCAGGTGTCGGCGTCCTCGTCGCGGTAGAGGTACGCGGCGAGCAGCGCGGCGGCCTGCCCGGGGGCGGTGATGGCGGCGCCGCCCTGGCGGTCGAGGAAGGCGGGAACGTCGGCGGGTGTGCTGCTGGTGCGGGCGCCCGGGATGGGTACCGTGTGCTTCATGGTTCGGACTCCTTGAGTGGAAGGGGTCCGGCCGTAGGCGCCGTTTCGGTGTGCTACCACCGGGCGGCGCCGCCCCGTTCTCGTACACATGCCGTACACATGAGAGCGGGATAAGCCGGGATGACACGAGAGATGGCGGGATGCCAAACTCGCAGGTCAACCGGCATGTGAAGGGTTCAGCGCTGGTAGATCAGTCGCCCTTGATGCTCTTGTAAAGCGAAGGTCGTCGGTTCGAGCCCGACAGGCGGCTCCACGCACGAGCAGGGACGAAGCCCCGGACCATGATCGGTCCGGGGCTTCTGACATCCACGGGCGGTCCGGCCGTACTCGGCAGGGTCCGGCGGCCGGTGAGCGGGACGGCCGTTTCGGCCCGGCGGGCGGCAGCGGACGCGGCCCCGGAGCCGCCGGCCGGAGGGCGAGGCGTCCGGGCGGAGTGCGGGGCATGATGGCCTTTGGCCACGACCACCGGGGGAAACCATGCGCCCACGCGGCACCGCCGTCGCGCTCACCGTCACCGTCCTCCTCGCCACCGCCGCCTGCGGCGGTGGCGGTACGGACGACGCCGGACCGGACGGAGGGAGGCCCACCGGCTCCCCGCACGCCTCGTGGAAGCCCCCCACGATGGGCCCCGGGGACGCCGCCGCGCTGCGGGAGAGGGTAGGCGCGTACGTCGACGCCTACTTCGCGCCGGACGCCGACGCCGGGTACGCGCTGATCTCCGCCCGCTGCAAGGAGGAGATCAGCGAGGCGGTGTTCGCCGAGGGGCTGAAGCGGGCGAAGGACGCGAACGTGGACGGCATCCGGTACGAGCTGGAGCGGTACAGGGTCGGCGAGTTCTCCGGGCAGACGGCGTACGTGACCTACGGGGTGGGCGACGAGCCCCGGTTCGACCACGAGTGGCAGCAGTGGTCCCGCGAGGACGGCGAGTGGTGGTACGACGCCTGCTGATCCGGTGCTCACGATCCGCTGCAACGACGCCGCCGCGCGAGTCCTCGCCGAACGGGGTTTCGCCGAGGCGGACCCGGGAGAGCTGGGCCGCCTCATCGCCGCCCGCGGCCTCGCCCGGGACGACCGGGGAGCCCTCCACGTACCGGGCGTCTCCTTCCGTGTGCCGAGCCTTCCGCCGTGGACCTCACTGACCGACCACGAGGCGCAGCGGAACTGCTGGCACCTCGACGACCACCCGGACGTGCCCGTCGAGGTGGACGACGAGGGCGCGCCCCACGTCGGCCCGGCAGGGCGGCTCTTGATGCTGCGGCAGGGCCTCGCGCTGTCCCGTACGGTCCGCACGCTCGCCCGCGCGCTGCCGGACCGGCCGCCCACCTGCTGCGTCATCGGGGTGAACGAGACGGGCGGCACCTTCCGCTTCCACCAGGTCAGGCCGGGGGAGAGCTGGGTGGCCCGCGAGCTGGACGGGTACGGGTCGGAACCGGTGGTGGTCGTCGAGGACCGGCCCGCCCCGTGACCGCCGCCCGCCGTCGGTGGCCGGTGGCACAGTGGGGGCCGACGGCCGGACGCGGGTGAGGGGAGAGGCGATGGGCGACTTCTTCGAGCGGATCGTGGACCTGGAGGCGACGGAGGAGGAGGCCGGTCCGCTCGCGGAGCGGATGGTCGGCCGGCTGGTCGCCGAAGGGGTGCTCATCCGTGAGAGGTCCCGTGAGGGGGTGTACAGCGCGGGTGCGGACGAGGGGTACCTGCCGGGCCCCGGCTGGGGCCGGGCCGTCCACGGTGGCGCGGAGGCGGGGTGGGCGCCCGGCCCGGTGGCGGTGGTCCTCGGGCGGCGCGACCACATCGCGGGCCAGGGCGAGTACGCGGCGGAGGCGGTGACCTGTCCGCGGTGCGGCACGAGGACGGTGGTCATCGACTACCCGGAGGTTCCCGAGCCGGACGACGAGGTCTGGCGGCCTTTCGAGGAGGCCGTCGCCGTCTGGCGGAGGACGGGCGGGGGAAGCGTCCCCTGCCCCGCCTGCGGGGTGTCGGTGCCGGTCGCCGAGTGGGACTTCGGGGAGGACTTCGCCCTCGGGGCGCTCGCGTTCGAGTTCTGGAACTGGCCGCCGCTCGACGACGGCTTCCGCGCGGAGTTCGGCAGGTGGCTGGGGCATCGCACCGCCCACCACACGGGCAAGTTCTGACACGGGCAGGTTCTGACACGGGCAGGTTCCGACGCGGGCAGGTTCCGACGCGGTCCCGGGGCGGTGAGCGGGCAGTCCCCGCCCGGGCCCGTTCAGAGGACGGTTCCCGCCGTGCCGCTCCGGCCGGGCAGACGCCGCAGGGCCTCCTCGCGGACCTCGGCCAGGGCCCGGCCGCGGTCGGCCGGCGGCGGGGCGAAGAGGCCGCCGGACGCGCGGACGTGCTCCTCCCAGCGGTCCTCCCAGAACTCGACCGTCCAGCCGGGCCAGCGTTCGGCCATGGCGTACGCCCCGGCCTGGACGTCGAGGAGCCACCAGCCCACCCGGCGGCGTTCCGGGTCGATGTGGATGCCCGACTCGGCGGCCCACCGGCAGGCGCGGTGGCGGGGCGCGGACGCGAGGCGGCCGAGGAGGCCGGGGCCCTCGGCGACCGGGTGGTCGCCGAGGTCGGTGATCGCGTGGCAGCGGCCCGTGCCGACGGTGACGGCGCAGACGAGCGGGTCGTCGTCCGCCAGGTCCTCGTCGTCCGGGCCGATGGCCGGGCCGGGGTACACATCGGGGTTCCGGCCGCCGGGGACCTCCGGGGCCGGGGCCGGGCCCGGGTGGGAGCGGAGCTCGGCGGGGCCGCCGTACGCCCAGCGCAGCCGCCAGCCGGGCCAGGCGCGGCGCATCAGCTCCATGAAGGCCGCGCGGTGGCGCATCCGGACGGACGGCCCCTCCCACGCGAAGAAGAGCAGCACTTCGCGGTACGGGTCGATCAGCGCCCCGCCCTCGCAGTGGAGGTCGTCGCGCCAGTGCTCGGCGGCGGGGTGGGAGCGGGCGAACGGCAGGACGGCGCCGGGCCCGGCGAGGAGGTCCAGGTCGATGCCGACGGCCCCGGACCGGGACTCGTACAGGTCGTGGCCGCCGTCCTCGGAGACGACGGCGAACGCCGCCCAGTTGGCCATGGGTGAGGAGGATGTCATCCCGGTGCCGGGGCCGGGAGACCGGGGCTCAGAGGAGTTTCCCGGCCGCCTTGAGGTCGTCGAAGACCAGCCGGGTGGCCGGGGAGACGCGGTCGCGGTCGGTGTGGGTCAGCCAGAGGACCTCCTCGACCTCGGCGGAGGCGGTCGGTGTGCCCTCGTGGTCGCCGGTGTAGCAGGTCATGCGGACCACCGTGCCCTCCGCGCGGCCGTGGGCCTGGGCCTCGTAGACGCCCAGGAGTTCGACGGTCTCCGGGACGAGGTCCACGTCCAGCTCCTCCCGGATCTCGCGGACCAGGGTCTGCACGTCGCTCTCGCCCTCCTCCCGCTTGCCGCCGGGGAGGTAGCAGGTGTCCTTCCCGCGGGAACGGGCGCACAGCACCTTCCCGTTCTCGATCCGCACCCACGCCACCTTGTCGATCGCGACCGCCATCGCCCTGCCCTCACTCGTACGCAATCCGGACAGGAGGGACCCTATCGGTGGAGGGACGACCGGCCGGCGGCCGGCGGTCACAGGCCCGCGTGCCGCAGCAGGAGGGGCAGGTCCTCGTCCCTCACCCGGGTGACGCCCTGGGGGCGGCGGTTGGACAGCGCGTGGAGCGGGACCGGGTTCCGGCAGAGGTTGCGCGTCGCCCCGGCGTCCAGTGTGGCGGGGAACGTCCACGGCTGCCAGGGGTTGCCAGGCGCTTCGCGGGGCTCGCCGTCGATCTCGGCCATCGCGGCGACCTCGCGCACGGGGGAGGCGAAGTACACCCACAGGCGGTCCCCGGCCGCCATGCGGCGCCGGCGCGACAGGCACCAGTTCCGCCGGGGGGACGTCTCGGCGAACCCGAGGTAGCGCTCCTTGACGGAGGGGCCGCCGTCCCCCGCCGCGTCCCCGGGCCTCACGATGAACAGCCAGTCGGCCATGGGCGTCCTCTCCCTTCGCAGCTCCTCCGGGCCCTCCTGGAACCTCCGCGGTTCCCCGTCGCTCCCGCCGTCCTCCGCGCGTCTCCCGTACGTCCTTCCGCTCGTCCTTCCGCGCCTCTTTCCGGAAAGGGTGTCCGCTCCGGGCGGGGGGCACTCCCGGGGCGCGCGCGGGGAGGCCGTGGTCACGGAGGTGGTCCGTCCGTTCGACGCCGTGTGAGTGCGGGCGCGATTCCGGGAACCCGTGTTCCAAGGAGCGCGGACCGCCGTTCGCTCGGAGCACCCGGTGTCCTCCCGCATCCGGTCGCCTACGTCCAGGAGCACGCAGTGAAACGTCGCCGCAGCATGACCGTGATCGCCCTGCTGTCCGTCCTCGCCGCGGTGCCGGCCTGCGGGGGAGGGGGCGGGGGGGACGCCGGGAGCCCCGCCCCGACTGCGGGGGAGTCCCGGAGCGCCGGCCGGCCCGGTGGAACCGCCTCACCCGCCCCGGACGCGACCGGAGGGAGCACCGCCCCGGCCCCCTCCGCGTCCCGGAGTTCCGCACCGCCGTCCGAGGGCGGGGAGGGGGCGGCGGACGACGCCCCCCGGAGCGCCTCCCGGAAGTCGGGGAAGGGCCGGGGGGCGGACGAGACCGAGCTGGCGGTGCTGACGGGGGTCCGGGTGGGCGCCCACGGCGCCTACGACCGGGTCGTCTTCGACTTCCGGGGAGGCGCCCCCGCGTACGTCGCCGAGTACGTGGCCGCGCTGCACCAGGACGGTTCCGGGGAGGAGATCCCCGTCGAGGGCGAGCACCGGCTGATGCTCGTCTTCTCCCGGGCCCGGCCGGAGGATCCGCAGAAGGAGTTCGACACCGGGGACACGACCACCCCCACCGTCCGGGATCTGGCGTTCGTCAGCTACTTCGAGGGCGACGTCCGCTTCGGCATCGGCGTCGACGCCCGCCGCGGCGACGGCCGGCCGGGCTTCCGCGTGACCGCGGTGGAGAACAGGATCGTCGTGGACATCGCACACGCGGCGGCGGGCTGACCCCCCGGACGCGCGGGCGTCAGCCCGCCGCCGGGGCGAACCGGGCGAGGAGGTCGCCGGCGGTGAGGAGGCGGACGTCCGGCCCGGTGCCGGCGTCCAGCGGGCCGGGGAAGAGGCGGTACAGCTCGCCGCTGCCCCACTCGGCCGGGAGGTCGCCGTGGACGAGCGCGGCGAAGCGGCCGTCCCCGGAGAGGACCCCGGCGAGCTCCTCGGTGATCTCCTCCGCGTCCCCGGTGCGCAGGTCGTCGTGGGCGCGCCCCTCCGCGACGCGGGCGGTGAAGGCGCCGGCGTCCTCCTCCGCGCCGCGCCGGTAGCGGGCCAGGGAGAGCCCGTCGGCCGAGCGGACCCACACCTCCGGCGAACCGGCCGCGGCCAGGCGGACGGCGAGGTCCCACACGGTGGCGCGGGCGCCGGGCGCGAAGTGGACGGTCAGGTCGGAGGCGAGCCGGCCCAGCCGCTCGCGGTGGCGGTACACGTTGTGGAGGCCGCCGGAGACCGACAGGTTGGTGTCCGTCCACAGGGCTGTGCGTCCCGCCAGGTCCAGGACCATGGGCATGCACACCCGGGCGGAGCCGGCCAGGTCGAAGCGCTGCCGGACCAGCCTCGGGTCGAACTGCCTTCCCCGGTCGCCCGCCTTCCCTCCGGGGAGGGGCATGACACCGGCGAACGCGTCGGCCAGCTCGTCGAACGGCACGTTGTTGTAGCTGAACACCACCGTCACGGCGTACCGCGCCCCGGCCGCCTCCAGCGCCTCCACGTCCAGGTCGACGAACTCCGTCGCGCCGTCCGGCGGCGGGGCGGAGGTGTGGTCGCCCGAGTGGACGGCGGCGCGGCGGGCGAAGTTGAGGTGGGTGTAGTCGCACAGGCCGACGAAGTTCCACTCGGCGTCGTACAGCGCCACCGACAGGTCCAGGTCGACGCGCTGCCCCTTGTTCTGCATCCAGTGGAGGAACAGCCGCAGCCGCCCGCCGCCGGGCAGCGCCAGGCGGCTGCCGCGCGGCACGGCGACCAGCGCCCTGGCCGTCGTTCGCTCGGCGAACGGCGCCACCAGGTCGGCCAGTCCCGCGTCGAGGACGGACACCCCGCGCGGTTCGCCCGCCGACTCGCGTGCGCGGCGCAGCAGTTCGCCCTCCAGCGCCGTGCACACCGCCTCGGCCGCGGCGCGCGGCACGGGCGGGGCGTGGTCGTCGGCGCCGTGGGCCAGGGCGATCGTGCCGCGCGGGAAGAACACCCGCCGCTCGCCCGCCTCGTGCGGGACGCGCAGCCTCCCCCAGGCGCTCAGCAGCGGGCCCGGGCCGACCCGGCGCAGGGCGGCCGGGAGCCCTTCGGACAGGCCCGGCGGGAGCCCGTCGCCGCCCGTCCACACGCTGTGGACGCGCAGCAGGTGGTGCAGACGGCGCACCAGCTCGCCGGGGCGGCGCAGCAGCAGCGCGGTGGCGCCCGCGGTGTCCCCGCGGGCGAGCAGTTCCTCGGTCTCGGAGACGAACGTCCGCACCGCGAGGCGGACGGCGCCGCCGGGACGGCCCGCGACCAGCCGCGCCCGCCCGTCGAGGCCGTCCGCGGCGTCCAGCAGCCAGCCGGCCTCCTCCGGTCCCAGGTCGGTGCCGCGCACGGCGGCGAACGCCACCGCGGCGCGCGGGAAGCGGTTCCGGTGCTCGAAGGGGTGGAGCACCTCGCCCGCGCGCTTCCACGCCTGGGGCCGGCGCAGCATGTCCTCGGCCACCGTCTCCGGCGGCAGGGCGTCGAGCACGCCGAGGAGTTCGCGGCGCAGCGGGCGAGGCACCGACCGCAGGCGCGGCGGCGTCAGCAGGTCCGGCTCGGCGCCGGAGTGCGCCCACAGCAGCCGCAGGACGTCGGTGGCCGTGTCCAGGCGGGTGCGCAGCGCCTCCTGCGCGGCCGGTGCGGTGTCGGGGCGGTCCAGCAGCGCGGCCAGGACGGCGGCCTTGGTCTCGCGCACCGGGATCTCCTCCGGCAGCCAGTCCAGGCCGGGGTCGGCGTGGGGCAGGACGGCGGCCAGGTCCTCGCGGTCCTGCGGGGACAGCGGGGTGCGGCGGGCCAGCAGGCCGGCCAGCACCAGGCCCGCCCCGTGGCGCGGGCCGGCGCCCTCGCCCAGCCGCAGGGGCCGCAGCGGCGGCGTGTCGTCCGGCGCCCCCGCCTTCCGCCCGTCCTCGGCCTTCTGCTTGTTCTCGGCCTTCCGTCCGCCTTCGGCCTTCCGCTCGTCCTCCGCCTTCCGCTTGTTCTCGGCCTTCCGTCCGTCCGCCGTCCTCCGGCGGCCGAACAGGCGGCGCAGGCGGCGCGGCCCGGGCAGGCGCAGGTAGGGGTCCGCGGGGTCGGCCACCCCGGCGCCGCACACCGGGCAGGGGAAGGTGCAGGCGTCCTCCTCCCCGGCCGCCTGCTCCAGGCACTCGGAGCACACCAGGTGGGCGCACGGCGCGAGCGCGCCGATGTCGCCGGTGCGGCCGCAGGACACGCACGGCTGGTGCGGCTGGCTGAGGAGGAAGGCCAGGATGCGTTCGCTGTAGAGGCTGTGCGCGTGGTCCGGCACGGAGTCGGGGAAGCCGCGGAACAGCGGGGTGTGCTCGCGGTCGGCGCCCAGCAGGGCGTCGATCCGGCCGAGCAGGCGGATGCCGTGTCCGGCCAGGTCGGCCGGGGGCAGGGCGGCGAGCGCGGCGCGCAGCGGTGCCGTCAGGACGTGTCCGCGTGCGGCGAGGTCGGCCTCCAGGGCGGTCAGCCCGGCGGCGTTCACGCGGGGGTCGACGCGTGCGCCGTCCGCCGGCGCGGCGACGTACACCGTGGAGAAGCGCCGCAGCAGCAGCCCTTCCAGGTCGTCCGCCGCCGTGGCGGTCGTGACGCCGGTACGGTCGCCGGCACGCGTGACGGCCATGTGCACACCCCCGTGGAGAAGCGGAAAGGACGCCGCTCGGCGAAAGCGGCGCGGGGGCGGGAAGTGGGCGCGCTCGGGATCTTTTTGCAAAAGAAGAGGAGAAGGAAGCACGCCGCGGAGCCGCCCCCGCGTGAGGATCACCCTAGGCGGTGGGTCCGACAGTCGGCGAACCGTTTTCCCGCGGGTGGCGTCCCGTCAGGACGCCGGCGCCAGGGCGCGGACGCGCTCGACGGCGCGCAGCACCTCGTCGCGGTTCCTCCCGCGCTTGATCCACACGGGCAGGGAGGCCACCGGCGCCCTCCTCGTGCCGATGTCGTACCAGTGGGCCCTCTCGCGCAGCGACGCCCGCACGTACCGCTCGACCAGGTCGAGGTGTCCGGGGTTGCAGGCCCACAGCAGGCCGTGGCGGGTCCGGGTCTGCAACCGCAGCGGCGCGCCGAAGTACGGGTCCCGCGCGGTCCCGCCCGGGCCCCGGCGGAAGTCCGGGCCCCGGCCCCGCCACGTCCGGGACAGGGCGCAGGCGCGGCAGACCAGCCGCCGCGGGGCGAGCGCCGGGTAGAGGGGGTGGCCGGGCTCGTGCGGGATCCCGGTGACGCGGGCGTCCCCTGCGCAGCCCGGGCACACGGCGAGGATCGGGTCGAGGAAGTCGTACTTCGTGTGGCGCCGGTCCCGGAACCGGTGGGCACGGAGCGGGGACGGCGGGCTCATGGGGGCGAGTACGGGGCGCGCGGCCTGCCGCCGGCCACCGGGGTCAGGGGTGGGAGCGCAGCGGCGGGAGGTCCGTCCGCAGGGTGAAGCCGGAGAGGGGGTTGGTCGGAGACTCCGGGGCGTCGTCCGGGACGGTGCCGGAGCCTGCCGCGTCGAAGCCCTCGGGCCATCGCGTGCGGGCGTTCGTCCGAGCCCCCTCCAGCCGGGCCTCTCGCAGGTCCGCGCCGCGCAGATCCGCGCCGCGCAGGTCGGCCTCCCGCAGGTCCGCGCGGTGGAACGAGGCACGGGGCGCACGGGCCCGGCACAGGTCGGCCTCCCGCAGGTCGGCGCCGGTGAAGTCGGCCCCCTCCAGGTCGGCCTCGACCAGCCGCGCACCGCGCAGGTCGGCGTCGACGAGGCGGGCGGACCGGAGGACCGATGTCGCCAGTTCGGCCTGCCGCAGCACGGCCCCGGCCAGCGAGGCGCGCGTCAGGTCGACCTCGAAGACGCTCGCCGCCGCCAGGCACGCCCGGTCGAGGATGACGCCCTGGAGGTTCAGTCCGTCGCAGTCGGCGCGCCTGAGGTCGGTGGCGATGAGGTTGAGCCACTCCGGCTCGCGTCCCTCGCACAGCACGCCCATGCAGGTCAGCGCCGTCTGGGCGTCCGGGGCCCGGGTCTCCAGCGGCGGTACGGAGTTGACCGGCGCGTCCGGCGCGGGAGCGTCGGGCCCGGTGGGCGGCCACCGAAGGCGCGTGCGCAGGAAGGCGGCCATGATGGAGATGACGACCTCACGGTCCCGCTCGGAGTGGTCCGCGACCCGCCACAGGGCGTGGAGGCCCCCGATCCGCACCTCGGGCCTGTCGCTGCCGATCTGCTCCACCGCCAGCCCGAACCGGTCGGTGACCTGCCCTTCGCGGGTGGCGTTCAACCCCTCCTGACCGACCCGCATCTGGCGCCAGGTGACGTACGCGCCCAGGAAGATCGCCACACCGGCGACGGCCTGCAGCAGGGTGGTGCGGACGTCGTTCACCGCGCCGAGGCGGTCCTTCGGTGCGATGCGCGCGCCCGCCAGGTCGTGGTCGACCACGGCCCCCGGCAGGTACAGCACCACGGCCACCAGGAGGGCCGCGCCCGCCACGCCCGCACCCACCGACGACAGGGCGCGCAGCCCGCCCCTCCGCCCCCGACGCTCCCGCATGGCTCCCCTCCGGTGCTCGCAGCGGACCGATCCTACGGAGACCGGACGCGGGGAGCCGGACGTTTCGCGGCACGGCCGCGCCGGGGGAGCGGACGGGGCCGGCCCCGCCGGGGTGCGAACCCCGCCCGAGCCGGTTGGTCCGGCGGGGTCTCAGCCGTCCAGGCGGGCCTTCCAGACCTCCTCGCAGGGCCAGTCGCGCGCCCAGGCGGCGGACACCTCGGGGTAGTCGCGGTGCGCGGGGTGGGGCGCCCGGATCTCGACCAGGTCCTCGACGGTGAAGCCGGCGTCGCGCAGGACGCGGATCATCTCGCCGTGCGGCAGCACGAACTCCACGCGCTCCCCCCGCGCCAGGCGGCCCAGGCCGCCGAAGTGCGGGCGCCGCAGGGCCGCGGTCGCCTGCCCTTCCGGGGAGGCGCAGAGCGCGAACAGGGGCGAGTACCGCATGAACACCAGCCGTCCGCCGGGGGCCAGGAGCCGCGCGGCCTCCGGGATCCAGCGGCGCGGGTCGCACCACAGGGAGGCTCCGTACTCGCTGACGGCCAGGTCGAACGAGCCGTCGGCGCAGGGGACTCGTTCGGCGTCGGCGAGGAGGAGGGGGAAGTCGAGGCCGAACTCCTCCTGCATGGCGCGGGCGGTGGCGAGCTGCCGCTCGGAGAGGTCGACGCCGACGGGGCGGGCGCCGGCCCGCGCGAGCCAGGCGGAGACGTAGGCGGTGCCGCAGCCCAGTTCGATCACGCGCTTCCCGGCCAGGTCGCCGGGGAGGAGGGAGAGTTCGGACTCGGGGGTGGACCACAGGCCCCAGGCCGGTTCGGTGCGCGACCAGTGGGCCCGGGCGAGCGGACCGTGGGAGGCGGCGGCCTCCTCGTCCCAGTAGCGCCGGTTCAGGGGGGTGTGGTCGGTGCGGCCGTCGTTCCCGTCGGAAGGGGTCATGGGGGGCATTGGACCGGCCGGACGCCTTTCCCCGCAACGGATTTCGGCTTGCCGCGCATCTGGTCGGCCGCCCGCGCGGCCGCTAAGTTACCCCCGGTAACTCCACCTGTCCGTCCGATCAGGGAGCGCGCCATGACGACAACGACGTCACCCCACCGCCCCTCCCCGCGCCGCCGCCGTTCCCGGCGGCTCGCCGGCTGCGCCGCCGCCCTCGTGCTGGCCGCCTCGGCCGCGGTGCCCGCGTCGGCGGCCACCCCCGCGGAGGCGGGGGCGAGCGGGCTGAGAGAGGTGCTGTTCGTCGGCAACAACTGGGACGGCACCGCGGACGTCATCGAGTCCCGCGGCGACTACGCCAGGGTGGGCCGTGTCGACGTCGTCCCCGACAAGGCCGAGCGGCTGCGGGAGATCTACCTCAACCCCCTGAAGCTCGCCTTCTACCTGGGCATCCGCGAGACCGTCGGCGAGGGCCACGACCAGTACGTCGACGACATGTACTCCACCCCGGACGGCTCGGCCGTGGTCGTCTCCCGCCCCAGCTTCGCCGACGTGGTCTCGATCGACCTCGCCACGGGGAAGGTCAACTGGCGCTTCCCCGTGTCCGGTTTCCGCTCGGACCACATGGCCGTCTCCCCGGACGGGAAGAGGGTCGCCGTCTCGGCCTCGACGTCCAACACCGTCCACGTCCTGGACATCGTCACGGGCAGGGAGCTGGGCTCGTTCAAGACGGGCGACAAGCCGCACGAGAACGTCTTCACCGACGGCGGCCGGCGCATCTGGAACATGTCCATCGGCGAGGTCAACAACGACCTGGACGCCCCCTGGCTGGACTGGACGAAGGGCGACCGGCGCATCACGGTCGCCGACGCGGAGACCTTCGAGCAGGTGAAGGTCATCGACATGAGGCAGCGGCTGGACGCCTTCGGCCGCAAGGACCTGTCGGACTCGGTGCGGCCCGTCGCCTTCACGCCCGACGAGTCCACGCTCTACTTCCAGGTGTCGTTCTTCAACGGCTTCCTGGAGTACGACGTGGCCGCCGACAGGATCACGCGGCTGAAGGAGCTGCCGAAGAACCCGGAGACGAGCGAGGACCGCACCGACTGGGTCAACGACTCGCGCCACCACGGGATGTCGATGAACCCGCAGGGCACCAAGCTGTGCGTCGCCGGGACGATGGACGACTACGCCACCGTCGTGGACCGCGGGACGCTCCAGGAGGGCCCGCTGGTGACGGTCTCCAAGCCGTACTGGGCGACCGTCAGCGGCGACGGCCGGCACTGCGTGGTCTCCGAGAGCGGCTCCGACCGGGTCACCGCGATCGACTTCGCCACCGGCCGGAAGGTGGCGTCCGTGCCCGTCGGCGACCACCCGCAGCGGGTGCGGCTGGGGCACGTGCCGAGCGGCTGGACGGGCCCCTCGGCGGGCTGATCCGGTGTCCGGCTCCCCGTTCCCCGGGGCCGGGGAGCCGAACTGCCGTTCCGTGTACGGCCCTTGCCGTGCGCCCTTGGCTGCCCCTATGGTCCCGGAAGCGCTCCCACGCCCCCGTGCCGCCACAGGGCACGCCTCGGCACGATTATGAATCGTTTCACTCAGGCTCTTCCCCCACCCCGGGAGCGCGGACCACCCCCCTACAAGGAGCCGCCATGCCCGCTCACAGCACGAAGAGAGCCCGCAGACCGCGCCGCGGGGCGCCCGGTCCGCGCGGGCTCTGCGCGGCCGCGCTGACCGTCCTGCTGGCCGCCGTCTCCCTGGTCGTCCTGCCGCGGCAGGAGGCCGACGCCGCCGTGATCGACACCTCCGCCCACTACCAGCTGGTGTCCCGGCACAGCGGCAAGGCCCTGGAGATCGACGGAGGGTCCACCGCCAACGGCGCCGCCCTCGTCCAGCGCACCCCGCGCGACGTCCCCCACCAGCAGTTCCGCTTCGCCGACGCCGGCGGCGGCCACTACAAGATCGTGGCCCGGCACAGCGGCAAGGTGCTGGACGTGGAGGCCCGGTCCACCGCCGACGGCGCCGACGTCGTGCAGTACACCGACAACGGCGGCGCCAACCAGCAGTTCCGCGTGGCCGACTCCGACGGCGGCCACATCCGGCTGATCAACCGCCACAGCGGCAAGGCCCTGGACGTGTGGGAGCGGTCCACCGCCGACGGCGCCCGGATCTCCCAGTACACCGACAACGGCGGCGCCAACCAGCAGTGGAGCCTGGTGAAGGTGGCCGGCGACGGAGGCTCCGGGGAGCCGCCCGCCGGGAACGCCGTGCAGATGGAGAAGGTCGACCGCGGCCTGATCTCGGTCCGCTCGGGCTCCGGGAACCTGGTGTCCTGGCGGCTGCTGGGCACCGAGAGCCGCGATGTCGCGTTCAACCTCTACCGGGGCGGAACGAAGGTCAACTCCTCGCCGATCACCGGGTCCACCAACTACCTGGACGCCGGCGCCCCCGCCGACGCCTCCTACACCGTCCGCGCCGTGGTCGACGGCGCCGAGCAGGCCGCCTCCGGGGCCTCCCTGCGCTTCACCGGCGGCAACCACCTGGACGTCCCCGTCTCCCCGCCCGGCTCCGGCTACACGGCCGTCGAGGCCGGCCCCGGCGACCTGGACGGCGACGGGCAGCTCGAACTCGTCCTCAAGTGGGACCCGGACAACGCCAAGGACAACTCCCAGTCCGGCACCACCGGCAACGTCTACATCGACGCCTACGAGCTCAGCGGCCAGCGGCTGTGGCGCATCGACCTGGGCCGCAACATCCGCGCCGGAGCGCACTACACCCAGTTCCAGGTCTACGACTACGACGGCGACGGACGGGCCGAGGTCGCCATGAAGACCGCCGACGCCACCCGCGACGGCCGCGGCGCCTACATCGGCAACGCCTCCGCGGACCACCGCAACTCCAGCGGGTACATCCTCACCGGCCCCGAGTACCTCACCATGTTCGACGGGCGCACCGGCGCCGCGCTGGACACCGTCGACTACGAACCGGGGCGCGGCAACGTCTCCTCCTGGGGCGACTCCTACGGCAACCGCGTCGACCGCTTCCTCGCCGGCACCGCCTACCTCGACGGCACCCGGCCCTCGCTGATCATGGCCCGCGGCTACTACACCCGCGCCACCATCGCCGCCTGGGACTTCCGCGACGGGCAGCTCACCCGGCGCTGGCTGTTCGACTCCAACGCCTCCGGCAACGGCGCCGCCGCCGGGCAGGGCAACCACCAGCTCTCCATCGCGGACGTGGACGCCGACGGCCGCCAGGAGATCGTCTACGGTTCGGCCACCGTCGACGACAACGGCACCCTGATGTACGCCACCGGCTTCGGCCACGGCGACGCCCTCCACGTCGGCGATTTCGTGCCCAGCCGTCAGGGCCTGGAGGTCTTCACCATCCACGAGTCCGGCAACCAGCCCGGCTCCGACCTCCACGACGCCCGCACCGGCCAGGTCATCCACCGCACCCCGACCAGCGGCTCCGAGGGTCCGGGGCGCGGCGTGGCCGCCGACATCCACGCCGGCAACCCCGGCGCCGAGTTCTGGGGCTCGGGCCCCAACATGACCCAGCTCCGCGACGCGTCGGGCGGCAACGTCGGACGCAACCCGTCCTCGGCCAACTTCCTCGCCTGGTGGGACGGCGACCCGGTCCGCGAACTCCTCGACGGCACCCGGATCGACAAGTACGGAACCAGCGGTGAGACCCGGCTGCTGACCGGCAGCGGCGTGGCCTCCAGCAACGGCACCAAGTCCACGCCCGTCCTCTCCGGCGACCTGTTCGGCGACTGGCGGGAGGAAGTGATCTGGCGGCACAGCGACAACTCGGCGCTGCGCATCTACGCCACCACGATCCCGACGGACCTGAAGCTGCACACACTGCTGCACGACGCGCAGTACCGGGTGGCGCTGGCCTGGCAGAACACCGCCTACAACCAGCCGCCGCACCCGAGCTTCTTCCTCGGCCAGGGCATGAGCCTCCCGCCCCGGCCCAACGTCTACCTCCGCTGACCGGTCACCGGTCCCTCCTCCGGACCCCGGGGCCGTCCGCGACCGCGCGGGCGGCCCCGGGGCTTTCCGCGGAGCCGGACCGGCAACCGGCCCTACGCGCTCTCGGCGTGCGGGGTGAGGTCCACGCGCAGGTCCAGGGCCAGGGCCTCGGCGAGCCGTGCCAGCACGGGCAGCGTGGGGACCGTGCCCCCCGCCTCGAAACGGGCGATCGCCGACTGCGTCATCCGGGCGCGGCGTCCCACCTCGCTCTGCGACAACCCGAGTTCCAGGCGGCGGCTGCGCACCTTCTCGCCCAGCTCGAACCGGAGCCGCGCCGCCGCGTACTCCCGTTCGATCTCGGCGCTGACCGGTCGCGCCGCGCGGGCCTGGGCAAGACCGGTACGTCCGCTCGTGTCGGTCACAGCTCCTCCTCCACGGTGTGCGCCTCTTCCTGGCACTGCTTGAGGGCCTGCCTCGCACGCTCCACCTCGAGGAACTCCCTCATCCGTGTCTTGGGGAACACGGTGAGCATGACGATCCGCCGTCCGGGAGCGATCCAGTAGGTGATGCGGACCCGCTGCCCTCCACAGTAGAACCGCAACTCCCGCAGTTTGCCGTCCAGCTGCCGCGTGTACGGCTCCCCCAGGTGGACGCCTCTCTCCTCCAGAAGGTCGAGGTGCATCAGGGCCTGCGCCCAGCGCTTGTCGTCCAGATGCTCCAGCCATGAGGCGACCTCGGGCTCGAGCTCAACGGTACCCCAGCTCATAGCACAGAAGCTATATTCCGGCGGGTGCGGGCAGCGCGCCCTTCACGGAGCGCCACTCGACAGTGGTAGATGTGGTGATCACGGTTGACGACTGCCGACCGGCCAGGGCATGAGCCTCCCGCCCCGGCCCAACGTCTGCCTCCGCTGACCGGTCACCGGTCCCTCCTCCGGACCCCGGGGCCGTCCGCGACCGCGCGGGCGGCCCCGGGGCTTTCCGCGGAGCCGGACCGGCGCGGTGGTCGAAACGGCCTCGCGGGCCGGCCCCCTTCTGTGTGAGGCTGACCGGTGCAGCCCCTTCATCCCCCCGGGAGGTCCCATGCAGGAGAACCAGGCCGGTTCCGAGACCGAGACCGAGTTCGAGGCCGAGAACGAGAACGAGAACGAGAACGACCTCAAGCAGAAGTTCAGAGAGGCGCTGGAGCGCAAGAAGCAGACAGGACAGGAGCGCCGGGCGCACGAGGAGAGCCGCTCGAAGGTCGGCGGAATGCGCCGCGAGGCCGGCCGGAAGCGGAACTTCCGGCGCAAGGCGGGCTGACGGCGACCGCGCGCCGCACCCCGTCCGTGTGCGGCGCGCGGAGAGCCAGCTCAGGGCACCAGCACCACCTTGCCCAGCGTGGCGCGGCTCTCCAGGGCGCGGTGGGCGCGGGCCGCGTCCGCCAGCGGGAAGTGGTGGACGAGGGGGACGAGGACGCCCGCTGCGGCCAGCCCCATGGCCTCCTCCTCCAGAACCCGCAGGTTCCCCGGGCCGCCGATCCGGTCGAACATCGGCTTGCCCGTCACCGACCGCGAGGTGATGCCGAGGCGCTCCTGCTCCTCCCTCGACGGCGCGGTCCGCGCCTCGGGGGAGAGCACGGCGGAGGAGTGACCGTAGGACAGGTGGGTGCCGCCGGGCGCGAGGAGCGACAGGGCGGTACGGCCCAGGTGCCCGCCGACCCCCTCGAAGAGGTGGGTGAGGGGCCGGTCGCCGAACTTCTCGCGGACCCGGTCCGCCCAGTCGCCCGCGGTGTAGTCGACGGCGAGGTCCGCGCCCAGCTCCCGCACCGCCGCGGCCTTCTCCGGGCCGCCCGCGGCGCCGACGACGGTGGCGCCGCGGTGCCGGGCGTACTGGACGAGGAGGCTGCCGACCCCCCCGGCCGCCGCGAGGACCAGGACGGTGTCGGCGGGGGAGGGGTCGGCGAAGCGGAGGATGCCCATCGCGGTGCGGCCGGTGCCGATCATGGCGACGGCGTGGTCCTCGCTCACCCGGTGGGGCAGCGCGTGGAGCCGTTCGACGCCGGTGACGGCCAGCTCGGCGTACCCGCCGGGCGCCTGGCCGAGGTGGGCGACGACGCGCCGGCCGAGCCACTGCGGGTCGACGCCCTCGCCGAGCGCGTCGACCGTCCCGGCGACCTCCCGTCCGGGGACGGTGGGCAGCTCGGGCAGGGGGACCGGGCCGAGCGGCCTCCCCTCGCGCAGGGCGACGTCGAGCAGGTGCACCCCGGCCGCCGCGACGGCGATCCGCACCTGTCCGGGGCCGGGCTCGAGGTCCGGGACCCGCTCGTGGCGGAGGTTGTCGGCGTGGCCGAAGGCGTGCAGGCGGATGGCGCGCATGGGCTCTCCCGTGGGCGGCGGCCTGACTGGCGCGCCCACTCTGCGACCTCAAGCCGACTTGAGGTCAAGGACGTCGGGGAAGGGCGCGCAGACAGCGCTCGGCGTGGGCGCGGAGGGCGTCGACGAGTTCGGGCGGCCCGTCGACCAGGGTGAAGTCCAGGTCCACCGAGGTGATCATCCACTGCAGCGTCCAGACGGAGTCCGCGCCGACGCGCAGGAGGCAGCGCCGCTCGTCCACGGCCTCGATCGCGCCGGTGCCGGGCCAGACACGCCCGGCCGCCTCCTTCGCGGACGCGTGCAGCGCGACCGTCGCCCGGTACGGCCAGGCGCGCTGTGACAGCCGACGGGAGAGGTAGGCGGCGACGTCTCCGTCGGGCGGCGGCCGGGGCGTGAACCTCGGCCCGGTCGGTGGGCGCGGGGTCAGCCGGTCCACCCGGAACACGCGCCAGTCGTCACGGTCGAGGTCCCAGGCGACCAGGTACCAGTGCCGGTCGAAGTGCACCAGGCGGTGGGGCTCGACGGAGCGGACCGTGGCGGCGGAGCGCGGGCCGGTGTGGTCGAAGCGGAGGCGCTCGCCGCGCCGGCAGGCGTCGGCGATCACCGTCAACGTGTCCGGCTCCACCTCCGGTACGGACGGCCCGACGCGCAGCACGGCCCGGTGGAGGGAGTCCACCCGGTGGCGCAGGCGGGAGGGGAGCACCTGGCCGAGCTTGGACAGGGCGCGCAGGGCCGCCTCCTCGATGCCCGCGACCGTCCCGTTCGCGGCCGTCCGCAGGGCGATCGCCGCGGCGACCGCCTCGTCGTCGTCGAACAGGAGCGGCGGCAGGGACGCGCCGGCGTCGAGGCGGTAACCGGCGGTCCCCCGAGCGGCGTGCACCGGATAGCCGAGCTCGCGCAGCCGGTCCACGTCACGGCGGACGGTGCGGGACGACACGCCCAGGCGCTCGGCGAGTTCGGCGCCGGTCCACTGCCGGTGCGCCTGGAGGAGCGAGAGCAGCCGCAGCAGCCGGGCGGAGGTCTCCAGCATGTCGCCCAGACTGCCACGGACTTGGGACCGAACCCGTCCTAACCGCTCCCTAACCTCCCGGCCATGGCACACGACACGTCCCGCGAATCCGCCGTCCGCCCCTTCCGCATCGAGGTCCCGCAGCACCGGATCGACGACCTGCACGCCCGACTGGCGAACACCCGCTGGCCGGACGAGCTGCCGGACATCGGTTGGAGCCGCGGGGTCCCGGTCGGCTACCTGAGGGAGCTGGCCGAGCACTGGCGCACCTCGTACGACTGGCGGCGGCAGGAAGCCGCGCTCAACGCGCACCCGCAGTTCCTCACCACCGTCGACGGGCAGAACCTGCACTTCCTCCACGTGCGGTCCCCCGAGCCGGACGCCGTCCCGCTGGTGCTGCTGCACGGCTGGCCCGGCGGTTTCACCGACTTCCTGGACGTCGTCGGACCGCTCTCCGACCCCCGGTCGCACGGTGGGGACCCGGCCGACGCCTTCCACCTGGTCGTCCCGTCACTGCCGGGGTTCGGGTTCTCCACGCCGCTGGCCGGGCCCGGGATGAACGCCGCCCGGATGGCCGAGGTGCTCGACCGGCTGATGGCGCGGCTCGGCTACGAACGGTACGGCGTCCAGGGCTACGACACCGGCTCCTGGGTGGCGCCCGAGATGGGCCGGCGGGCACCCGAGCGCGTCATCGGCATCCACCTCAACGCGATGATCGCCTTCCCCGTGGGAGAGGAGGGCGAGACGGAGGGCCTGAGCGAGGCCGACCAGCGGCGCTGGCGGCGCATGCAGGACTTCAACGACGGCTACCTGCAGTGCAACGCCAAGCGGCCCCAGACGGTGGCGTACGGCCTGCACGACTCGCCGGTGGGTCAACTCGCCTGGATCGTGGAGAAGTTCAAGGAACTCACCTGGCCGGAGGACGGCCTGCCCGAGGACAGCGTCGAACGGGACCGCTTCCTGACCGACGTCTCGCTGTACTGGTTCACCGGCACCGCCGGATCGGCCGCGCAGATCTACTACGAGGAGATGTCCGCGAACACCTGGAGCGACGCGGAGGCCGACGGGGACGGCGGCGAGTGGGACGGCGAAGGGGAGGGGTGGGCTCCCAGGCGCGGCACCGTCCCGACGGGCGTTTTGGTCTCCGCCCACGACGTGACCGTACGGCGGTGGGCCGAGCGCGACCACACCATCACGTCCTGGACCGAACTGGACTCGGGCGGTCACTTCCTGGCCATGGAGGCACCGGAGGTCCTGACCGCCGACGTGCGGAGGTTCTTCCGGAAGCTGCGCTGAGGCCCCCCTCCACGGCCGGGCGCGGGTCCACGCGGACCCGCGCCCGGCGCTTCCGGCTCACACGCGCGGGAAGCGGGCCTGGAGGTCCCAGATCACGGGGTTGTCGCCCAGCTCCTCGTGGATGTCGGTGAGGTCGGCGATCAGGTCGTGGAGGAAGTCGCGGGCCTCGCGGCGCAGCATGCCGTGGTTGAACGTCAGCGGCGGCTCGTGCTCGGGCAGCCAGTCGGCGGTGATGTCCACCCAGCCGAAGCGGCGCGTGAAGTGCAGGTTGTCGGCCGACTCCACGAAGTCCAGCTCGGCGTGTTGGGGACGGGAGGCGCGGCTGCCGAGCGGGTCGCGGTCGAGTCGCTCGACGATGTCGCACAGCGCCCACGCGAAGTCCAGCACCGGCACCGTTCCCCGGGCCGTGGACAGCTCCCGGTCGGTCTCGGTGTCCGCGAGGTAGACGTCGCCGCAGAACAGGTCGTGCCGCAGCGTCCGCACGTCCGCCGTGCGGTAGTCCGTCTGCGGTGGGTCGGGGAAGCGGGAGGAGAGGGCGTAGCCGATGTCGAGCACGGAAGCGATGGTGGCACGCCCGGGGCCCGTGCGCGCCGCCGGGCGTGTCACTCCTGATCGCCGCCGGAGTCTGGCTCAGGGACGAGATGCGCGCCCCGGTGGACGAGGAGTACCGCTCGGTGGACTGCCGCCTGGGACGGCACCGGACGTGCCGGGAGGGGGAGGAGACCGAGCCGCCGTGCGAGGGCGTGACCGTCCTGCGCTGCGCCTGCCCCTGCCACCACCGGGACGACGCCACCTGACCCCCAGGCCGTGGGCGGGAGGTTCGACGGCGGGTGGTTCGTTCTGCCCCTCCGGAGAAGCGAACGAGCCGCCCGCCGGTTCCTCCGTCCAGGAAGATCCAGCGGGTGTTCCGCAGCACGCACGCGCTCAACGGAAAGATTCGACACCGTCGGCGACAAGCCGTACCGGTTTCAGTCCCTCAACGGTGCTTGGATGCCTGAGGTGGTTTGGACGGGAAAATCAACTTCTCCTCGCAGTCGGCCACCTCATAGGCGTGCCCGACAACCCGGAAAGCGAAATCAGAGACCACCTGTCAGAGCCTTTCCCCGATGCACTGCTTTCGCTGAAAATACCCGCCGATGCTATGAGTGCGCAGGGGGGGCGAGTGCGGACTCTTTTCGAACCCGGGGGATTGCTCGGAAATCGGCCCCTGCTTAACCCGCCGCGCTTAAACGCACTCGTTGGAATTTCCGACAGCCCTACTATAAGAAGCGATCAGATGTTTCATTTCGGATGCCTTGGGGGTTCTTTCCGTGTCAATCCGAGCCGATACGAACAACTTCATCCCGGGCATGCGCGGATCCTTGCAACGGACCTCGGCAATCGCTCCTGTCCGCGAGTACATGTAGGGCGACTCCTCTATTACTTTTTCCCCTTCTCCTCCTAGTCCCACTCTGTCGCGCCCGCGCAGCCCTACCACAATGTTGGCGGCCTCGCGTAGTTCGGTCCCCTCTCCATGCCACTCGATGCCAACAGAGAGCACCTGTTCCCCGTCCACCTTCAGGCGGCAGTAACCAAGCGGGCTGTCTTCCCCCGTTGAATCGAAAGACAGGCTCGTGCCGGGAGGAAGGAGAGGATCAAGAACCTCTGGCGGTACCCGGTCCCCGCATAGCGAGTTGGGGACCTCGTACCCCCTTTCCTCCGCCGCCGGCTCCGAGCAGGCACTGGGAATGAACACTACTGTCAGCGCTCCGGCGAGGAGAAAAATTCCTTTTGGATTGAACCTGCCGGCGATGTCCTGTCCGGCCAATGTAGCCATCCTTTCCAAGGCTGACGAGCAGGGAAATGCATTAGAAATGCCTACGGCAAGCTGCTGAGGAGTCGGGTTCCGGGGCCGCGAACCGAGCGACGACGGACACCGACCCCCCTATTCAGGGCGAGAGGGCCCATGCACGGAACTGCTCGCATCGAGGCCCTTCTTGGCCCCGGCAGAACGCACAGGGCGCCCGGCACCGCGATCACACGGTGCCGGGCGCCCTGCGGAGTGCGGCGGGGCCGCCTGGACGGGGCTGTCTCAGACGTTGACGCCGAAGTCCTGGGCGATGCCCGCCAGGCCCGAGGCGTAGCCCTGGCCGACCGCGCGGAACTTCCACTCCGCGCCGTGGCGGTAGAGCTCGCCGAAGACCATGGCGGTCTCGGTGGCGGCGTCCTCGCTCAGGTCGTAGCGGGCGATCTCGGAGCCGCCGGCCTGGTTGATGATGCGGATGTAGGCGTTGCGGACCTGGCCGAAGTTCTGGCTGCGCGACTCGGCGTCGTAGATCGACACCGGGAAGACGATCTTGTCGATGTCCGCGGGCAGCGCGGCGAGGTTGACGTTGATCTGCTCGTCGTCGCCCGCGCCCTCACCGGTGCGGTTGTCACCGGTGTGCACGATCGACTGGTCCGGGGTGGACTTGTTGTTGAAGAAGACGAAGTGCTGGTCCGAGTAGACCTTGCCGTCGGCCTTGACCGCGATGGCGCTGGCGTCCAGGTCGAAGTCGGTGCCGGTGGTCGTACGGACGTCCCAGCCGAGGCCGACCGTCACGGCGGTCAGGCCGGGGGCCTCCTTGGTGAGCGAGACGTTGCCGCCCTTGGACAGGCTTACAGCCATGGGGATGCCCTTCCGTGGTGTTTCTCTGCCGGCCCGGTGTCCGGCCTGTTGTCAGGTTCGTTTTCCTACCCCCTCCAACGCTGACGGACGGGGGTGGGGTTCCACGATCCTTTGCCTTCTTTACCTTCGTTGCCAAGTGACGGGGCCGAGGACCCGGAAAACGCCGTGACTCGGGGCCCGGCGGGCGGGAACATGGACGGCATGTCCGGGCCCTACCTCATCCGTGGCTCGGTCTCCCTGCCGGAGACCGAGCTGAGCTGGCGTTTCTCCCGTTCGTCCGGGCCCGGCGGCCAGCACGTCAACACGTCCGACTCCCGGGTCGAGCTCCGCTTCGACCTCGCCCGCACCGAGGCCCTGCCCCCGGTGTGGAAGGAGCGCGCGCTGGAGCGCCTCGCCGACCGGCTGGTGGACGGCGTGCTGGTCGTCCGGGCCTCCGAGCACCGCTCCCAGTGGCGCAACCGCGAGGCCGCGGCCGTGCGGATGGCCTCGCTGCTGGCGGAGGCGACGGCCCCGCCGCCGCGCCCGCGGAAGAAGAGCAAGATTCCGCGCGGGATCAACGAGCGGCGGCTGCGGGGCAAGAAGCACCGCGCCGAGATCAAGCGGGGCCGCTCCGGGAAGGACTGGGGGTAGGGCGTCCCCCCCCGGGCGCCGGGAAGGCCCCGGGCAACCGTTCGGCCGTCGGTGGCGTCTTGCACATGGTGATCACGGGGATCACGGGGATGCGCTCGCCGGGATGACCACACCCGGGAGGAGCCTCCCGGGCCGAGGCGGACGGGCCCCGAGCCGGGCCGCCGGCCGCGCCGTACGCCGAGGAAGGCAGCCAACACGTGTCGATTCTGGCGGTCCTGTTATCCCTGCTGGGCATGGCCGCGGTGCTCGCCATACCCGTCTGGCTCATCACGGTCGTCGTCAAACTCGTCCTGGTCGCCCTGCCCCGGCGCCGCCCGGACTGGGGCGTGAATCTGTTGCGCTGGGGCTCGGTCATGGCGGCGGTGGCAGCCGCAGACCTCTACCTGATCGGGCTCGGCCTGGTCCGGTTTGCGGCCAGCGAATCCGAGTCCGGCACGGACTCGGCCCCCTCGCCCTCGTGCCGGGACGAGGTGCCGGGCGCGATCGAGAGCATCGCCGGATACGAGCCGTCCTACGTCCCGCTGGGGTTCGACTGCATCCTGGACGACGGCACCACCTACCCGGGCAGCGGCATCTACGCCTGGCTGAACGGGATCGTCCTCGCGTTCGTCGTCGCCGCCATCGCGCTGAGGGTGGCGGGCGGATACGCGGCCGAGCGCCGCGCCCGGAAACAGACCGAGACGTGACCGTTTCTGCGGAAGCCCCCTCGGGAAGCGGTACGGAAAACGAAGCGCCCGCCCCGGTCTCGCACGAGACCGGGGCGGGCGCTTCGGT
Organism: Streptomyces glaucosporus; assembly: GCF_039533345.1. Taxonomy (NCBI): domain Bacteria; kingdom Bacillati; phylum Actinomycetota; class Actinomycetes; order Kitasatosporales; family Streptomycetaceae; genus Streptomyces; species Streptomyces glaucosporus. The sequence goes on along the minus strand of NZ_BAAATJ010000002.1, from coordinate 305,286 downwards.
TCTGCCTGACCGGCGCGGCGGACTCAGGTGCGGCGGCGTTTGGTGAGGAGGAGGGTGGTGGCGGCGATGGCGGCGAGTGCGGCGGCGCCGATGCCGATGGCGGTCCAGGGCGGTCCGCTGCCGGTGTCCTCCTGTGCGGCTTGGCTCTCGGTGGAGTCGGCGGAGGGCTGTTCCTGGTTCTTGGCGTCCTTGGAAGCGGCGTCGGGGGAGGGGGACTTGGAGGCTTCGAGGGAGGCGAAGTACTTGGAGAACAGCGGGCTCTTGTCGGCCGGTCCGGGATCGCCGTCACCGTCGATGAGTACCTGACCGGGCCTGACGACACCGTGGCCCAGGTACATGCTGGGCTCCTCGCCGCGCTCCGACCGCCCGGTCGTTTCGACCATCACGCGGAGGACCTGGTGGTTGGTCCAGTCGGGGTGTTTGGACCAGATCAGGGCGGCGGAGGCGGAGGCGATGGCGGTCGCCACACTCGTACCGCCGGGGTCGCCGGGGGCGGTGAGGGCCAGGTGCGGGCCGTAGTTGGAGAAGTCCGCCACCGTGCCGGTCTTGTCCACAGCTCCCACAGCGACGACGCCGGGCAGGATTGCCGGGTAGGCGTACTTCACCTGGCGGCCGTCATTGCCCGAGCCAGCGAAGACGAGCTTGCCGCGCTCGTTGGCCTCGTTGATCGCATCCTGGAGTTCGGTGCGGGTCTCGTTGTCCACGCCGGTCAAGACCTGCGAGATGTTGATGACCTTGGCGTCACTTCTGGCCGCGTACCGGATCGCCTCGACGAGGTTGTCATGATCGCTAAAGAACCCACCGCCAACGGTGGTACGCAGGGGGAGGATCTTCGCTGCCGGGGCCAGTCCCTGGAGGCCGTTGCCCGCGCCCGAGCCGGCGATCAGGGCCGCCATCTCCGTCCCGTGGCCGTCTTTGTCCTCGCGGGGGTTGGGGCTGTCCGAGGTGAAGCTTTTACCCGGCAGCAGGCGGCCTTCCAGACCGGGGATGGGGTTCACCCCGGAGTCGAGGACGGCGACGGTCACGCCTTCGCCCTTGGTGACTTTCCACAGTTCCGGGGCTTTCATGGCCTCGAGGTACCACTGCTGGTCCGGTCTGATGTCGGCGTGGGCGGGGGGCGCGAGCAGCCCCAGAGGCATGAGCGCGGCTGCCAGCAGGGCGGCCACGGTCAGGGCGCGTCTCTGCGGGGCGAGGGTGTGGGGGCGCATGGAGCAGTGCACTTCCTCGGGGTCAGTCGATGATCGGTGGCACCACGTTCCGCTGCCGCGACGCCCAGGTCTCCTCGTCCTCGGCGAGGTAGTCGGGCCGATCGCTGCCGCGTCGGCGGTTTTCCGGCGGAGGACTCGTGGTGGTCGGTCGTGCTGCCAGGCCAGGGTTGGCCGTACCGCCATGGACCAGCCCGGTACCACCCGGGGTGAAGGCTCGCCCGTGATTGCTGCCTGTGCGCTGGGCTCCCACCGCGCCACCGGGCTGCGATCCCATGGGACCTCCCGTGTACATACCCCTGTTCGCCGAAGTTCCGCCGCCGACGGTCCCGGGAGAACCACCGCCCACAGGCCGTCCCGCAGCGGTGTGGTCTCCGCCGGCGACGGTCCCCTGCGGGATTCCGGCCACAGGGCTCCCCACCTGTCGGGGCATGCCGCCGATGACGCCGTTACTGCTGGGGATCCGTGGCTGAACACTCCCTCCACCGAAGGCCGGTGATCGACCGGTGACGGGAGTGTGGGACGGAGTCTGGCCGACACGCTGGATCGGAGCGGTAGGCGCGATCGGAGCCAGGGATGGGGTCGACGGCCCAGTGGAGGGATGGGAAGGAGCGGGGTTGGCGGTCTGCGGCCGGGCCTCACTGACAGGAGCCGGGGCGACTGAATCGATCGTCATGTGAGTGGGCCGCTCGACCACAGGAGCGGGGCGTTCAGCCACAGGAGAGGGACGGTCGGCGATGGGGGAGGGGGACACCTCCGCCCTGTCCCTGGCAGACACCGTCCTCTCGGCGGAGACGCTCGTCTCCCTGGTTGTTGCCGACCCGCCCGGACCAGCGCTCGGCGTTGTGCTCGATGCGCTCGTGTCGGGGGCGCCGACCAAGTTCTCACCCGGCAGCGGTTTGAACTCCGGTTCCTCCGCGCCCCGGATGCTCTCCCCGGCCGCCCGGTAGTACGACGACAGCCGGTTCAGCTGGTTGATCGCCTCCTGGCGCTTGGCCTCTTCCTCCTTCTGGCGGGCCTTGTCCTTCTCCGGGTCGGCGTAGCACATCCCCTCCGGCTCCGGGATGGCCGCCTTGACCTCGGTCAGGGCCTGGCCCGCGTCCACCATGTGCCGCCCCAGTGTGCGGGCGTACATGGCGAACCGCATGGTCTCCAGCGCGAACTGCTGCCCCCACTCGCGGAAGGCGTCGGCGCCTTGGCCCTCCCACTTCACGCGGTCGATGTACGTGCGCAGCTCGTCCCCGATCTTGTCCATGTCGGAGCCGGCCTTGTTGAGCGCGTCGCCGCGGGACGTGAGCGCCTTGGGGTTGGCGTTCGCGACCATAGCGTTGAGCGCCGCGAGCGATTTGCCCTCGAACTCTCCTCCGGCCATTTCTGCCCTCCCCTTTAACGGAATTCCGAGTCCAGGTCGTCGGACTTGTCGGTGTCCTTGGCGTCGACGTTCCTGCCTGTCTGCTGATCGCCGTGCCGGGACTCGTGGTACTCCTCCACCCGCGTCCGGATGGAGTGGAAGCGCTGCCTGTGCTCGGCCTCGATGTTCTCGTAGCCCTTGTCCACGATCTGGGTGGCGATGCCCAGCGCCTCCAGCTGTTCGCCGAACAGCCGGGAGAGGGTCTTCAGCCGCTCGTGGGCCTTCTCGTACTGGGAGGACAGGTCCTCCGCCGCGCTGAAGCCCGTGCCGTACGCGTCCGGGGTGATGTCCTGATTGCTGATCTGCTTGTGGGACGCAGGCGACGACTCCAGCTCGTCGATGATGTCGTCGATGCGCCTCTTGAAGTCGGCAAGGGTCTCGGCCTCGTACGCGAGATCCTTGCCGCCGCCGATGCCAGGACGATCCGTCACGCCGTGCCCCCGTCCCCCGGTTGACTGTCACGTTGTGCCATGGACGTGCCACGTCAGTGTAATGGGGGAACGCTTTCGCTCGCTCGGTGGTGTCGATTCGGGCAGTCGGGTGTCGCGGCCGGGGGGCGTGGTTAGGCCAGACGGTGGTAGCGGCCGCGGAAGTACGCCAGCGGGCCGCCCTCGGCGCCCGGCAGGGACGTGGCCAGCACCCGGCCGATCACCAGGGTGTGGTCCCCGGCGCTCACCCGCTGCTCGGTGCGGCACTCCACCGTCGCCAGGGCGCCGCCCACCAGGGGCGCGCCGGACGCCTCGCCGCGTGTGCAGGGCATGTCCTGGAAGAGGAGCCGGTCGCTGACGCGGCCGCGCATGGAGAAGCGTCCGGCGATGTGCCGCTGGGTCTCGGTGAGGATGGACACGGCCCACAGCGGCTGCCTCTCCAGCAGTTCGTCCATCCGGGAGTCCTCGCGCACGCTCACCAGGACCAGCGGCGGGTCCAGGGAGACGGAGAGGAAGGAGGTGGCGGTCATCCCGACGTCCTCGCCGCGCGGTCCCTCCTCGGGGTCGTGCGCCGTCACCAGTACCACACCCCCGGCCAGTCGGGACATGGCGGCGCGGAATTCGTCCTCGGTCACCCCTTCAGGATGGGGGAGCCCGGCGGGCCGGGGCGAAACGGGGGCGTTCTGGGACATCTGCTGCTGCGGTGTCTGGTGCACACTCCGCACGCTAAACGCTGTCGGCCGGACGTGCATCGGTCCCCGGGACCAGTCCGGACCTAGGTACATTGGCTGAACGATCCCGCAGGTCAGGGGCGGGATTTGCGTTCGGCACGGGTGTGAAGCAGGGTGAGGGTGTCCCACGCACCGCAGTCGTGTGCCCACGCTCCGTTGTGACTTGAGTCACACAAGGCATCAATTGCTGACCCTGTGTACCGGCTGGGCAGCTCACTGTGATTCAGTGGCTTGACGACAGGTGAACGTTTAAACCCGGATCATCTGGAGTTGCTCACTCACGTCTTCAGGGGGAGGGCGATGGAAGCCGAGTCGGAGCCGTACGTGCGCCTCGCCACCCTGCGCAAACTCCACCAGTCCATGGCGGAGCTCAACACCGGGCGCAGCCTGGCGGACACCCTGCAGACCGTGGCCGACGGGATCGTGAAGGGGCTGGACTTCGGGTTGGCCGCGGTCAACCTCGTCCAGCCCGACGGGGACCTCGTGGTGGCCGCCGTCGCGGGCAGCGAGGGCGCCGAGGCCATGATGGCGGGCCGTACGGGCTCGCGGGCGGCCTGGGAGCGCCGCCTGGCCATGGGGGAGCGCTGGGGGGAGCTGCGCTTCATCCCGTACAACGAGGCGTGGGTCCTGCTCGACGACGACGTGCCGCAGTGGCACACCGCCGGCCCGGCCCCCCGGTACCCCGACGAGTGGCACCCGATGGACATCCTCCTGGCGCCGATGTACTCCGCCGACGGCGATCTGCTGGGTGTGATCTCCGTCGACAAACCGCGCAGCGGACGGCGCCCCGGTGCGTGGGGGCGCGAAGCGCTCCAGATGTACGCCTTCCAGGCGGGGATCGCGATCAGCAACGCCCGTTTGCGGGCGAACATGCAACGCGCGCTGGTCCGGCTGGAGCGCGAGCAGCAGGCGCTGCGGGCGAGCGAGGAGAGTTTCCGGCAGGCGTTCGAATACGCGCCCAGCGGCATGGCCATCACCGAGCTGGGCGGCGACCAGCACGGCCGGCTGGTGCGCACCAACGACGCGCTGTGCCGCCTGCTGGGCCGCCCGGCGTCGGCGCTGCGGCGCTACAGCTTCTCCGACCTCGTCCACCCCGAGGACCTGACCACCCTGCTGCGGACCTCCGCCGAGGGCGGCCGGGCCGAGCTGCGGCTGGCGCGGCGCGACGGGTCCTACGTGTGGGTGTCCCTGCGCAACTCCGTGGTGGCCGACGCGGCGGACGGGCCGCGCTGCCTGCTCACCCACGTCGAGGACATCGAGGAGCGCAAGCGGCACGAGCTCCAGCTCGCCCACCGGGCCAGCCACGACTCGCTCACGGGCCTGCCCAACAGCGCCGAGCTCCGCGCCCGGCTGAGCGCCCGGCTGTGCGACAAGCCCGCGCCGGTGTCCGACGCGGCGCAGATGGGGCCGGACGGGGGCGCGTACGGCGCCTACGGCCTGGACGACTTCGCCGGGCTCGGGACGGAGGCGGTGGCCGGCTACGACCACCACGTGCACACCGTGCCGCCCTCCGGCGACAACCCCTCGGAGAAGGGGCTCGCGGTCCTCTTCTGCGACCTCGACGGCTTCAAGTCGATCAACGACCGCTTCGGTCACCACTGCGGCGACGCCGTGCTGATCGAGGTCGCCCGCCGCCTGTCGAGCGGGGTGCGCGACAACGACACCGTCGCCCGTCTGGGTGGGGACGAGTTCGTGGTGCTGGCGGACGGGCTGGGCCGCGAGGACGCCGCCGACCTGGCCGTACGGCTGCGCAACGCGATCATCCCGCCCATCCGCGTGGAGGGCCGCGCGGTGCGGGTGGGGGCCAGCTTCGGGATCAGCTGGGCCGGGTGCGGGATGACCGCCGACGAGGTCCTGCAATCCGCCGACCAGCGGATGTACGTCGAGAAGCGGGCACGGGCGAAGGCGCACCGCCGGGCCGGGTGAGGGCCGGGCGGGCCGGGCGGCCCCGGAGGGGGTGGAACGGGATCCGCGTCACGGCGTCCTTTAAGCCGAAAGAGGTAGGCTGCGCCGGGCAGGCACCTGTAGTAGAGGAGCGCACGGAATGACCGCCGGTAACAACGGCTCGGGCACGCCGGACAACGACGACCCGTTCGCCTACCTCTACCGCTCCGAGGACGGCACGGGCGGTGGCGCGAGCGGTACGGCGACACAGCAGCCCGGTGTCCCCCGCACGTCGTACAACCAGGTCCGCCCCGTCGGCGAGCGCCGGTACGGCGGGCAGCAGGCACGGCAGCCGCAGCAGCCCCCGCAGCCGCCGGGGCATCCGAGCACCCACTACGCGGCCCCCGAGACCGTGCCCGGCGGCCGTGCCGCCGTCCGGCAGGGCGCTCCCGCCGGCCGGGGCAGGGCCGCGGCGCGCGGCGGCCGCAACCACAAAGGCCTGCTGATCGGCGCCATCGCGGTCGTCGCGGCCGTGGTCATCGGCGTGGGCTCGGCGATCTTCTTCAGCAGCGGGGACGACGCGCCCGGAAACCAGGCGGGCGGCTCCCCGGCGCCCACCGCCGAGGCCGGCGGGGGCGGAAACGCGGACGGGGACGGCGGACAGGACAAGGACAAGGACGAGGACGCCGAGAAGACGGGCTCCCTGCCCAAGGAGGACGCGGCCAGCCTCCGCCCGGAGGGCGGCGCGACCGTGGCCAAGGAGATCCAGGGGTCCCGGGCCAGGAGCGGCGCCTACGTCGCGGGCCTCGACAAGCCCGGCGCCTCGGTGAACTGGGTCTTCGACGTCCCCGAGGGCGGCAAGTACACGCTGTTCGTCGGCTACGGCGTGCCCGGCAAGGACGCGAACTCCACCCTCACCGTGAACGGCAAGCCCCAGGGCCAGCCGCTCAACATGCAGAACTTCGCCCGGGCCGAAGAGGGCCAGTGGGACAAGGGCTGGACGCGGACCTTCGCCTGGATCGAGCTGAACAAGGGCACCAATACGGTCAGCATCTCCTGCGAGGAGGGCAACCAGTGCGGCTTCGTCCTGGACCAGGTGTGGCTGAAGGAGGGCCACGTCAAGAGCTGACCGCCGGGGGCTGACAGCCGCCGGGGGCCGGCCGCCGGGAGTCGGTGGCCGGGGCCGGCGGCTCCCGTCCTTCTCAGGGGCCGATCGCCTTCAGGAAGGCCGCGACCGTCTCCGCCATGGCCTCGCGCGCCGGGCGCAGGTACTTCCGGGGGTCCACCGTGCGGACGTCCCCCTCCAGGAAGGCGCGGACGGCGCCGGTGAAGGCGGCGTTGAGCGCGGTCCCCACGTTGATCTTGGTCATGCCGGCCTCGACGGCCCGGCGCAGCTCCCCGTCCGGCACGCCGGACGAGCCGTGGAGCACCAGCGGGACGGGAACGGTCCGGCGCAGCTCGCCGATGAGGCCGTGGTCGAGGACGGCGGTGCGCTCGGTCATCGCGTGGGAGCTGCCGACGGCGACGGCGAGCGCGTCCACGCCGGTGGCGGCGGTGTACTCGGCGGCCTCGGCGGGATCGGTCCGCGCCCCCGGGGCGTGGGCGTCCAGGACGGTGCGGCCGGGGTCGCCGGGCTTGCCGCCGACCCGGCCCAGTTCGGCCTCCACCCACATCCCGTGCCCGTGGCCGAAGCGCACGGCCCGCGCGGTGGCCTCGACGTTCTCGGCGTAGGGCAGCTTCGAGGCGTCGAACATCACCGAGCCGAACCCCGCCGAGGGGGCCTGGCGCAGCAGATCGAAGCTCTCCACGTGGTCCAGGTGGAGGGCCAGCGGAGCGGCGGAGGACCGCGCCACGGCCGTCGCCGCTGCGGCGACGGGGGCGAGCCGTCCGCCGTGGAACCGCACCGCGTTCTGGGAGATCTGGAGGATCGCGGGGACGCCCGCGGTCTCCGCCCCGGCGGCGATCGCCTCGGCGTGCTCCAGGGTGATGACGTTGAACGCCGCGACACCGCGGCCGGAGGCGTACGCGGCCGTGACGAGGTCCGCGGTGCCGACCAGTGGCATGGCTGCTCCGTTCCCGTGCGCTCGGTTCCCGTGTGCTCCCTGCCCCGCGCCCCGTCCCCGTGTGCTTCCGCGCCCCCGCCTCCACGCGCCCGGCGCGGGGCGGTCACCCCACCGCGGACGCCGCCGCCGCTCTCTGCCGGGTGACGGTCACCGCGGGCAGCAGCTCCTCGTAGACCGCCCGGTCGAACTCGCCCGCCGTCTCGGCCCGTACGGTCGCCGCGGCCAGGGCGGTGGCGCGCACCAGCCGGTCCGGCCAGGACAGCCCCTCGGCGAGGCCGGAGAGCAGCGCGGCGACCACGGAGTCGCCCGCGCCGGTCGGGTTGCCGGCCATCCGCCGGGGCGGGGTGACGCGCCAGGCGCCGTCCGGGGTGAGCGCGAGCAGCCCGTCCGCGCCCAGGGACGCCACGACGGCGTGCGCCCCGCGCCGCTGGGCCAGCCGCGCGGCGTGCAGCGGCTCGGTGCTGCCGGTGATCCCGGCCAGCTCCTCGGCGTTGGGCTTGACGACGTCCGGCCGGGCGGCGAGACCGCGCCGCAGCGGCTCCCCGTCGGTGTCCAGCACGACGGGCACGCCCGCGGTGCGCGCCGTGCGCACCAGCGTGCCGTACGCGCCGACGGGCACGCCGGGCGGCAGGCTCCCGCACAGGGCGACGGCGTCGGCGCCGGCGAGGAGTTCGCCGTAGACGTCCAGGAAGCGCTCCCACTCGGCCGGGGATATCTGCGGTCCCGGCTCGTTGAACAGCGTGGCCCCGGCGCCGGGGCCGCCCGACTCCTCCACGACGCTCACGGTGCGGCGGGTGGTGCCGCCGGTGGTCACGAGCGCGTCCCCGACGGGTCCGGGCTCGGTCACCTCCGTCAGCAGCTCCCGCACCCTCTCGCCCGTCGGGCCGCCCGCGAACCCGGTCACCAGCGTCTCGTGGCCCAGCGCGGCCAGTACCCGGGCCACGTTCAGGCCCTTGCCGCCCGGGCGCTCGGCGACCTCCCGGACACGGTGGGAGGCGCGGGGCTCCAGACGGGGAACGCGGTAGGTGACGTCCAGGGCCGCGTTGAGCGTGACGGTCAGGATCATCCGGTTTCCGCCTCCCACCGGCGAGTGTGTGAACATTCCGCAGACCTACGGTGACGTAGGCTCGCCGACCGCGCGAGCGATCATGCCAAAGAGGAGGCGGTTGTCCCAGGTGTCCGGAGCAACCGCCTTCACCCGATGGGCGGAACGTCCGGTGACGATCAGCCCATATCGGGGCGGACCACCCACTCGCCCCTGCGCATGACCCCCGCCAGCCGGTACCGGTCGTCCAGCACCACCAGGTCCGCGTCCTTCCCCGCCTCGATCGACCCCACCCGGTCGGCGAGGCCCAGCAGCCGCGCCGGATTCGTCGACAGGGCCATGACAGCCTCGTGGATCGGCAGGCCGTCCACCGTCACCGCGCGCCGCAGCACGGTGTCCAGGGTGAGCGTGGACCCCGCGATCGAGCCGCCCTCCACCAGCCGGGCGACCCCGCCGGTGACCTCCACCTGGAGCGGCCCCAGCGGATAGACGCCGTCCCCCATCCCGGCCGCCCCCATGGCGTCGGTGACGAACGCCACCCGCCCCGCACCCGCCCGGGCGAAGGCCAGCTCCAGCACGGCGGGGTGGAGGTGCGTGCCGTCGTTGATCAGCTCGACCGTGACCCGGTCGTCCTCCAGCAGCGCCGCCACCGGGCCGGGCGTGCGGTGCAGCAGCGACGGCATCGCGTTGAACAGGTGGGTGGCGACCGTCGCGCCCGCCTCGACGGCCTTCAGCGTCTCCTCGTACGTGGCGTCCGTGTGGCCGACGGCCGCGATCACCCCGTGGTCGGCGAGCAGCCGCACGGAGTCCAGGCCGCCGGGCAGCTCCGGCGCGAGCGTCACCATCCGCGCCGTGCCGCGCGCCGCGTCCAGCAGCTTGCGGACGTCCGCCGGATCAGGGTCGCGCAGCAGGTCGGGGTCGTGGGCGCCGCAGCGGCTGCGAGCGATGAACGGCCCCTCGAAGTGGACGCCCGCCAGGTCGCCCTGCTCGACCAGCTCGGACAGGACGCCGGCCTGCCGGGCGAGGTCGTCCAGGTGGCCGGTGACGGTGGAGGCGACCATCGTCGTCGTGCCGTGCGCCCGGTGGGTGGCGACGACCTCCAGCGCCTCCTCGGCCGAACCAGAGGAGAAGGAGGCCCCGCCGCCGCCGTGCACGTGCATGTCGACGAAGCCCGGCACGATCCAGTACCCGGTCAGGTCGAGCGTGCCGGCCTCGCCGGGGACGTCGGCGGCGATCCGGCCGTCCTCGACGGTCACCCGGCCGCCCTCGGCCACCCCGTCCGGCAGGACCACCCTGGCGCCGGTCAGCACCGTGCGCCGCGCCCCCTTCGTCTGCGCCGTCTTCGGCTCGGTCATCGCTCTAAACCTCCGCGGAGAGTAGGTCCCAGGCGAGGAGCCCCGCGCCCAGGCACCCGGCGGCGTCCCCGAGGGCCGCCGGAACGATCGTGGGGAGCTGCTGGAAGGTGACCCTGGCGCGCACCGCCTCGCGCAGCGGGCCGAGGAGCGTCCCGCCCGCCTCGGCGAGCCCGCCGCCGACGATCAGCACCCGCGGGTCGAGCAGGGTCAGGGCCGTGACCAGGCCCTCGGCGAGCGCGTCCACCGCCTCCCGCCAGACGGCCGCCGCCCGCGGATCGCCGGCCTCCACGGCCGCGGCGGCATCGGCCGCCGTCGCCCCCGGGCGTCCGCACGCCGCCGCCCAGGCCCGCCCCACGGCGGCGGCGGAGGCGAACAGCTCCAGGCAGCCGCGCCGGCCGCAGCCGCACTCGGGACCGCCGGGGCGCACGGTGACGTGGCCGATCTCGCCCGCACCGCCGTGGGCGCCGGGCTCCACCCGGCCGTCGATGCCGATGGCGCCGGCGATGCCCGTGCCCAGGGCCACGAAGAGGAAGCGGTCCACGCCCGCGCCCGCCCCGATCCGCCCCTCGGCGAGCCCGCCGGTGCGCACGTCGTGCCCCAGGGCGATCGGGGTGGCGGGCGCGTCCAGCCGCTTGGCGAGCAGCTCCCGCAGGGGGACGTCCCGCCAGCCGAGGTTGGCGGAGTAGACGGCCGTCCCCTCCGCCTCGTCGACGATCCCGGGGACGGCGACCCCCACGGCGGCGGGCGGCACGCCGTAGCGGTCGACCCCGGCCTCCCACAGCTCCTCGGCGAACGCGAGCACGGTGCCGACCACGGCGTCCGGCCCGGCCTCCCGGCCGGTGGGCCGCCGCGCCTGGTGCAGCAGCGAGTGGTCGGCGCCGACGAGGGCGGCCTTGATCCCGGTGCCGCCCACGTCGAGCGCGACGACGTACGCGGCGGTGCCGTTCGCGGCGGTGGCGTTGTCCCGAGCAGTCACGGGGACAGTGTCGCGTGACTGCCATGAAAGGTCTAGTCCACTCTTCGATCTACGTCTCGCTCCGGTGTCCGCCCGTCCGGTGTTCCGGCCCGGCTCCCGCCGCCTTTGGTAGCGTCGCCCACCGGCGGAGGGGGGAGACATGAGACGTTCGTGGCGACGGAAACGAGTCCTGGCCCTCGTGGCGTGCGCGGTCGTCACCGCCGTCACCGCCACCGTCCTCGTCAGGGCGGAGTCGGCCGAACGCGCCGAGCGGCGCGCCGAGGTCCTGAGCGCCAACCGCGCCCGGGCGGAGAAGGCGTGCGCCGGCCTGCTGCCCGTCGGCCACCTCGCGGAGTTCCTGCCCGACGACTCCGCCGTCCGGACGGCGCAGTACGGCACGCTCCTCGACCCCGGCCAGGAGAGCCGGGCGCTGGTCGACTGCCGGCTCGGCTGGAACGACGGCGAGCAGGTCCAGGTGCGCGTGGCGCCCTGGTCCCCCCGTGACGAAGAGCCCGACGGCGAGTACCCCGAACCCTTCCCCTACCGGTTGCCGGACGGCTTCTCGGGCGGAATGAGCGAGGGAGGCTGGGACGCCGTGCTGCGCATCGCCTGCCCGAAGGCCCCTCCCGGACGGTTCCGCCTGGGCACGGACCTGAAGGTGTCGGTCGGTATGCCCGTGGACGAAGAGGACGACGGCCTGCCGGTCGCCGACTGGGCCGTACGCATCGCCGACTGGGTGAGCGAGCGCCGGGGATGCGGCACCGAGCCGCTCGGCCGGCTGGAACGGGCCCCACGAGCCGGCGGCGAGGAGACCGAACCGGAGGACCCGGCCACGCCCCGCCCGAGGGGCACCGGCCTGTGCGCCTGGCTGGACCCCGAGGCCATGGGCCACCCCAGACGGACAGAGGACGAGGTGGGGAAGTGGGACGTGTCGGGAGACGCGGCTTTCGACACTGCCCGGGGGGAGTGCCGCGCCGTCTTCGACGGCCACCGCCGCCCGAAGGAGATCAAGGGCATCAGCGCGATCAGCGCCTCCGGTGTCACGGCGCGCTGGTTCTACCAGGGCGGCGAGCTCCACCAATACGGCGACGAGCCCCGCAGCGGCGGACCGGAGCTGGAGAACGACCCGGAGGACTGGGTTCCGGCCTCCCGGGGGGAGTTCGCGCCGGCACCGCTGCGCGGGGCCCTGCCGTCCCTGGCCCTGTGGGCGGAGTCCGTGTGCGACGGCGGACAGACGTTCCACCGGGTCGCCATCACACCCGAGCTCGGGTACCTGCTGGAAGAGGTCCGCGGGGACGAACCGGAGTACGGGTCCGGTACGAAGCTGGACAGGAAGGCGCGCGAGGAGCTGTCGAGGGAGGTCAGGGCCGTGCTCGACCGCTACCTCAAGGCCTCCGGCGGCTGGCCCGCGCGGGCGGGCTGCCGGAACACGACGATCCTGGGGGAGGTCGAGGAATGGCGCATCGCCGTCGGCGGATGACCGTGGCCGGGGCGGTCCTTGGCGCGCTGCTCCTGCTCTCCGGAGGGTGGCTCTGGCTCAGGGGGGACGGCGGCGGGCAGGCGGCCGGCGACCCGCTGAGCAGCGCGTGCGACGGCGTGCTCCCCGAACGCGAGACCCGGGCGGTACTCGGAGCCGGCCCGTGGAAGAGGGACCCGGAAGCCGAACGCGGCGGGGGCGGCCTCGAACGCGTGGACGAGGCGCTGAACGTCGCATGCCGCCTCGGCCACGGAGCGTCCGAGAAGAGCCTCGACCACAACAGACCCTCGATCGAGGTGAGCGTCAACGGCGCCCCCGAGACGCGGAAGGTCGAGGGACGGAAGGCGTTCTACAAGGGGCTCTACCCGGGAGTCGGTGCGGAGGCCCCCGCGCCCCTGGCGGACGGCTGGACCGGCTTCTTCTCCCTGACCGGCCGTTCCCCGGAGGACGAGGGCACCGCCGCCGTGTTCCTGGAGTGCGCCGGGGGACGCCGTGACCTGTTGGTCACCGTCCGGGCGCAGAAGACCGGCACCTTCGACGACCCCGACCGCCGGATCGCCGTCGTGCGCCTGACCACGGCCACGGCCCGTGCCGCCGCCGAACGCTGGGGCTGCGAGGCGCGGTTCGGCGGACGGATCGGCGCGGTGCCGCTGCCGGTCGCCGAGGACGAGGACGTCCCCATCGGCGAGGCGGACGGGACGTGCGAGGGAGTGCCGGCCCGGGGCCGTACCTTCGCACGGGCCTGGGAGAACGCGCGGGGCGGTGCTCCGCGGGAGGAGTGCGTCGTCGGCAACAGCGGCGGCACCCGGCTCCACGTGCTGCGGGCCTTCTACGGCCCGTACGCGGAGCACGTGTGGGACGACTGGCGCCGCAACTACGCGTACGCCGACACACCCTCCGAGCAGTCGCCGTACGGAGTGCTGCCCGGAGGAGTCCTCTGGACCGCCGCCGACTGCCCGACCCCGTTCGACGGCGCGACCGCCCTGTTCACCGCCGGCCCCTTGAACAGGGGCTGGGGCGGCCTGACCGAGGAGGAGAAGGCGTACGGACGGGCTGCGCTGAAGGCGTTCGCCGAGGCGTCGGCGAAGCACCACGGCTGCTCCGCCCCGGCCACCCCCTGACCACCTGCCGTCCCGGGCGGCTCCGCCGCGTCAGCGCAGGATCACGCTGCGGGTGAGGTTGCGGGGCCGGTCCGGGTCCGCGCCGGCGGCCTCCGCCAGGGCGACGGCCAGGCGCTGGGCGCGGATCAGGTCGGCCATGGGGTCGAGCGCGCGCTCGCCGGTGGCCGCGCAGTCGGACTCGGCGATCAGGGCGCCGCCCACCTTGGCGACGTCGCCGGAGAGGCCCTCCGGCAGGGAGCCCAGCAGCCAGGCCACCCGGCCCGGGCCGGTGACGGCGATGGGGCCGTGGCGGTACTCCATCGCCGGGTACGCCTCCGTCCACGCCCCGGCCGCCTCGCGCATCTTCAGCGCCGCCTCCAGGGCCAGCCCGTACGTCCAGCCGCGGCCCAGGAACGTCCACTGCTCGGCGGTGAGCGCCGACTCCGGCAGCGGCTGGGTGACGGCCAGTTCCGCGTCGACCGCGGCCCGCTCCACCGGCTTCACCCCGGCCGGCGGCTCGCCGTGCCGCTCCAGGGCGGCGCGGAGCAGCGCCAGGGCGGAGGTGGCGAAGCGGGTCTGGACGACGGACTCCTCGTCGGCCCAGTCCAGCACGGCCACGTGGTCGGCCGCCTCCACGACGGGGGTGTCCGGGGCGGCGGTCAGGGCGGTGGCCGGGACGCGGCCCCGCAATTCGTCCAGCAGGCGGAGCACCTCGGAGGTGGTGCCGGACCGGGTGATCGCCACGACGCGGTCGTACGCGCGTCCCACCGGGAACTCCGAGGCGGCGAAGGCGTCCGTCTCGCCCTGCCCGGCCGCCTCGCGCAGCGCCGCGTACGCCTGGGCCATGAACCAGGACGTGCCGCAGCCGGTCACCGCCACCCGTTCGCCGGGGCGCGGCAGTACGCCGGCGGCGTCCGCCGCCGCTTCGGCCGCCCGCCGCCACGCGCCCGGCTGGGTGGCGATCTCGGCGGCGGTGCGGGACTGCTCTGCGGCGGCCATGCGAAGGCTCCTTGGGACGAGGACGAGGACGGGGTCGGGGTCGGCGGGCGGCCGGCGGGTGTTCTGCGCCGGGGGTACAGGGACGTGGATAGCAGCCGCGGCCCGGGGGATGAAGAACCGTTGCCGAAGCGATACGCGGCGTGGCGCGGGGCGGGGTACAAGCCCCGGGGCGGCCCGGCGAGGCCGGGAGGCGGTGTCCGAGCGCGGCAGTAGGTTGGAGAGGTGAGCACCGGAAGCGAGCGGTCGAACGAGGGCGGCCTGTCCGAGGAGGACAAGGCCGTGCTCGCCATCGAGCGGCGCGGCTGGCCGAGTCCCGGCGCGAAGGAGCGGGCGATCCGCGAACGCCTGGGCCTCTCGCCCACGCGCTACTACCAGCTCCTCAACGCCCTCCTGGACGACCCGCGCGCCCTCGTCCACGACCCGGTCACGGTCAACCGCCTCAGGCGCCGCCGGGACGCCCGGCGCGATCTACGCGGGTAGCGAGTGCGGAAGAGGCAGCGGGGACGGGTGCGGAGCGGGCGGAGATAGGGCGGCCGTGGCTGGGTAGTGTGCCGGGCATGGGCAGCCACTCCTCTCATCCCCTTTCCGAGCAGCTCCCCGAACCGACCACCCCCGCCGGGCGCGACGGCCTCGCCGCGCTGCTGGCCGACCCCGGACGGGCCGTGGTCGCCCTCGACTTCGACGGGACGATCGCCCCGATCGTCCCCGACCCCGACCGGGCCCGCGCCCACCCCGACGCCGTGCCCGTCCTGGCCCGGCTGGCGCCCGTGCTGCGGGCGGTGGTGATCGTCACCGGCCGCCCGGCCGAGGTGGCGGCGCGCTACGGCGGCTTCGCCGGGGCGGAGGGACTGGAGCATCTGGTGGTGCTCGGCGCGTACGGCGCCGAGCGCTGGGACGCCGCGACGGGCGAGGTCACCGCCCCGCCGCCGCCCCCCGGTGTGGAGGCCGTCCGGGCCGAGCTGCCCGGCGTCCTGGAGAAGGCGGGGGCCCCGGAGGGCACCTGGACCGAGGACAAGGGCCGGGCCGTCGCCGTCCACACCCGCCGCGCCGCCGATCCGCAGGGCGCCTTCGAGCTGCTGCGCGAGCCCCTGACCGAGCTGGCGGGAAAGCACGGCCTGGCCGTCGAGCCCGGCCGGTTCGTCCTGGAACTGCGGCCCCCGGGCATGGACAAGGGCGCGGCCCTGACGGACTTCCTCCACGAGACGGACGCCGGCTCGGTCCTCTACGGCGGCGACGACCTGGGCGACCTCGCCGCGTACGACGCGGTGGACCGGCTGCGCGGCCGGGGCCTGCCCGGGCTGCTGGTGTGCAGCGGCAGCGAGGAGGTCACGGCGCTGGCCGAGCGGGCGGATCTGGTCGTGGACGGGCCCGGCGGGGTCGTCGGCCTGCTGGGGAGGCTGGCGGACGCCCTGGCGGCCTGACCGGCGGACGCGCCCCCGGGGTGCGGCGGGCGCGGCTCGCGCCCCCCGGGGTGCGGCGGGCGCGGCTCGCGCCCGCCGCACCCCGGTCAGCTCCGCAGGGCGTCGAGCTGGCCGGTGAACCAGGCCGTGGGCGGCAGGGCGGTGGCCGCGGCGGCGAGCCGCTTGGTGCGTTCGGCGCGCTCGCCCGCTTCCATGGACAGCGCCCGGTGGAGGGCGTCGGCGGTGGCGCCGATGTCGTAGGGGTTGACGGTGATCGCGTCCTCGGCCAGCTCGGCGAAGGCCCCGGCCTCGCGGGAGAGGACCAGCGCGCAGCCGTGGTCGGAGACCACCGGGATCTCCTTGGCGACCAGGTTCATGCCGTCCCGGATGGGGTTGACCAGGGCGACGTCGGCCAGCCGGTACGCCGCCAGCGAGCGCGCGAAGTCGTCCTTGACGTGGAGGACGACCGGCGTCCAGTCCTCCGTGCCGTACGCCGCGTTGATCTGCTCGGCGACGCGGGAGACCTCCGCGGTGTAGTCGCGGTAGACGGCCAGGTCCTGCCGGGAGGGGTAGGCGAAGGCGACGTGGACGACCCGGTCGTGCCACTCGGGGTGGTCGTCCAGCAGCCGGCGGTAGGCGTGGAGGCCGCGGACGATGTTCTTGGACAGCTCGGTGCGGTCCACCCGGACGATCGTCCTGCGGGCGTTGCCGTCCCGGTCGAGGCCGATCTGCTCGCGCAGCGCGGCCATCCGCTCGTCCACGTCCGGGCGCCGGGAGCGCTCGCGCAGGAAGTCCGCGTCGGCGCCGAGGCCGTGGACGCCCACCCGCGTCGTGCGGCCCTCGTGCGTCACCACCATCTCGCCGTCGTCGCCCACGGCGACCTCCGCGCCGAGCAGCTTCACGCAGCACTCGGTGAACGCGTTGGCCCAGCGCTGGGTGAGGAAGGCGGCGCGGTCGGCGCCGAGGATGCCGCGCAGCACCTCGGCGGCCACCCCGCCGTCCGGGTCGTCCGGCAGCATCCGGAAGTAGTCCGGCGGCGCCCAGGGGGTGTGGGAGAAGTGCCCGATCCGCAGGTCGGGGCGCCGCTCGCGCAGCATGCCGGGGACGAGGGTGAGGTGGTAGTCCTGCACCAGGACGGCCGCGCCCTCGGCGGCCTCCTCGGCGAGGGCGTCGGCGAACGCCGCGTTGTACGCCTCGTAGGAGCGCCACTGCCGGTCGAAAGCGGTGTCGAAGGCGGGCTCCAGCGGCGTCTGGTAGAGCATGTGGTGGACGAACCACAGCACGGAGTTGGCGATGCCGTTGTAGGCGTCCGAGAAGACCTCCGGCGGTATGTCCAGCATCCGCACCGTCTGGCCGCCGGTGTCGGCCGGGTCGAGCCGGCCCTCCGTGCGCCGGACGGCCTCGCGGTCGCCGTCGCCCAGTGCCGCGCACACCCACACGGCGTCGCCCTTGACGGCCGACAGGCCGGAGACCAGCCCGCCGCCGCCGCGTTTGGCGGTCAGGTCGCCTCCCTCGCCGACCGAGTAGGAGACGGGCCCGCGGTTGGACGCGACGAGTACCTGGTGCCGAGTGACCATGCCCCGAACCTAGCCGCTGTCCGTACCGCGCAAACGTGCGGTTCTCGTCACACGGCGCTCACGGACGGTCGGACGGGCCGATTCGGTCCGGTGGCCGCGCGGACGGGGCCGAACGCCCCGGAAGCCGTCCGGAACCGTCCGGGAAGGACGCGGGAGAGCACGGAAGGACGCGGGGGGACGCCGGGGGACGTGCGAGCGCCCCGGCACGTGCCGGGGGACCGGCGCGCGCCGGGGCGGGCGGCCCCTTTCCGGTCCTTCAGGCGGCGCGGCGCCGGGTGTACTCCGGGACCGTGCACATCGGCGGGCGCTCCTCGGTGTCCACCGGGTGGGTGCGGGGGACGAAGCCCCCTTCGGGGGTGCGCTCGAACTGGGTCAGTTCCGGGCGTATGAGCGGGCCGCGCGCCAGCCGTACGTGGGCCGTGCGGTAGATGGCGGCGGCCATCCGGCCCAGGGCCAGCCCGTCCTGGTTGCGGTGCTTGCGCACGCCCACGTCGACCTGGCCGAGCGCGTCGAGCCCGACGGTGCGCAGCGCGTCCACCAGCAGGCCCAGTTCGACGCCGTAGCCGACGGGGAAGCTGAGCCGCTCCAGCAGGGAGCGCCGGGCGGCGTACTCCCCGCCCAGGGGCTGGACGACGCCCGCGAGCTGTGGCCAGTACAGGTTGAGCAGGGGGCGCGCGACCAGCTCGGTGACCCGGCCGCCGCCCACCCGGCTGTCGCCGATGGCGCGGTCGTACATCGCCTTGACCATCGCCACGTCGGGATCGGTCAGCAGGGGGCCGACGATGCCCGAGACGAAGACCGGGTCGAAGTCCCGCAGGTCCGCGTCGACGAAGCAGACGATCTCCCCGCTGGTGACCAGCAGCGACCGCCACAGCACCTCGCCCTTGCCGGGCAGGGTGGGCAGCCGGGGCAGGATCTCGTCCCGGTGCACCACCTTCGCGCCCGCGGCCGCGGCGACCGCGGAGGTGCGGTCGGTGGAGCCGGAGTCCACCACGATCAGCTCGTCGACCAGGGGTGTCTCCTCGGTCATCAGCTCGCTGCGGATGGCGGCGACGATGTCGCCGACCGTCGCCTCCTCGTTGAGTGCCGGAAGCACCACGCTCACACTGCCCGCCGGCCCGGCCGCCCGCTTCGCGGCCAGCAGCCGGGGCAGCGGGCGGTCGACAGCGCTCCAGGAGCGTCGTTCCAGCCAGTGGTCGACCTCATCCAGCACGTGTCGCCTCCCTAGTCCTCGGCGTCCCGGGTGTCCCCGGCGTCCCAGGCATTCTGGGGGAGCGGGGTTTCCCGAACGTTTTCGGCGTTGGTCGTGATCGGGTCGTGATCGGGTCGCGGTCGGGCCGGGCGGGGTCGGGTCCGCCCGCCGCCTGCCGCCGGTGCCGTGTTCCCGGGCCTCCGCTCCCGGAACCTGTGCGCCGCGTCCCGCGCGGCTCGTATGCGGTTCGTCTCGCGGTTCGGACGGCCGACCTGAATGCCGGAGGTGTCGGTTACAGTCTTGGGCAGCGCATGGGAGTTTCGCATCTCGGGACACCGGCGTGCACAAACGCCCCGGTCAGGGTAATGGCCGGGTGCCATAGAGCTCATCCAGAGGGGCAGAGGGAACGGCCCGTTGAAGCCCCGGCAACCCTCCCGCCGGCACTCGTTCACAACAGTCCGAGGCCACGGTGGGGAAGGTGCCAATTCCGGCCCGGACGAGGGACGTCCGGGGAAGATGAGGAGAAAGGGCCTCGCCATCCATGGCTGTGCAGACTGTTGCAAGCAGCACCGATATCTCGCTCGGTCCCGCCGTTGCGCTCTCCTGTCGCGAATGCGGTGAGCGCTTCCCCCTCGGACCGGTCTTCGCCTGTGAGGCGTGTTTCGGGCCGCTGGAGATCGCGTACGAGCTGCCCGCGGGAGACCCGGAGGGCCTGCGCAGGCGGATCGAGGCCGGACCGAACAGCATCTGGCGCTACGCCCCGCTGCTGCCCGTGCCGGCCGACGTGGCGGACAAGCCCAACATGAACCCGGGCTTCACCAGGCTGGTCAAGGCCGACAACCTCGCCCGCGAGCTGGGCGTCACCGGCGGCCTGTACGTCAAGGACGACTCCGGCAACCCGACGCACTCCTTCAAGGACCGGGTGGTCGCCATCGCCGTCGAGGCCGCCCGCGCCTTCGGCTTCACCACCCTCTCGTGCTCCTCCACCGGCAACCTGGCCGGCGCGGTCGGCGCCGCCGCCGCCCGGGCGGGGCTGCGCTCCTGCGTCTTCATCCCGCACGACCTGGAGCAGGGCAAGGTCGTGATGGCCGCGGTCTACGGTGGCGACCTGGTCGGCATCGAGGGCACCTACGACGACGTGAACCGCTTCTGCTCCGAGCTGATCGGCGATCCCGCGGGCGAGGGCTGGGGGTTCGTCAACGTCAACCTCCGCCCCTACTACGCGGAGGGCTCCAAGACCCTGGCGTACGAGATCTGCGAGCAGCTCGGCTGGAGGCTGCCGGACCAGCTCGTCATCCCGATCGCCTCCGGCTCCCAGCTGACCAAGATCGACAAGGGGCTGCGCGAGCTGATCGCGCTGGGTCTGGTCGAGGACAGGCCGTACCGGATCTTCGGCGCCCAGGCCGAGGGCTGCTCGCCGGTGTCGCGGGCCTTCAAGGAGGGCCACGACGTGGTGCGCCCGGTGCGGCCGGACACCATCGCCAAGTCCCTGGCCATCGGCAACCCGGCCGACGGCCCGTACGTCCTGGACATCGCCCGCCGCACCGGCGGCGCCGTGGAGGACGTGAACGACGAGCAGGTCGTCGAGGCGATCAAGCTGCTGGCCCGCACCGAGGGCGTCTTCGCGGAGACCGCGGGCGGCGTGACCGTCGGCGTGACGAAGAAGCTGATCGAGCAGGGCGTGCTCGACCCGTCCCTGACCACCGTCGTCCTCAACACCGGCGACGGCCTGAAGACCCTGGACGCGGTGGCGCCGACCACCGGACCGTCCGCGATCATCCGTCCCAACCTGGACTCCTTCCGAGAGGCTGGCCTGGCATGAGTGTCTCCGTCCGTATCCCGACGATCCTGCGCACGTACACCGGGGGCCGGGCCGAGGTGACGGCCGAGGGCGCGACGCTGGCCGAGGTCCTGGCGGACCTGGACAAGAACCACCAGGGCATATCCGCCCGGGTGCTGGACGACTCCGGCAAGCTGCGCCGCTTCGTGAACGTCTACGTCAACGACGACGACGTCCGCTTCTCCGAGGGCCTCCAGACGCCGACCCCGGACGGTGCGAACGTCTCGATCATCCCGGCCGT
Source organism: Streptomyces glaucosporus (assembly GCF_039533345.1). Classification (NCBI taxonomy): domain Bacteria; kingdom Bacillati; phylum Actinomycetota; class Actinomycetes; order Kitasatosporales; family Streptomycetaceae; genus Streptomyces; species Streptomyces glaucosporus. The sequence continues at coordinate 284,383 of NZ_BAAATJ010000002.1, read as the reverse complement.
CGCGGGCGGCTGCTGACGGCCGCCGCCCACCGCCGGCGGCCTCCTCCGAGGGCGCGTACAGGCGGCCCCGCCTCCCGGCGGAACAGACCGGGAGGCGGGGCCGCCGGCGTGCGCGCCCCCTGCGGACCTCCGCTCCCCGGGCGATGAGCGGAATTGTCAATTCCGCCCTCTCGGGAACGGTAGAGTGAGCGTGCCTCCCCCCGAATGTGCGCCCCGGCGCCCACAAGAACGCGACAACTTGCGCCCAAATTCGCTGCGGCAATTGTCGTGTTGGTCCGCTATGCCCGGCCCGGGTTGCCCCACTTTCCTGTCGTTCATGTGTTTTTCGGTAATCCGACGTGACCGGAATTCTCATCCGGAAGACCTGTTGCGGAGGGCGTCTGCCCGGATACATTCGGCCGCGGTCGACGCGTTCCGGCGCACACCCCCTCTCGCCGGGGGGTGAGATCTGACCCGGGTCCGCGGAGTGTGGACTCGTGCAAGGGCCAGCAATAGGGGAGTTAGGAATGGCTCAAGGCACCGTCAAGTGGTTCAACGCGGAGAAGGGGTACGGCTTCATCGCGGTCGACGGTGGTGCGGACGTGTTCGTCCACTACAGCGCGATCCAGATGGACGGCTACCGCACCCTTGAGGAAGGACAGCGAGTCGAGTTCGAGATCTCGCAGGGTCAGAAGGGTCCGCAGGCGGACATGGTCCGCGTGACGGCCTGAAGCGCCGGCCACTCGCACCAGAACAGCAGTAGACGGCACAGGAGGGCCCGCGCCCCGTACGGGGCGCGGGCCCTCCGTCGTGTCCCCGGCCGGCCCCGCGGCGGCGTCCCGCTCCTCTCCGCGCCCCGTCCGCACGGGCGCGCGGAGGCTTCGGAGGCCGGACGCGCTTGCACTCGGAGGGGTCGAGTGCTAATCATTGCGTTAGCACTCCGAAGGTGAGAGTGACAGCACGAGGACCGGTTCGGTGAGGTGCGCAAGCCCGGTGGAGCAGGGAACCCCGGGAGTGCGGGCCGTCCGTCGCGGGCGCCAGAGCGGTCCGGAGAAATCCTCCCCCAGCCTCCGGGCCGGGGAGACCCCCAAAGTCTGGGAGGACCACTTCACATGGCCAAGATCATCGCGTTCGACGAGGAGGCGCGGCGCGGCCTCGAGCGCGGTATGAACCAGCTCGCCGACGCCGTCAAGGTCACGCTCGGCCCCAAGGGCCGCAACGTCGTCCTTGAGAAGAAGTGGGGCGCCCCCACGATCACCAACGACGGTGTGTCCATCGCCAAGGAGATCGAGCTCGAGGACCCGTACGAGAAGATCGGCGCCGAGCTGGTCAAGGAGGTCGCCAAGAAGACGGACGACGTCGCCGGTGACGGTACGACCACCGCGACCGTCCTCGCCCAGGCGCTCGTCCGCGAGGGTCTGCGCAACGTCGCCGCCGGCGCCAACCCCATGGCCCTCAAGCGCGGTATCGAGAAGGCCACCGAGGCCGTCTCCGCCGCCCTGCTGGAGCAGGCCAAGGAGGTCGAGACCAAGGAGCAGATCGCTTCCACCGCCTCCATCTCCGCCGCCGACACCCAGATCGGCGAGCTGATCGCCGAGGCGATGGACAAGGTCGGCAAGGAAGGCGTCATCACCGTCGAGGAGTCGCAGACCTTCGGGCTGGAGCTGGAGCTCACCGAGGGCATGCGCTTCGACAAGGGCTACATCTCCGCCTACTTCGCCACCGACATGGAGCGGATGGAGGCGGTCCTGGAGGACCCCTACATCCTGATCGCCAACCAGAAGATCTCCGCGGTCAAGGACCTGCTCCCGCTCCTGGAGAAGGTCATGCAGGCCGGCAAGCCGCTGCTGATCATCGCCGAGGACGTCGAGGGCGAGGCCCTGTCGACCCTGGTGGTCAACAAGATCCGCGGCACCTTCAAGTCCGTCGCCGTCAAGGCCCCGGGCTTCGGCGACCGCCGCAAGGCCATGCTCCAGGACATCGCCATCCTCACCGGCGGCCAGGTCATCTCCGAGGAGGTCGGCCTCAAGCTGGAGAACGCCGGTCTGGAGCTGCTGGGCCGCGCCCGCAAGGTCGTCATCACCAAGGACGAGACCACCATCGTCGACGGTGCCGGTGACAGCGAGCAGGTCAACGGCCGGGTCAACCAGATCCGCGCCGAGATCGAGAACTCCGACTCCGACTACGACCGCGAGAAGCTCCAGGAGCGTCTGGCGAAGCTGGCCGGCGGCGTGGCCGTCATCAAGGCCGGCGCCGCCACCGAGGTGGAGCTGAAGGAGCGCAAGCACCGCATCGAGGACGCCGTCCGCAACGCGAAGGCCGCCGTCGAGGAGGGCATCGTCGCCGGTGGTGGCGTGGCCCTGCTGCAGGCGACCAACGTCTTCGAGAAGCTGGAGCTGGAGGGCGACGAGGCCACCGGTGCCGCCGCCGTCAAGGCCGCGCTGGAGGCCCCGCTCAAGCAGATCGCGGTCAACGCCGGCCTCGAGGGCGGCGTCATCGTGGAGAAGGTGCGCAACCTGACCCCGGGCCACGGTCTGAACGCCGCGACCGGTGAGTACGTGGACATGATCGCCGAGGGCATCATCGACCCGGCCAAGGTCACCCGCTCCGCGCTGCAGAACGCCGCCTCCATCGCGGCGCTCTTCCTCACCACCGAGGCCGTCATCGCCGACAAGCCGGAGAAGGCCTCGGCCGGTGCCGACGCCGCCGCCGGCGGCATGGGCGGTGGCATGGACTTCTGATCCGCCTCCAGCGGATCGGCTGTCCCGCCGCGCGTACCCGCGAGCGGTACGCGGAAGCAGGCCACGAGGGCGGCACTCCCGCACGGGGGTGCCGCCCTTCGGCGCGTCCGGCCCCCGCGGCGCAGCGGCGACGCGGGATCCGGTCTTGCGGCCACGCTGTCCAGGATGTGAGATTACGCACCGGGGCACGGTCTGTTCCGGGCACGTGCCGACAGTTACCCTCCCAGGGGCGGCCAAGCGGAATTCTTCATTCCGCGATCCGTCCGGAGCCGTCCCCCCACCCGACCTCCTGGACGACGACACGATGAGCACGCTCGACACCCTGATCGTCGAGATCAACGACCACTTCTGGACCTACCTGCTGATCCCCCTGGTGGCGGTGGCAGGCCTCTACTTCACCCTCCGGTCGCGGGCCCTCCAGCTCCGGCTCCTCCCGGAGATGTTCAGAGTGATCAAGGAGCAGCCCGAGACCCGCGGCGACGGCACCAAGTCCGTCTCCCCCTTCGGCGCCTTCACCATCTCGGCCGCCGCCCGCATCGGCACCGGCAACATCGCCGGTGTCGCCAGCGCCATCACCCTCGGCGGTGCCGGCGCGGTCTTCTGGATGTGGGTCATGGCGATCGTGGGCGGCGCCTCCGCGTTCGTGGAGTCCACCCTCGCGCAGCTCTACAAGGTGCGCGAGCGGACCCCGGGCAGCGAGGGCACCTACCGCGGCGGCCCCGCGTACTACATGCAGCGCGGCCTGGGCAAGCGCTGGGTGGGCGTGGTCTTCGCCGTGGTCATCACCCTCACCTTCGGCCTGGTCTTCACGGCCGTGCAGTCCAACACCATCTCCACCGTCACCGCCGGATCGCTCGGCGACGGCACCCCCGGCTGGTTCGCGCCGGCCGTGGGCGCGGCGCTGGCGGTGCTGCTCGGCCTCGCCGTCTTCGGCGGCGTGCGGCGGATCGCCTCCGTCACGCAGGTCATGGTCCCGGTGATGGCGCTCCTGTACCTGGTCGTCGGCCTCGCCGTGGTGGTGCTCAACGTCTCGGAGGTGCCGCGCGTGTTCGCCGACATCGTCGGCGGCGCCTTCGGCATCCGCGAGGTCGTGGGCGGCGGCGTCGGCGCGGCCATCCAGCAGGGCGTGCGCCGCGGCATGTTCTCCAACGAGGCCGGCCTGGGCTCGGCCCCGAACGCCGCCGCCGCGGCCGAGACCTCCCACCCGGTCAAGCAGGGCCTGGTGCAGACCCTGGGCGTCTTCTTCGACACCCTGGTGGTCTGCTCGATGACCGCCTTCATCATCCTCTCCACCAACCCCGAGCTCTCCGGCCGCCAGGGCGCCGACCTCACCCAGTCCGCCCTCCAGGACACCCTGGGCGGCTGGGCGGGCCACCTGCTGACGGTGGTGGTCTTCCTGCTCGCCTTCAGCTCGATGATCGGCAACTACTACTACGGCGAGTCCAACATCGAGTTCATCACCGGGAAGCGCTCGGCGCTGTTCGGCTACCGCGGCCTGGTCCTGGCGGCCACCTTCCTGGGCGCGCTGGGCTCGGTGAGCGTGGTGTGGAACCTCGCCGACGTCACCATGGGAGTCATGGCCCTGGTCAACCTGCTGGCCATCCTGCCGCTGTCGGTGATCGCCTTCCGGCTGCTGGACGACTACCTCGCCCAGCGCCGCACCGGCCTGAACCCGGTCTTCACCCGCGACCGCCTGCCGGACCTGACCGGAGTGGAGTGCTGGGAGCCCGCGACCGCCGGGACGCCGGAGCGAGGCGGGGAGACGGCGGCCACGAACGCCGGCTGACCCGCGGCACCGCCGCACGCGCACGGCCACGAGGGCGGCGCCCCCCACGGGGGCGCCGCCCTCCGGCGTGTGCGCGGGCACACGCCCGGGCCGGTGCGCCCCGACGTTCCCCGCGGCCCCCGCGTCCCCGCGGCCCGGCGTCAGCTCCGCGCCGCCTCCAGCGCGGCCCGCAGATGTCCTCCCGACTCCCGCAGCAGGCGCTCGGCCGTGGGACCGTCCACCTCGCCCAGGATGGTGAGAATGGCGTTCTTCACCTCGCCGTCGGTGGCGGCGAGCGCCGACTCGATCCGCTCGTCGCTCGCGCCCGTGGCGAGCGAGACGATCCGGCGCGAGCGGGCCCGCAGCTTCGCGTTCGAGGCACGGACGTCGACCATCAGGTTCCCGTACGTCTTGCCCAGCCGGATCATGGTGATGGTCGAGATCATGTTGAGGACCAGCTTCTGGGCCGTGCCCGCCTTGAGCCGGGTGGACCCGGTCAGCAGCTCCGGCCCGACGACGACCTCGATGCCGTGGTCGGCCGCCGCCGCCAGCGGCGATCCGGCGTTGCAGGACAGTCCGACCGTCAGCGCACCCAGCCGCCGCGCGTGCTCCACCGCGCCCACGGCGTACGGGGTGCGGCCGGAGGCCGAGACGCCGACCACCACGTCGTCCGGGCCCACCCCCAGCCCGTCCAGATCGGCCGCGGCGAGGTCCCCGCGGTCCTCGGCGCCCTCGGCCGCGCGCACCAGCGCCGCCGGGCCCCCCGCCACCAGGCCGACGACCTGGGCGGGGTCGGTGTTGAAGGTGGGTGGGCACTCGCTGGCGTCCAGCACGCCCAGCCGCCCGGCCGTCCCCGCCCCCGCGTAGACCAGCCGGCCGCCGCGCGACATCCGCGCGGCGATGGCGTCGATGGCCTCGGCGATGCGGGGCAGCTGCGCGGCGACGGCGGCGGGGACGGTGGCGTCCTCCCCGTTCATGATCCTGGCGATCTCCAGGGTGGGCAGCCGGTCGATGTCGGCCAGGTCGCTGCGGAACGCCTCGGTGGTGAGGGTCTCCAGTTCGGCGCGGAGCCGGCCGTAGGGGGAGTGCGGGGCGCCGTCGGCGGTCGGAGGGGTCATCGGGATGCGGCTCTTTCCGTTCTTCCGTGGTGCCGGGGCCTGCCTCCCGTGCGGCGCCCGGGCGTGGGTGGGGGGTGGGGCTGTGCTGTGCGCCTGTGCGCCTGTGCGCCGTACGGCGGGAGCGGCGGGGGTCAGCGCTGCCGGGGGGAGTGGCGGTGGGCCAGCGCCTCGTAGGAGGCCGACAGCGCGGGGGCGGCGGTCTCGTAGGTGCGCTGGGCCACCCCGATGAACAGGCAGTCCACGACGAGGAGCTGGCCGGTCCGGCTGGACATGGCCGCCGGGCGCAGTTCGCTCTCGCGTGCGGTGGAGGCGGTCAGGACGTGGTCGGCGTACTGGGCTATCTCCCCGTCGGGCCGCCCGGTGACCGCCACGGTGGTGGCACCGCGGTCGAAGGCGACGCGCAGCGGTTCGATCACGTCCACCGTACGGCCGGAGTGCGTGATCGCCACGGCGACGTCGCCGGAGCGGAGCTGGACGGCGGTGGTGACCGCCAGGTGCGGGTCGGCGTGGGCGTGGGCGACCAGCCCGATGCGCAGCAGCTTCTGCACCAGGTCCTGGGCGACCAGGGCGGAGGCGCCCACCCCGTAGACGTCGATGCGGCGGGCGCCGGCCATCGCGTCCACGGCCGCCTCCACCTGGCCCGGGTCCAGCGCGGCGGCGGTGTCGGCGAGGGTCTGCCGCTCGTCGTGGGCGAGCTTGGCGATGACGTCCTCGATGGGGTCGTCCACGGCGATGTCGGCGGTGACCGAGGGCGCCGCGCCGGACGCCTGCTGCGCGGCGAGCCCGGCCAGCGCCAGCCGCAGGTCCCGGTAGCCGGGGTAGCCCAGGAGGCGCGAGGTCCGCACCACGGTGGCCTCGCTGGTGCCGGTGCGCTCGGCGAGGCCGGTGACGGTGAGCTGCGCGCACCCGGCCGGATCGCCGGCGACGGCCTCGGCGACGCGCTGCATGGAGCGGGTCATGGAGGGGGCCAGGGTGCGCACCTTGGCCGCGAGGGCGGCGGGTCCGGGCGGGCCGGGGCGGCGGGCCGGGGCGGTGCCGCGGGCCGGGGCGGCGGAACTTTCCTTCACGCTGTCGTCCACGTGGCGGAAGGTATTTTCACCGGCGGGGGCCGTCAAGACCGCGTGCGCCCACCGTGCCCCGTCCGGCGCGGCGCTCTGGTCCAATGGAGGGGCTATGACAGAACAGCAGCCCTCGCCCCCCGCCCTCGAACAGGCCCTCCACTCCGCCCGGGCGCTCGTCCTCGCCGACCTCACCGCCGGCGGCATCGCCGGGGCCGAGGTCGTCTCCCTGGTGGAGGACGCGGTCTCCCACCGCCGCTGGTGGGTCGAGCAGTGGCCGGAGGGCGCCTCCTTCCTGGCGGGCCTGGTCGCCCAGGACGTCCAGGACGCGCTGCTGGACCGCCACGGCCGCTGGCCGGTCTGCCCGGTGTGCTCCGGCACGGAGGAGCACGCGCTCGACGTCGAACCGGAGCTGGGCCCGGACCCGCACTGGGTGTGCGGCCGGACGGCGACGGAGGTGGCGCCCGTCGGGCGGCTGGGGCGGGCCTGAGGCGTGACCGTCTACATCGACCCGCCGGTCTGGCCCGGCCACGGCAGACTGTGGTCGCACCTGGTCAGCGACGTCTCCTACGAGGAGCTCCACGCGTTCGCCGCCGCCCTGGGCTGCCCGCCGCGCGCCTTCGACCGCGACCACTACGACGTGCCGGGCGCGTACTACGAGCGGGCGGTGCGGCTGGGCGCGGTCGAGGTGGGCAGCAAGGAGCTGCTGCGGAGGCTGACGGAGGCGGGGCTGCGCCGCCGCAAGCACCGGGCGGGCGCCGCCGGGGGCCGCGGTGCCGCGGCCCCCGGACCGCCGGAGGACTCCGGTCCTGCGGAGCGGCTCCCGGGACGGACGTGCTGACCGGCGGCGGGCGGAGGGTCCGGGCCCTTTGCCCCGGGCGGCCGGGCTGAGCCGGAGGGGCGGCGCGCGGTCGGCGGCGTCCCCCGGAGACGCCGGGCGGGCGCGTCCCGGACGGCCGCGCGGTCAGGCCGGCGTCCGGTCCGCCGGGACGCCCAGGGCCAGGACGGCGGTGTCGTCCTCCAGCCCCTCCTCGAAGCCCTCCAGCAGCTTGCCGACCGCGGCGACGGTCTGGGCCGCCCCGGCCGGGGCCAGCTCGCCGGCGAAGGCCAGCAGGTCCTCCTCCCCGTAGCGGCCGCCGGAGTCGTCGGTGCGGGCCTCGGTCAGTCCGTCGGTGTAGAGCATCAGGGTGTCGCCGGGGTCCAGCCGCACGTCGACGGCGGTGAAGCGGGCGTCGGGCAGCGGGCCGACGAGCTGGCCGCCGGGGGTGTGCACGTACTCGGCGGTGCCGTCGGCGCGCAGCAGCAGCGCCGGGGGGTGGCCGCCGGAGGCGAGGGTGAGCGAGCAGCCGCGGTCGCCGGGGGAGAGCACCCCGAAGATCACGGTGCAGTAGCGCGGGATGCCGCTCTGGTTCTCGTGGTTGAGGACGGTGTTGAGGTTGGCCAGCACCCTGAGCGGGTCCGGGTCGTAGACGCTCGCGGAGCGCAGCGTGTAGCGGGTCAGGGAGGTCAGGGCCGCCGCGCCCGCGCCCTTGCCGGACACGTCGCCCAGGAAGACGCCCCACCGGCCGTCCGAGAGGGGGAACAGGTCGTAGAAGTCGCCGCCGACCTCGTCCGCCGAGGCCGTGTGGTAGGACGTGGCGACCTCGGCGCCCGGCACCTCGGGCAGGACCGGGGGCAGCAGGCTGCGCTGGAGGGTGCGGGCCAGGCGTTCCACGCGTTCGCGCTCGCGCTCGGCCTCCCGGCGGGCGCGCAGCAGTTCGCGCTCGTAGGAGCGGCGGTCGCGGGCGTCGAAGACGGTGGTGCGGATCAGCAGGGGGCGGCCGTCGGGGGCGTGCCTGACCCTGGAGGTGACCAGCACCGGCAGCCGTCCGCCGTCCTCATCTCCAGGGCGATCCCGCCCAGGTGGCCCTGCATGTGCAGCAGCGGGGCGAAGTGGGTCTCGTGGTAGAGCCGGCCGCCCACGGTGAGCAGGTCGGGGAAGGACCGGCGGCCGACCAGCTCCTCGCGGGTGCGGCCGAGCCAGTCCAGCAGGGTGGCGTTGACCTTGACGATCGTCCCGTCCATGAGGGTGGACAGGTAGCCGCAGGGGGCGTTCTCGTACAGGTCCTCGGCGCTCTCCCGGAGCTCCTCGGCGGTGTCCGGCGGCAGTTCGGGGACGGCCCCGGCGACACGGTCACCGCCGTCTCCGGGGCCTGGTGAGGGTCCCGCGCGGGACGTCACCGCTTCCTCACGAAGGAGGCGATCGCCCCGGCGGTGGCCTCGGGCGCGCTGAGCTGCGGGCAGTGGCCGGTGGCGCCGTCGAGGGTGACCAGGACGGAGCCGGGGATCCGGTCCCGGACGAACTCGGCCACCTCCGGCGGGGCGATCGCGTCCGGGACGCACCGGACCACCAGCGTGGGCACGCTCACCCCGGCCAGGTCCTCCCGGTTGTCGGACAGGAAGGTGGTCCGGGCGAAGACGCGGGCCATGTCCGGGTCGGTGCGGCAGAAGCTGTTGGTCAGCTCCTCGCCCAGTTCGGGCCGCTCCGGGTTCCCCATGATCATCGGGGCCATCGCCGCCGACCAGCCCAGGTAGTTGCTGTCCAGGGACTCCAGCAGCTCCTCGACGTCCTCCTTGCTGAATCCGCCCCGGTAGTCGCCCTCGTCGATGTAGCAGGGGGAGGGGACGAGCAGGACCAGTCCGGCGAACCGCTCCGGTTCCCGCCGCACCGCCAGCACGCCGATCATGGAGCTGACGGAGTGTCCCACGAACGTCACGTCCCGCAGGTCCAGCTCCCGGCAGATCTCCAGCACGTCGTCCGCGTACCCCTCCAGGGAGGAGTAACGCGAGGCGTCCCAGGCATCCGGGTGCGAGCGGCCGGAGCCGACGTGGTCGAAGAGCACCACCCGGAACTCCTCGGCGAGGACGGGAACCACCAGGCGCCAGAGGTTCTGGTCGCAGCCGAACCCGTGGGCGAGGAGCAGCACCGGTCCGTCCTCCCGGCCGGTGACGGTGACGTTGTTCCTGGTGCGCACGTCCATGCTGTACGTCCTCTCGACCGGCCCCCCGCCCTGCCGCGGACCGCGGGCCGCGGGCGGTTCACAGGACCACTGACCACCGAGGGTAACGTCATACGGTGAGGTCGTCGTGCCGGTGACCCGCGAGGCGTCCCGCCTCCCGGGTCAGCCCGCCGCCGTGCCGGTGTCCGCCGCCGGTACGGCCGGCGCGGGGCGGGAGCCGGCCACGACGCGGGAGGCGGCCGTGCGCCGGTGCCACCGGGAGGCGACCGCCGTCGCGCCGACGGCCGCGACGGCCAGCGCGGCGCTGGTCCAGGAGACGGCCTTGTAGCCCCAGCCCGCGCCGATCACCAGGCCGCCGACCCAGGGGCCGAGCGTGTTGCCGATGTTGAACGCCGAAGTGTTGGTCGCGCCGGCCAGGGTGGGGGCGGCGCCGGCGATGTCGAACATCCGGGCGTTGATGGCGGGGGCGGTGAAGAAGGACGTCAGGCCCAGGCACAGGGCGAGCCCGACGGCCGCCGCCGGCAGGTGCGCGGTCAGCGCCAGCAGGGCCAGGACCGCGGTGGTGGCGGCGAGGCCGGTGTACATCGTCCCGAACAGGTGCGCGTCGGCGACCCGGCCGCCGACGGCGGTGCCGATCAGCGCGCCGACCCCGTACAGCACCAGGACGGTGGGCACCCAGCTCTCGTCCAGGCCGGCGGTGTCGGTGAGCAGCGGGGAGAGGTAGGAGAAGAGGCAGAAGGTCGCGGCGGCGTTGAGCGCGGTGATCGCGATCGCCAGCCACACCTGGCCGTCCCGGTAGATCCGCAGCTCCCGGCGGAGCCGGGGCCGCTCCGCGCCGGTGGGCGGCTGCGTCCGGGGCACCAGCGCGAGCACGCCCGCCAGGGCGAGCGCCGACATGGCGGCCACCGCCCAGAACGCGGCCCGCCAGCCCGCGTGCTGCCCCAGCACCGCGCCGGCCGGGACGCCCACCACGTTGGCGATGCTCAGCCCGCCGATCATCACGGACATCGCCCGCGCCTTCATCCCAGGCGGCGCCAGCGACACGGCCACCGCCGCGCCCACCGCCCAGAACCCGGCGCACGCCAGCGCGCTCACCACCCGCGAGGCGAACAGCACCCCGTACGAGGGCGCCACGGCCCCGGCGACCTGGCCCAGCCCGAAGACGGCCAGCAGCGCGATGAGCGTGGTGCGCTGCGGCAGCCGCAGCGTCGCCCCGGCCAGCACCGGGGCCCCGACCACCATCCCGATCGCGAAGGCGGACACCAGCAGCCCGGCCTGCGGGATGGACACGTCCATGTCGCGGGCGAGCGGCTGGAGCAGCCCGGAGATCATGAACTCCGAGGTGCCGAGTGCGAAGACGGACAGCCCCAGGACGTAAACGGCCAGGGGCATGCGGGGGCGCTCGGCGCGCCCGTCGGGGAGCGGGGTGTCGGATCGTGGCATGCCCGGGACCAACGCCGCGGTGATCGCCTTCATTCCCGTCGCCCGTGGCGCGCGGGAGGCGCGGGGCGCCGGGCGGGACGGGCGACGGTCGCGCGGGCGGCGGCAACGGGCGCGGGGACCAACCGTGACGAGCCGCTCGAAACGCTGCGCAGAAGGCCAAAGCGAGAAAATTTTTTGATTGGCGGCATACAGGGAGAAGGAAAAGGGAGGGGGAAACGGTTCGTGTTTCCCTTGCGACGGTGAGAAGCGATTGTCTACAATCGCTGAAAGCGATCGCCTCACCACCTTTGTTCTGCCATCGTGAACGCAGGGCGAGCCGACAACAGTCCGGCCGCCCGGTGCTGTTGTTGTCTCAAGAGGACAAGGCGCATGAGTGGTACTCTGCTGTTCGTTGGCGTGGTCGAGAATCGTGAGTTAGCCGTCCGCACGGCACTTGAGAGCGGCTTACGGCTGGCCATCATTGATTTTGCCACCGCGCCCATGCTGCAACTGGCGCACATTCAGATACCGGTCCACGACCTGTTCGACCGGGACGAGTTGCGCAGAGCCTTCGACCGGCTCCCCGAGCGCCCCGACGGCGTGCTCACCTTCTACGACGAACTCATGGAGCCGACCGCGGCCTTCGCGGAGAAGAACGGCTGTCGGTTCATGTCGCCGCGCGCCGCGCACCTGGCCATCAACAAGGTGGCACAACGACAGGCCCTGACCGAGGCCGGCCTGCCCTGTCCCCGCTGGCGGACCTGCGACACCCACGACGAGGTGGCGGCCGCGGCCGCCGAGCTGGGGTACCCGGTGATCCTGAAGACGGCCGACCAGGCCGGAGCCATCGGCAAGGTCAAGGTCGCGCGAGAGGAGGAGTTGGCCGCCGCGTACCAGGCCGTCCAGGCGACGCGGCTGGACCTCTCCGTACCGCTCCTCGTCGAGGAGCAGATCAGCGGTCCCGAGTACAGCATCGAGGGCTTCGTCCACGAGGGCCGCGCCACCGCCGTCTGCGTCACCGAGAAGACCACGCTGCCCGGGCCGAACCCGATCGTGATCGGTCACGCCCTGCCCTACCGGGGGCCGGACGCGGAGCGGATCACGGCGACCGCGATCGACGCCGCCCTGGCCCTGGGGGTCGACGAGACGGCGATCCACGTCGAGGTCTTCATGACCGCGCGCGGCCCGGTGATCGTCGAGGTCAACGCCCGCACCGCGGGGGACCGCCTGATGGACATGATCCAACGCCGCAGCGGCTGCAACCCCTACCACGTGGTCTACGACCTGGCGCTGGGCCGAAGCCCGAGGTGGAACCCCGAATGGCGGGGCGCCGAGGCCATGTTGTGGACGGTCCCCGAGCGCGGCGGGATCCTGGCGGGGATCGACGGGATCCCCGAGGTGCTGGAGGAGCCCTCCCTCACGGGCATGGGGTTCGCCGCGGGGCCGGGCACGTCCCTTCCCGCGAGGCCCGAACACGTGGGACACCGGCTGTGCTGGGTGATCTGCGAGGGGGCCGACTGGCGGGAGGCCTCCGGCCGGGCCCGCGCCACGGCTCCCCGGCTGAGACCCCGCTTCGCTCCGTGAACCCTTCCGGACGCCCGGCCACCGACCTGCGAGGAGCCCTCCCACCGATGGACGGTTACACCTCGGCGACCTACGGGGACGCGATCGCCGACATCTACGACGAGCCGGGCCAGTGCCCGCCCGACGCCGAGGAAGCGGCACGTTTCCTGTACGAGACCGGCTGCTCCGGCTCACGGAGAAGACCCCGAATCCTGGAATTCGGAATCGGCACGGGACGCATTGCGCTCCCACTCGCCGACCTGGGGTGCGAGGTGACCGGAGTGGACAGTTCCCCGGCCATGTTGAAGAAATGCGCCGCGGCGGACACCCGGGGCAGAATCCGACTCATCCACGACACCATGGAATCCGTGGACGCGGGGCATTCCGATTTCGACGTCGTATTCGCCGCCTACAACACGCTCTTTCTGGCGCTCACCCAGGAGGCGCAAATCCGGGTGTTCGCCAATGCCCGTCGGCATCTCGCGCCGGGAGGGAAATTCGTCGTCCAGGCGCTGGTGCCCGATCCGGCCTCCTTCACCGGAAACCAGAGAATCCGGGTCTACGACCTCCAGAAGGACCTCGTCGACCTGGACGTGACGTTGCACGACCCCGTCCGGCAGACGCTCGTCAACCAGTACCTGATCGTGCGGCCGGAGCGCACCGAGTTCCGGCCGTCCAAGCTGCGCTACGCCTGGCCGAGCGAACTCGACCTGATGGCCCGGCTGTCCGGGCTGCGGCTGGAACACCGGTACGCCTCCTGGCAGCGGACGCCCCTGACCGCCGGCAGCCCCGACCACGTCTCCGTCTACCACGTGCCGGACGGTGACTGAGATGGGCACCGTCGTTCCCTTCGCGCCGTGGAACTTCATGCTGGACGTGGACGGGGTCAACTACTCCCTCGCGGAGCAGGAGGCGTTCGCGCGGCGCCGGCCCGGCACCGACATCGTCAACCTGTCCTCGGGCATCAACGCCCTCAGACCGCCGTCCGTACTGGTGGACACCGTCGTCGGCTGCGCCCGCGACCCCTTGTTCTGGCACGACTACGACGGCCCCGAGGGGCATCTGGTGGGACGCGCGGCCATCGCGGCCCACGAGACCGTACGGGGTGGGGGAGGCGTCCGCCTCGACCCGTCCCAGGTCGTCGTGACCGCCGGCGCGAGCGCGGCGCTCGCCCTCGCCTCCCGCGGCCTGCACCAGTGGGGGCTGCGGGTGTCGGACCGCCCCGCCGCGCTGGTGCCCGTGCCGACGTTCCCGCTCGCCGGAGCGGCCCTGACCGACGCCGGGTTCACCGTCGAGGAGGTGGCGTCCGGCACGCCGGGACGCTGGCTGCCCACGGTGGCCGAGCTGATCGAGGCCGCCACCCCCGAAACGACCGTGGTGTACGTCAACACGTTCAACAACCCCACCGGTGAGCGCTACGAGGAGGACGAACTCCGCTCCCTCGTGCGGTGGGCGCGCGACCACGACGTGCACCTGCTGCACGACACGGTCTCCTCCGACGTCTCCGCCTCCGGCGACCTGCCGTACCTGCCGGGCATCGCCGCCGAGGAGGGCCACCTCCCGGGTCTGGTGACGGTCAGCAGCCTCTCCAAGAGCCGCGCCGTGCCGGGCTTCCGGATCGGCTGGCTCATCGCCGACGCCCCGCTGGTCGGGGAACTGGCGCGGATCAACGAACTCGCCGCACCCTCGTCGCCGGGCATCGCCGCGCCCGCCCTCCTCTTCGACCGGATGGTCATGATCGCGGTGGAGGCGTCCGAAGGACGGTGCCCGGCGGACGCCCCGTCGCGGGCCCGCGAACTGCTGGCCGACTCGCTCTCCGGATACCGGCGCGCGATCCCCGGAATCGACGAGGTCACCACCGCCGTGTCGAAGGCGTTGGAGGACGAGGACGTGGTCGAACGGCTGAAGCAGTGGCGGACGGACCTGCGCTCCACCCTGTCCGACAACATCGACATGCTGCGCGCCGAGGCGGACGACCTGGTGACCGGCTTCCCCGACTGGCGCGGCGACTTCAACACCTTCGTCGACATTCCGGCGCTCGCCGGACACGGGTACCTGGACACCTGCCACCGCATCTTCCGGGAGTTCGGCCTCCAGACCCTTCCGGCGCCCGCGTTCGGCCGGGACGAACCGTGGTGGAGACGGCGGGGCCCGTACCGGATGCGACTGTCGTTCGCGCTGCCGACCCCCACGTGGTCCGCCGGGCTCCGAAGGCTGCGGCGGGCCGTCGAGGAGCTGGGCCGATGACCGGACGCACCGCGGGGACGCCCCCCTGGACGGTCTTCGAGGTGGGCATGCTCCGCTCGGCGGGCCTGCCGTCCCGGTGGCTGTCCGGCCTCGCCTCCCCGCGCCTGGCCGCGGTGGACGCCGAACTGACCGCCGCCCACCACGAGTTGGTCACCGCGCGGCGCCTGGCCGTCACCGAGCTGCGTGCGGCGCGCGCGGCGGAGCCGCCCCCGCCGCCATCGGCCGTCAAGGCCGTCAAGGCCGTCAACCGCGCGCTGGACCGGGCGCGCACGCTGCCGCACGCCGCCGAGGGGATCCTGAGCGGCTCCGTGCGGGACGGCTGGAACACCGCGGTCGAGCGCCACGAGCACCTGTCGGCCGCCTTCGAGACGGCATGGCGGACGGCGCTGGCGGAGGAGCACGCGGCGCTGGCGCGGCACGTGACCGACGAGGCCTTCGCCGAAGCCGTCCTGATGAACAGCCGGGGCGCGCACGACACCCTGGTGCGGGAGGCGACGGCCGGTTCCCTGCGCTTCGCCAACCAGCGGGTGGCCTACCGGTACCTGCAGCGCCTGTGCGGCAAGGCCGAGAGCGGCGGCCACGGCGGCCCGGTCAACCTCTTCCTCCTGGGGGAGGGCCGGGAGGCGGACCCGTCCCCGAACGGCGGAACCGCGATCACGTACGACGACCCGCTGCTCGGCCCGGTCCGCTACACCGGCCTCGGAGACGGCAGGGCGGCCCGCCGGCGCGTCTTCCTGAGCCACTGGGCGGCCCAGGCCCTGATCGACGCGATCGTGGAGGAGGGCGGCGCCGGGCTGCTCCGCCCCTGCCGTCTGCTGGGGGACGGACCGGCCGCGCCGCCCCCGACCGAGGCGGAAGCGACCCTGACCGAGGCGGAAGCGACCCTGCTGGCGGCCGCGGACGGTTCGCGCTCCCTCGCCGGACTCGCCGCCTTCCTCGGCGAGGACACCGAGAAGACGGCGGCCCTCGCCGCCGAACTCGCCGCCCGCGGGCTGCTCGCCCTGGACCGCCGCGTCCCCGGCTACACCGGCGACCCGGCCTCCGACGTCGCCCGGGTGGCGCGGGAGGCCGGCACCGAGCGGGCCGGCCGGGTACCGGCCCTGCTGGAGAGGATCGAGCGGTTCGCGCGACGGCCCTACCACCGGCGGGCCGAGGAGCTCGACGGGATCGCGGCGGACTTCACCGCGTGCACGGGCCGCCCGGCCTGGCGCGGCCGGGGCCGTTTCTACGCCGACCGGTTCGTGCTGTCCGAGGAGGCGTCCGGCAACATCGAGGGCGCCACCGTGGGACCGGAGGGGCTGCGCGCGCTGTGCGAGCGGCTCGGCACGGTGCTGGACCTGCTGGCCTCCCGCGCCGTCACGCAGCGCCTGTCCGGGCAGCGCCGGATCAAGGAGCTGCTGCGGCGCTCGGGCACGGACACGCTGCCCGCCGCCGAGGTGCGCCGCCTGACGCTGCCCCCCTCCGCCGCGGAGCGGATGCCGGAGGCGTTCGTCCGGCTGCTGCCGGCCGCGGCGGAGTGCGTGGAACTGTCCCGCGCCGACCTCGAGGAGGCGGGCCTGCTGCGCACGGACCTGGAGGCGTGGCCGCTGTTCGGCGCGGCCGACCTGATGCTGACGGGAGGGGCGTCCGCCGCGTCCGGTCCGGGGCTGATCGTGCTCAGCGAACTGCACCACATCTGGCCGCCGCTGGCCCAGCCGTGGCGCGCGCTCTTCTCCGACGAGGCGTGGCGGCTGGACCGGCTCGGGAAACTGCTCGAGGCCGCGCTCGCCCCCGCCAAACCGATGATCCAGCAGATCAGGCGCGACCAGAAGGGCACGGACTCCTCGCCGCTGGGGCACCACCTGCTCTGCCTGGAGCGGATGGAACAGGGGCCGGGGGCCGGCCCCGTCGCGGTGGACGAACTGGTCGTGCGGGAGTGGGGGAACGGCTTCGTCGGGCTGCACAGCCCCGAACGCGGCGAGGACTACTGGCTGTTCCCCGACTACGACGACAACGGTGTCGACCCCGGAGGGCTGGCCCACTGCGCCCTTCCCGCCCTGGAACTGCCCGCGGTGCGCCTGGGCGAGCACACCCCCAGGATCGTCGTCGACGGGGTGGTGCTCCAGCGGCGCCGGTGGGACCCGCCGCTCGCCTCGGTGCCCGTGCTGCCCGCCCGGGGGGCCACCGGGCGGCACTGGCGGGAGGTGCACCACTGGAGACGACGGCTCGGGATGCCGCGCCACGTCTTCTTCCTCACGGACGCCGAACCCAAGCCCATGTGGCTGGACTTCGAGTCCGCGCTGTCCGTGGCCAACCTGTCGCACGCGCTGCGCACGGCGCGCGCCGTCACCTTCACCGAGATGCTGCCGCACCCCGAGGCGCTGTGGCTCCGGACACCGAGCGGAACGCTGGTCTCGGAGATCCGGACCCTGGTGGCGCGCGGTACGGCGGCGACAGGGGGAACTGCCGTATGAGGCTCCTGGACGAGCTCAACAGTCGGCTGCGCGCCGACGAGGACGCCGCGGTGGCCGCGTTGGCCCAGGCGCAACGGGAACTGCGGGCGGCGGCGGCCATGCAGCCGCGCCCGGACGAGTGGATACCGCTGGCGTCCGTGCCGGTGCTGCTGGACCGCGAGGAGGCCGAGCTGCTGGGCGAGGCGTCCCGCGAGCTGACCGCCGCGGTGCGCAGCGACCCGGCCGTGGCGCTGTACGGCGACATCGACACGGCGCTGGAGGAGCTCCGCACCCCGGCCCCGCTGCGTCCCTTCGTCCGGGCCGAGATCCCGCACGAGGTGGAGCTCTCCCGCTCCGACTTCCTGCTCGGCTCGGACGGCTGGCAGGCGAACGAGATCAACATCTGCGCGGGGCTGGGCGGACTGCTGGTGGAGGACTACGACGCGTGCTTCTCCCGCCGGCCGCTGCGCGACCTCCTCGCCGCGGGCGGCTGCCGGGCCCGCACCCCGATGGACCCCCTCGCCCGGGCGGTGCACCGCAGGTGCGAGAAGCTGGCCGGCGGCGACGGCCGGCCGGTGCTCGCCGTGGTGGACTGGGAGGGCTACGACGTCGCCTACCTGCGGGACCACGTGCGGATGGCGGAGCTGTTCGCGGCCCGCGGTTTCGAGACGGTCGTCTGCCACCACCGCGAACTGCGCTACGAACACGGCCGGCTGCGGCTGCGCGGCAGGCCCGTCGACGTGGTGCACCGCGAGTTCCTGCTGGAGGACATGCCGCAGGACCCCGACTCCGCCCGGCCCGTCCTGGACGCCGCGGTCGACGGAGCCGTCGTGCTCACCACCGGCTTCCGCGCCGAGTGGCAGGCGCAGAAGGTCACGTTCGGCCTGTTGCACCAGGCCGCCCGGCGCGGACTGCTGTCGCCCGCCGCCGCCGAACTGGTGCGCCGCCGCATCCCGGAGACGTGGCTGCTGACACCGGAGGCGCTCGCCGACGGCGAGGCCGCCTTCGGCGCGCACACCGACCTGGTGCTGAAGCCGTCGATCGGCAGCCTGAGCCAGGGGGTGCGGCTGGGAGCGGACATGGACGAGGGGGAGTTCCGGTCGGCGCTGCGCGCGGCCGCCGAGAACCTCGACGCCCCCCACGTGCTGCAGCGGCTGATCCCCCCGGGGACGGTGCCCTTCCCCCATCTGAACGACGCCCGGGACGCGCTCTCCTTCCCCGCCACGCAGGTGAGCATCGGCTTCTTCGTGGTGGACGGCGAGCCCGCCGGCGCCTGGTCGAAGGTCTGCCCGCGCTCGGTCCCCACGATCATCCACCACCACAACGGCGGCCAGTGGGGGAGCGTCAGGTACCCGGACGGACCGCGGGCGGCCGGCCGGACCGGGCAGGACGGAGGGCGGCGGTGGTGACCGACACCCTCGCGGCGAGGCGGCTCGGGGCCCCGTTCTGGAGGTTCTGGACCTCGGCCGCCGCCGTCAACGTCGCGGACGGCATCCGTGCCGCCGCGCTGCCCCTCATCGCGGCCTCCGTCTCCGACAACGCCTTCGGGGTGGCCCTGATCACCGCCTGCCAGCAGGGCGCCTGGCTGGTGTTCGGGCTCGGCGCGGGGCTGGTCGCCGACCGCTACCCGCCCGCCCGGGTGGTCGCGGCGGCGGACGCGCTGCGCGTGGTGATGCTCTCCGCCCTGCTGGTGGTGCTCCTCCTGGACGCCGTGACGATCCCGCTGCTGGCCGGGACGGCCTTCGTGATCGGGGTGGCGGAGACCTTCCGGGACACGGCCTCGCACAGCATCCTGCCGAGGCTGGTGACCGAGGCGCAGTTGGAACGCGCCAACGGACGGCTGATCGGCACCGAGATCGTCGGCAACGAGTTCATCGGTCCGCTGCTCGGGGCGCTGCTCTTCGCCGCGGCCGTGTCCGTGCCGGTGGCGGTGGACGCGACGGCGCTGCTCATCGCCGCCGTCCTGGTGCTGACACTGCCCAAGGCGGCCTCCACCGTGGCGGTGGAACGGCCGGACGGCAAGCGCCCGCCGCTGCGGACCGAGCTGCTGGGAGGGGTGCGCTGGCTGCTGGGCAACCCGCGGCTGGCGGCGGTGACCTGCTCCGGAGCGGCGATCTGCTTCGCCGACTCCGCGTGGTGGTCGGTCCTGGTCGTGTACAGCGGGAACGTCCTGGGACTGCCGGAGGCCGGCTTCGGTCTGCTGCTGGCGGCCGGAGCGGTCGGCGGCACCGCCGGAGCCCTCGGAGCCGAACGGCTCGCGGAGCGCTTCGCGCCGCACACCGTGCTCGTCACCGGAACCCTGCTGTCCGGACTGCCCGCCGTCGTCATCGCGCTGAGCGACAGCCCGTACGTGGCGGCCGCGATGCTCGCGGTGAGCAGCGGCGGCTTCGCCCTGTGGAACGTGGTGGCGCTCTCCACCCGCCAGCGGGAAGCCCCGCGGGAGGTCCTGGGCCGGGTCACCGGCACGCACCGCATCGTGCTGTACGGCAGCGGCATGGTCGGCGCGCTGGCCGGTGGAGCGATCGCCGACGCCCTGACCCTCACCGCGCCCTTCCACGTGGCCGGCGCGCTGGTGACCGTCGCCGCCGCCGGGCTGCTGGTGGTCTTCCTCCGGGAACGGGGGACGACGCCGTGATCGACAACCCGCCCGACCCGCTGCGGCGCATCCACGCGCCCCGGCTCGTGGACGACCTGGTGCGCTGGGCCGCCCGCGTGTGCTCCCTGGGGACCGTGGTCGCCACCCGCGTCTCGGACGTCGGCTACGACGACTGCAACATCATGGTCGACACCGAGAACGGCGGCTATGTCGTCAAGGTCTTCAACTCCGCCCGCACCCCGGCCATGTGCGCGCGCTACGTCGAGGTGGTCCGGCGGGTGCTGGAGGCCGGGGTGGCCCATCCCGGGGTGTACCACGCGGACGGCTCGCCGCTGCTCCACCACGAGCCCTCCGGGAACCGGCTGATGGTGATGGACAGGGTGGACGGGACCACCTTCCTGGAAGCCGACGAACACCCGAGCGACCTCGAGATCGAGGAGATCGTCGGACAACTGCACCGCGTGCACTCCCTGGACTTCGCCCCGGAACACGTCCACGACTGGTGGGCGGTCCCCAGGATCGAGACCCTCGCCGCCGAGATGGTCCCGCTGCTGGAGGCGGAGGACCGCGCCCTGGTGACGGCCGCCGTCGACGCCTTCCGCGCGCTGCGGGCGGACCGGCTCCCGCAGGCCTTCTCGCACGGTGACCTGACCAAGGCGAACGTGATGCGCACCCGCTCGGGGGAGTTGGCCATCCTCGACTTCGCCGTCTCCAACCGCTACGCGCGGATCCACGACCTGGCCATGGCCGCCGTCAACCTGATGCACAAGGACCCCCGCACGCTCCCGGAGCGCGTCGACCTGCTGACCCGCCTCTACCGGAAGCACGCCCCGCTCACCGGCGCCGAGCTCGACGCCCTGCCCGGTTACGTCTTCGCCACCGCCGCCATGGAGCTGCTCGGCGCGGAACGCGAGTGGTCGTTGAAGGGCAACCGCAGCCACGAGACCCGGTACCTGCGGGCTCTCGGCCGGGAGATGGTCCGCGCCGCCGCGGTCTGAGCCTCCCGCCGCCCACACCGGCCGCCACCGGGCGTCGGCGTCCCGCCGTCGGCGTCCGAACACCGTCTGACCCACCGGACGTCCCGTCACCTCGGGACCCAAGGGAATGAGGAGAAGAGGAGAACCATGACCAGTGCCGTTCCTCCCGTCAACTCCTGGGACGAGTTCACCCCGCTCAAGGAGATCATCGTCGGGGACGCCACCCACGCGCGCATACCCCGGATGAGCGACCCGTCGGCATGGCTGGCCTGTTACCCCACCATGACGCCCGACGAACTCCGGCAGGTCGAGGCCGGGGAGTTCCCGAAGCGGGTCGTCGAGGAGTCCAACGAGGACCTGGAGCAGTTGGCCGAGACCCTGCGGGGGCTGGGCGTCACCACCCACCGTCCCCCCGCCGTGGACCACTCCCGTTCCTTCGCCTCGCCGTACTGGGAGGCGGACGGCTACATCTCCTACTGCCCCCGGGACATCACGCTCGTGGTGGGCTCCACCGTCATCGAGGCGCCCAGCCCGATGAGGTCCCGCTACTTCGAGATCTTCAACCTCCGCCCGCTGTTCCAGCGGTACATGCTGGAGGGCGCCTCGTGGATCGCCGCGCCCCGCCCGCAGCTCAAGGACGAGCTGTACGAGTGGGACGAGGAGGGGCGGCCGTTGCTGGGCGAGGCCGAGCCGGTGTTCGACGCCGCGAACGTGCTGCGCGTCGGCCGGGACCTCTTCTACCAGGTGTCGCGCAGCGGCAACGAGATGGGCCTGAAGTGGCTCAGGTCCACACTGCGGATGGTCGATCCCACCCTGCGCGTCCACCCGCTGCGGGACGTCTACGGCTACACCCACATCGACAGCACCATCGCCGTGCTGCGGCCGGGGCTGGTCATGCTCAACCCGGCCCGGATCGCCGAGGACGAGGTGCCGGAGGCCTTCCGCGACTGGGACATCCTGTGGTGCCCCGAGCCCGAGCCCACCGAGACGGCGCTGCCGTACACCCTGAGCGAGACCTGGATCTGCATGAACCTGCTGATGGTCAACCCCGAACTGGCCATCGTCGACGGCGACCAGCCCGCCCTCGCCAAGGCCCTGGAGAGCAAGGGCATCTCCGTGCTGCCGCACCGGCTGCGCCACCAGCGGGTGCTCGGCGGTGGCTTCCACTGCGTCACGCTCGACATCTCACGGGAGGGCGGTCTCGAGGACTACTTCGGGTAGTCGCCTCGCCGCCGAACCGAGGGCCCGCCCCGGCCGGGGGCGGGCCCGGCGGGCCCGCCCACCCACCAGGAGGTCACCTTGTCACCGGCCCGTCGGCGCACGGAGTACCCCGCCCTCCCCGCGGAGCACACGGAGCGGGTGCCCGGTCCCGTGCGCGAACTCATCGAGCAACAGCTGCGGTCCGTGGTGCTGGGCAGTCCGTTCCCCTGCCTGGGCGCGCGCTCGGCGTTCCGGGACGGCAGCTACCTCTTCAACGTGCTGCCCGACATGGACGACCCGCGATCGCCCGAGCACGTCCTCGCCGACCTGCGGTACTTCGCCCGGGTGCGCCTGCGGATGGGAGACCTGTACACCTACGTCGTCAGCTTCCTGGAGCCCCGGGCGATCGCCGACGAGGGGGAGTGGGACCGACGGCTGTGGTCCTTCCTGCAGCACCTGCACGACCTGGACGACGTTCCCTGGGACGGACGCTTCTCCACCGAGCCGCGGGACGCCGACTTCGCCCTGTCCGTGGCGGGACTGGGCCAGTTGGTGGTCACCCTCTACCCCGGGGCGACCCGGTACGCGCGCCGCTTCGGCTGGACGACCCT
Organism: Streptomyces glaucosporus; assembly: GCF_039533345.1. Lineage (NCBI taxonomy): Bacteria > Bacillati > Actinomycetota > Actinomycetes > Kitasatosporales > Streptomycetaceae > Streptomyces > Streptomyces glaucosporus. Next base: position 261,675 of record NZ_BAAATJ010000002.1, on the reverse strand, counting down.
GATCTTCAACCCGCCGGAGCAGGACCGCGCCAACTTCCCCGCCGACGAACAGTTCCTGCGCTTCCAGAACAGGATCCGGGAGCGCGACGCGCGCCTGCAGGGGCACGTCAATCCGGCCCTGCCGGCCACCCTGGACGATCCGCAGGCCCCGGGGTTCTCCGGAGCCCCGGTCGACCCGGACTCCTGGCGCTGCCCGCTCCGTGTCCACCCACCCCTGAACGAGGAGCCGTAATGTCCGCGCGACTCTCCGCAGAGCAGACGATCCGCCTCACACCCGAGGAGACGAAGGCGCTGTGGGAGGCGGCCTCGGACCTGACCCGGTCGGAGGACGTGGCGGAGCTCGACGCCGACGGCGTCACCGAGCTCGCCTGTGCCCTGACTCCCGCCTTCCCGACCCGCCTGCTGCGCGCCCTGCACCGTCACCGCAGGGGCGCCGGTCACGACGCCCTGCTGGTGAGCGGCCTGCTCCCGGCGGACCAGGAGTGGGGCCCCGGCCCGAGGGGGTCGGCGGAGCCCCTGACCGGACCGGCCCAGGCCGCCGCGCTGTGCCTGCTGGGCGTCTCCTTACAGCTGGGCGAACCGTTCACCTTCAGCACCTTCTACTCCGGCCGCCTGGTCCAGCACGTCGTCCCGGTCCCCAGCATGGAGCACACGCAGACCAGCGAGAGCAGCAGCGGCATGCTCGACTGGCACGTCGAGGACGGGTTCAGCCCCGACCGGTGCGACCACTTCGGACTGCTGTGCCTGCGCGGCGAGGCCGCGGCGCACACGCGCTTCGTCTCGGCGCGCGACCTCGAACTGCCCGACGAGGTGCGGGAGGTGCTGAGCCGGCCGGTCTTCCTGATGGAACCGGACACCGCCCACGAGATGGCCGACCGCAGCCCCACCGCCACCGCCGTGCTGTGGGGGCCGGCCGAGGCCCCGGAGATCTGCTACGACGCCCACTACCTCGGCCCCGCCGGCCGGCCGGACGGGGAGGAGGCCCGGGCGCTGCGCCGGCTCGCCGCGGAACTGGACGCCAAACGCGTGGAGCACGCGCTGGCGCCCGGGGAGTTGCTGCTGCTCGACAACCGGCGCACCGTGCACGCCCGGACGCCCTTCCAGGCCCGGAACGACGGCACCGACCGCTGGCTGCTGCGCACCATGATCTGTTCCTCGCTGCCCCGTTTCCGGGAGCACGGCGTCCGGGTCTGGCCCTCCCCGCACGGCGCGGTGGGCGCCGGGCGGTACGGCGGGACCGGCGCGGCGCCGCACGGGGCGACGACGTCCGGGGACGGGGCGCGGTGAGGAAACGGAACGCGTTCCCGGGCCCCCTCGACGAGGACCCGGTGATCGGTGGCACACCCGTACGGCCGGTCGTCGTCCCGCTCGACGACCGGACCGTGCGGATCTGGCTCAAGCTGGAGGCCGAGAACCCCTTCGGCTCGATCAAGGCCCGCACCGCCGCCGCCCTCCTGGACGCCCTGGAGGAATCCGGCGAACTGCGCCCGGGACTGCGGGTGGTGGAGTCCACCTCGGGAAACCTCGGCGTGGCGCTGGCCGGACTCTGCCGAGCCCGCGGGTACGCCTGCACCCTGGTCGTCGAGCCCAGCACCCCGAAGGCCAGCGTCGACCGCATGATCGCCTACGGGGCCGAGGTGGTGACGGTCCGCGAGGCCCCGGGCGGCACGACCCTGGACGCCCGGCTCGCGGCGGTGCGGGAGATCCTGGAGCAGGACGGCGGGGCCGTGTGGACCAACCAGTACGAGAGCCCCGCCAACCCCGGCGTCCACGAGACCCACACCGCCGCCGAACTGGTCGAGGCCGCCCCCGAGGGCGGTTACGACGCCGTCGCCGTCGCCGTGTCGACGGGCGGCACGCTCGCCGGGGTCGCCTCCTTCCTGCGTCGCCGCGCACCGGCCACCAGGATCGTCGCGGTCGACGCCGTCGGCTCGGCCGCCATGGGCGGAACCCCCGCCCACCGCCCCCACAAACTGGCCGGTTTCGGCTCCGGACGGGTCTCCCGCTTCATCGAGCGGCACCACTGGGACGACGTCGTCCGGCTCCGGGACGCCGACGCGGCCGCCGCCTGCTCGCGCATCCGGGAACGGACCGGGCTGTCGCTCGGCGGCAGCGGGGGCGCGGCGGTCCTGGCCGCGGTCGTGCGGGCCTCGCTCGATCCGACGCTGCGCGAACTGGCCTGCCTGTGCCCGGACAGCGGCGACAAGTACCCCCGGCTGAACGAGAACGTCCCCATCGGCGACCCGGCCGGCACCGACGAGACCGTCGCGGCCGCGCTCGACCTGCTCGACCGAGCCTCCACCGAGGAGACAGTGAACGCATGACCGCACGAACCCCGTCCCCGATCACCTACCTCAGCGGCGCCGACGTGGCGGAACTCTGCGCGGACCTGCCCATCGTCGACCTGGTCCGGGACACCCTGCTGGCGTTCCGGCGCAAGGAGGCCGGCATCGCCCCCGAGACCGCACTGCGGTGGACGACGCCCACCGGCGCCTCGGCGCGGAGCCTCGTCCTCCCGGCCTGGGCCGGCGGAGCGTACGGCTGCAAGATCATCAACGCCTCGCTGGGCAACCACCGGTACGGACTGCCGCGCGCGGGAGGCCTGATCATCCTGAACGACCCGGAGACCGCGCACCCGGTGTGCGTCATGGAGGGCGCCCGGATCAGCGCACTGCGCACCGCGGGGGTGTCGTTGGCGGCGGTGCGGGCGGTGCGGGACCCGGCGACTCTCACCACGGTGGCCTTCCTCGGCTGCGGGCGCCAGGCGGAGACCCACCGGGAACTGCTCGTCGACCACTGTCCGGCGCTGGAGGAGATCGTCCTGTTCGACCTGGACCGGTCGCGGGCCCGGTCCACGGCGACCGCCTGGAGGGCCGCCCTCCCGGACGTCGCCGTCACCGTGGCCCCCGACGCCCGGACCGCGGTCGAACGGGCCCGGGTGACCTTCGCGGTGACCACCACGACCGATCCCTACGTCGAACTGGACTGGGTCCCCGAGGGAGGCACCTTCGTCAACGTCTCGCTGGACGACGCCGCCGAGAGCCTCCTGCTGGGCTGCGACCACCTCTTCGTCGACGACTGGGACCTCATCGTCGACGACACCCACCGCCTGCTGGGCACCCTCGCCCGCGCCGGCAGGGTCGGCGCTCCAGGGGAACCCGCCCCCGCGGCCGGTCGTGCCGTCGACGCCGACCTCCCCACCCTGGTCTCCGGCTCCTACACCCGTCCGGTGACCGACCGCGACCGCGTGGTCGTCAACCCCTTCGGCATGGGCGTCCACGACATCGCCGTCGCCGCGGCGGTCTACGCGAAGGCGGCCGACCGGGGCCTGGTCCTGCCCCGCTGACGCGCCGCCACGCGGACGGACGGGAGGGTCCGAGGTCGCGCGTGCCGCCGCGCGGCCCCTCCCGTCCGCGTGGCGGCGCGTCAGGAGAGCAGCAGCTCCAGTTCCGTGGCCATGTTGCGGCGGGCGACGTGCTCCCAGTGGTCGCGGCCGTAGGGGGTGCGGAACAGGGCCGGCAGGTCGAGGAGGCGGCGCAGCACGTCGGCGCGGCCGGCGCGGAAGGCGTCGTCGGGGACGAAGGCGTACTCCTCGCGGACGGCGGCGGCGTAGGCGGCGTACTCCTGCGGCGTCCCGGCCAGGACGGCGAGGTCGGCGTCGCAGAGCACCTCGCCGCCGGTGTCGCCGGGCGCCGGGTCGTGGGTGGCGGTGAGGCGGACCAGCCGGGCGACCTCGGCGGTGAGCTGCGGGGAGACGCCCGCCTCGGGGAGGGCGCGTTCGGCCAGGCGTGCGCTGCGGTCCTCGTTGGTGGAGCGGTCCGGGAGGAGGACGGCGTCGTGGAACCAGGCCGCCAGCGTGACGGCGGCGACCGCCTCCGGCCCCTCGCAGTGAGAGGAGAGCAGCCCCACCCGGTCCAGCACGGCGATCAGGTGGTCGGTGGTGTGGTAGCGGCGGTGGGGTTCGGCCCAGCGGGCGAGGAGGTCGTCGGCGTAGGCGTACGGGGAGGGGGTGCCGGACGGGAGGTCGGCCTCCGGGCGGCGGACGGTCAGGAGGGTGCGGACCCAGCGCTCGCGCAGGTCGTCATGGGCCGGATGGCGGTTCTCCGGAGTGGTCATGGGGGCCATTGTGTGCCGCGCCCTCCCGCCGCGTCCGGCGATATGGCAGGCTCCCCTGCATGTCTAGACCAATTCTCGAGGTGATCGCCCTCGACGCGCGGGACGCGGCGGCAGCACGGGCCGGAGGGGCCGACCGCCTCGAACTGGCCGGGAACATGGCCGCCGGCGGACTCACCCCCTCCCGCGAGACCTTCGCCGCCGTCCGGGCCGCCGTCGACCTGCCCGTGCGCGTGATGCTGCGCGCGTCCGACGGGTTCGCGGCCGGCGGTCCCGAGGCGCTGGACGCCCTGTGCGAACAGGCCCGGCGACTGCGCGCCGAGGGCGCCGAGGAGTTCGTGCTCGGCTTCCTCGACGGCACCGGCGGCCCCGACCTCGCCGCGATCGCCGCCCTCCTCGACGCCGTCCCCGGCTGCCGCTGGACCTTCCACCGCGCCATCGACCACTGCGCCGACCGCGCCGCCCTGCGCAGCCGGCTCGACGGCCTGCCCGGCCTGGACACCTGCCTCACCGCCGGATCGGCGGACGGCGTGACGGCGGGCCTGGACGTCCTTTGCGCCGAGGCGGCCCGCACGGCGGCCGGCGAGCCCGGCTACCTGCCGCGCCTGATGGCCGGCGGCGGACTGGCCCTCGACCACGTCCCCGGGCTGCTCGGCGCGGGCGTCACGGCCTTCCACATCGGCGGCGCGGCCCGCGCCGGAGGCTGGGACGCCCCGGTCTCCCCCGAGGCGGTCCGCGTCTGGCGCGAACTGCTGGACGCCTGAACCGGGGCGGGCCCGGCCGGCTGTCGGCGGCGGGCGCTTGACCGCCCCGCCATGGACACCGGCGGACACGCCGGCTCGGACACCGGCACGGACGCCGCCGCGGACGCGGAGGAGCTGCGCGAGGCCGCCCACGCCCTGTTCCACCCGGGCGTGGCGGGATCCCGGACACCGGAGTGCGGACTGGAGGGGCACGGAGCCGGCCACACCTGCCGTCCCGCGCCGGGCGGCCTGCTGTGGGGCGGCACCGAGCGGGAGGAGCTGTTCCGCCGGCTCACCGAGGACCCCGGGCCGGAACGGCCCCGGCCGGAGGCGGGCACCGGGTGCCGGGACCGCACGGCCCCGGCACCCGGTCCGGTCAGGAGGCCGCGGCCTCGAAGGCGGGCAGGTAGCCCTTCTCGTGGCCCTCGGCCGTGGGGTGGATGTTGGAGCCGCTGATCCACGGGTCGCTCGTGCAGATCTCGTGCCCGGCGAAGGCGGGACGGGCGTCGGCGAAGGCGAACCCGGCCGCGGCGGCCCGGTCGGCGATCACCTCGTTGAGCAGGTCGGCCCCGTCGTTGACGGCCGTGCGCTTGCCGGCTCCCATGCCCAGGCAGAAGCCGCCCTCCTTGTAGAGGTGCGGGTACCCCACGACGACGACCTCGGCCCTCGGGGCGCGGGCGCGGATGGTGGCGTACAGGGCGTCCAGCTCGCCGGGGAGTTCGGTGCGGACGTACTCGGCGGCCTCGTCCAGTCTCCGCTCGCAGGCGGTCTGCGTGGAGAGCACGCAGCTCAGCATGATGGAGGCGAACCCGGAGTCGTTGCCCCCGATGCTGATGCTCACCAGGGTGGTGTCCGCTCTCAGGTGCTGGACCTGGTTGTTCAGGACGTCGGGGATCGTGGCCCCGCCGCAGGCGGCGAAGGTGAAGGAGGCGGGTGCGCCGCTTCGGGCCCACAGGGCCGGGTAGGCGTTGCGGCTCCGGGTGCACAGCACGTCGGAGTAGTCGCCGGCGCCGGTGCCGGAGGAGTAGGAGTCGCCGAGGGCCACGTAGTTCTCCCCGGCGGTCTTTCCGGAGTTCTCCCCGGCGGCGGACGCGGGGGCGGGTACGGTGAACGCCAGCCCGAGGGCCAGCAGGGCGGTGGTCAGGACACGGGGGATGCGCATGGGGTCCTCCGGAGGGCATGCACAGGGGTGTGGGGGGATCGGGCCGTGGGGGCCACCGCACACCATTACCGCCCGCTTCCGCCCGCCGCATCGGCGAAATCGCCGGTCACGACACTCCGACGGGCGACACGGGAAGGCCGGGAAGGCTCCCCCGCGGGCACGGGTCCGGGCGGCCGGGAACGCGGGCGGGGCGGCGTACGCCGACGCGGTGCCGGAGCACGCCGCCCCCGGGCGGGGACGAGCCGCGGGAGGCGGCCCGCGCGGCCGTCCCGGCTACTTCGGGTCGCGGTCGAAGACCGCCTTCGACCAGAGGTGGCCGAGCACGGAGAGAGCCACGCACCAGGCGACCGCGAGCCACCCGTTGTGGCCGATCCCGCTGCCGAGCAGCAGCCCGCGCAGGGTCTCGATGGCCGGCGTGAACGGCTGGTACTCGGCTATCGGCTGGAACCAGCCCGGCATCGCGTCGACCGGGACGAAGGCGCTGGAGATGAGCGGCAGAACGATCAGCGGCATCGCGTTGTTGCCGGCCGCCTCGGCGTTCGGGCTGACCATGCCCATCCCGACCGCGATCCAGGTGAGCGCCAGGGCGACCAGCGCCATCAGCCCGAACGCCGCCAGCCACTCCAGGGCCGTGGCGTCCACGGCCCGGAAGCCGATGGCCACGGCGACGGCACCCACCAGGACCACGCCGGCGACCGACTGCAGCACGCTGCCGACGACGTGCCCGACGAGCACGGACCCGCGGTGGATCGCCATTGTGCGGAAGCGGGCGATGATGCCCTCGGTCATGTCGTTGGAGACGGACACCGCGGTCCCGACCACGGCGCTCCCGACGGTCATCATCAGGATGCCCGGCACGAGGTAGGCGAGGTACGCGGAGCGGTCGGCGCCGCCACCCATGCCCGCGCTCATCACGTCACCGAAGACGTAGACGAAGAGCAGCAGCAGGACGACCGGCGTCAGCAGCAGGTTCAGGGTGAGGGACGGGTAGCGCCGCGCGTGCAGGAGGTTGCGGCGCAGCATCGTGGACGAGTCGCGCACGGCGAGGGAGAGGGAGCTCATCGGACAGCCTTCCTGGACTGGTCGGTGCCGCCGGTCAGGGCGAAGAACACGTCGTCGAGGTCGGGGGTGTGCACGGTCAGCTCGTCCGCCTCGATGCCGGCCGAGTCCAGCCAGTCGAGGATGGAGCGCAGCTCGCGCTGGGTGCCGTCGCTGGGGATCCGCAGCGTGAGCGCCTCGTCGGCGGGGGCGTCTCCCTTGCGCGAGGCGCCATGGGGGAGGTCGGCCCCGCGCAGCGCGGAGGCGGCGGACCGGTACGCGGACGGGTCGGAGAAGCGGAGCCGGATGTGGCCGCCGGGGACCAGCCGCTTCAGCTCCTCGGGGGTGCCCTCGGCGGCGATCCTGCCGTCGTTGAGCACGGCTATGCGGTCGGCGAGCTGGTCGGCCTCCTCCAGGTACTGGGTGGTGAGGAGGACGGTGACGCCGCCCGCGACCAGCTCGCGGACGATCTGCCACATGGTGTGGCGGCTGCGCGGGTCGAGGCCGGTGGTGGGCTCGTCGAGGAAGATGATCCGCGGGCCGCCGACCAGGGTCATGGCGATGTCGAGGCGGCGCCTCATGCCCCCGGAGTAGGCGGCGGCGGGCTTCCTCGCCGCCTCCGCCAGGCCGAACCGCTCCAGCAGTCCGGCGGCGACCCGCCGCCCCTCGCGCCCGGGCAGGTGGTGGAGGTCCGCCATGAGGAGCATGTTCTCCTCGCCGGTGAGGAGTCCGTCGACGGCGGAGAACTGCCCGGTGACGCCGATCGCGGCCCGTACGGCCTGCGGGTCGGTAGCGATGTCGTGGCCCGCGACCTGCGCCCGGCCGCCGTCGGGGTCGATGAGCGTGGACAGGATGCGCACGGTGGTGGTCTTGCCCGCGCCGTTGGGTCCGAGCAGCGCGAAGATCGAGCCGGCCGGGATGTACAGATCGATGCCGTCGAGGACGGTCTTGTCGCCGTACGACTTGCGCAGACCGGTGGCGGAGACGGCGGCCGGTAACGTGCGACCGCCGGCTCCGGTAGTCGTGGGCATGACAGAAGAAGGCATGGGGTTCTCCGTTCGGAGGGCGGAGTGGACGGGGACGGGGCCGGTGCGGGGACGCGGCGCTCAGGCCCGGGCGCGGAGGATGTCGATGTTGCCGTACCGGCTGCGGGCGCGGACCTTGACGGTGTCCGCGGTCTCCTCCGGGGCGTCGGACGGGGTGAGCGTGTTGCGCACCTGGCCGGAGTCCGAGCTGACGTCGAGCCAGGCGGCGGTGCCCTCACGGATGCCGACCTCGATGGCGCCGTAGGAGGTCTCCAGGTGGACCGTGCCGCGGGCCACCTCGCCCACGCGCAGGGCGCCGTGGGCGGTGGTGGCGGCGACCGAGGCCCCGGCGCGCGCGATGTGGATGTCGCCGTTGGCGCCGCTCACCCGCAGGTCGCCGGTCGCGGCGCCGACGATCGTGGTGCCGTGCGAGTTCTTCAGGACGGCGGGGCCGTCGACGGTGCCGACGCGCAGGCTGCCGGAGCTGGTGGTGATCTCGGCCATGCCCTCGACCCGCTCCACGGTGATGGAGCCGTGGGAGGCGGTCAGCTTCAGCGGGCCGGTGGTGTCGAGGCGGACGTCGCCGGAGGAGGTCTTCACGCGGACCTCGCCGAGCCGCCCCTCGCCGAGCACCTGGGCCCATGCGCCGGTCATCTCGACCTGCGAGCCCGTGGGCAGCTCGACCGTCACGTCGACGGTGCCGGTGCGGCCGAGCGGGTGGCGCTGCCCGGGCGTCCTGACGGTCAGTGTGCCGTTCGCGTACGCGACCTCGGTCCGGTCGGCGGCGCGGACGTCCTGGTCCCGCTCCGGGTCGCGGGGCCGCACCTCGACGACGGTGTCGGAGCGGTCACCCGCGGTGAAACGGATGGAACCGGCCTCCACGTGCGCCGTGGCCGAGATCGGTTCGGGAGTGTCGAAAGAAGGCATGGCTGTCCCGTCCTCTTGAGTCCTTGGAACGTCCCCGCTGGTGGGACGTGGTGTGGGTGAACGCGGGTGCGGTGGTGCGGTGGTGCGGTGGTGCGGTGGTGCGGTGGTGCGGTGGTGGGGCGGTGCGGGCGCGGGCCGGGTGCCGTCAGCGCACCCAGCCCGTGATGCTCCGCCCGACGGCCTGGGTCCGCTCCGCCGCGTGCGGCCGGGCGCCGCCGTCGACCGCGGCCGACACGGCACGCACCAGCCACGCGTTGACCGACAGGCCCTCGCGGCTCGCGGCCTCCTCGACGCGGGCCTTGAGGTGTGCCGGCAGGCGCAGGTTGACGCGGGCGGTGCCGCCCTCGTCGCCGTCGGCCGGGGCCGGGGCCCTGACCGGTTCGACGGGCGCGGCGGGCTCCGCGGGGGCGCCGCCGGCGGGCGGCAGTGTCACCACGAAGTCGGGGTCGAGCCCGCGCAGCCGTACGTCGACCGAGCCGGGGGCGAGTTCGCGGGTGATCTCGTCCATCGCGGCGGAGAGCACGTTGAGCAAGGTCAGCCGGGCCGCCGACTCCAGGGGAGTGGCGAGCCTCTCGGCCAGCTCGCGGGCTTCGTCGCCGCCGGCCTCGGCGGCCACCGCGAGTTCGCGGCGGAGGGTGTCGACATACGGAGTGAGGTCCATGACGCTATGGTGGCACCACCTTGGCGCTACGTGCAAGCCTTTCTGGCGTCTTGTGCGGCCGGATGTGAAGACAACCTTTCTACCTGCGGAAATGCAAAGAGGTGAGCTTCGGTCCGTTGCGCCGTCACGCGGTCCCGTGTATTTCCGGTGGCGCCACGAGGTGCCATCTGGTGTCATCTGGCGCCACCTGGCGTGATCCGGTGCCAAACGGCTCCATGCGGAGCCAACCGGCGTCACCGGCAGGTGTCCCGCCCCTGCGGTCCGCCGCCGGACCGAGGCCACCCCGGGCTGCCCGTCCGGGCCGGACATGGAAGCCCCCGGCGGACGCCGCGATGCGCATGGCCCGGCGCGGCACATGAACGGCGTCACCGTGAACCGTCGTGGCGCTGTCGTGGCGCTGCGCACGCGCCATGCCGGAGCCCGGCGGACCGTGCCGTGGCGCCCTTGCCCGCGGGAGGCGGCGTCACCGCCGCTCGGCCAGCTCCCACAGCGGTGTCTCCAGAACCTCGCCGAAGGTGGGGAACGGGTGCACCACGTCCCTGGCCACCTCCACCGGCACCTCCGCCCGGATCGCCAGGGCGGCCTCCGAGATCCACTCCTCGGCCCGGCCGCCCCAGGCGGTGGCGCCGATGACCGCACCGGTGCCGGGATGGGCGAGCAGGGTGAGCCATCCCTCCGGCTCGCCCTCGATGGAGGCCCGCACCGCCCGGGTCACCGGGGCGGTCGCGGTCAGCGGTTCGATGCCCGCCTCGCGCGCGGAGGCGGCGGTGTGCCCGACGGCGGCGAGGACGGGACGGGTGTAGACGGCGCGGGGGACCGCCCGGTAGTCGGCGCGGGTCTCCCGGCCGGCCAGATTGGCCGCGACCACCCGCCCCTGGTAGTGGGCGGTGTGGGTGAACGGCGCGACGCCGGTGACATCGCCGACGGCCCACACGTGTTCGGCGCCGGCCACCCGGCAGCGCTCGTCCACCTCGATGGCCCCGCCCCGGCCCGGCTCGACGCCCAGGGCCTCCAGACCCACCCGGTCCGACCGGGGACGCCGTCCGGCGGCCTGGATCACCACCGAGGCGTCGAAGACGTCGCCCCGGTCCGTCGTCAAACGGCCGCCGAGGGCGTGCGGTTCGGCGCGGACCACCTGGGTTCCCAGGCGTACGTCCACGCCGTGCTCGTGCAGCAGCGACAGCATGGCCCCCGACGCCTCCGGCTCCTCACGGGGGATCAGCCGGCCGGCCCGCTGCACCACCGTCACCGCCGACCCGAACGAGGCGTAGAGGAACGCCAGTTCGCACCCCACCGGCCCGCCGCCGATCACCACGGCCAGTTCGGGCCGCTCGGCGGTGCTGCTCATCGCCTCGTCGCTGGTCCACACCGGCACCCCGTCCAGGCCGGGAATGCCGGGCCGCACCGGCGCGGAGCCGGTGTTCAAGACCAGCTCGCCGTAGCCGATCTCGGTGCCCCCGACCTCCACGACGCCGGGGCGGACGATCCGCGCGGAGCCCCGGATCAGGGTCGCGCCGGTCCCCTCCAGAGCGGCCGCGTTGGCGGTGTCGTCCCGGCCGTGGACGATCCGGTCCCGCCGGGCGACGGTCCGCTCGTACGCCGCCCGCTCCGGGACCCGCCCGGTGAACAGGCCCGCCCACTCGGGATCGTCCGCCGTCCGCCACACCTGCGCCGAGCGCAGCATCGCCTTGCTGGGCACGCAGGCGAGGAACGGGCAGTCCCCGCCCACCAGGGCCTCCTCGACCACGGCGACCGAGAGGCCGGACCCGGCCAGCGAGGTCCAGACGAGCTTGGCGCCGGCTCCGGCGCCGACGATCACCACGTCGTAGCGGTCCATCGCGTTCCTCGCCTCCGTCGCGCGGTCGGTCCGGTCCGCCCGGGGTTCCCGCGGGGAGAGGGGTGAAACGGCCCCCGCCGAAGGCACGGCGACGGCCGGACGCGGGGGCCGGACGCGGGAACCGTCAGCGGCCGTCCCCGCTCCCGGCGGCGAGCGCCCGGGGCAGGGGCGCGGCGTGGACGACGGTGAGGCCGGAGACCGCGCGGGTCAGCGCCACGTACAGGCGGCGCAGGCCCGTGCGCTCGTCCGGTTCGCCGTCCACCACCGCGGCGGGCTCGTCCAGGACCACGTGGTCGTACTCCAGACCCTTGACCAGCGTCGCCGGGACCAGGGTGAGGCGGACGCCGGGCGCCTCCTCCCCGCCCGGCCCCAGCACGGTGTGCGGCAGCCCGGCGTCCTCCAGCGCCGCGGCCAGGACGGGCACGCGGGCGTCGGCGGCGATCAGGCCGACCGAGCCCTCCCGCTCCAGCGCCTCCCGGCAGGCGGCGGTCACCGCGCCGTCCAGCCCGCCGTCCGCCGCCTGCCGCACCCGCAGGGAACCGGCCGCCTCGCGGACCGAGGTCGCCTCGGACAGGCCGGGGGCGATGTGCGGCAGCAGGCGGGAGGCGTAGGAGATGATCTCGCGCGGCACGCGGAAGCCCCGGGTCAGCTCCTCGACCACCGCGTCCGGCTTGCCCAGGTGGGACAGGGCCTCGGCCCAGCTCGCCGTCGCCCACGGGGTGGTGCCCTGCGCCAGGTCGCCCAGCACCGTCGCCGATCCCGTCGTGCAGCGGCGGCCCACCGCCCGGTACTGCATCGGGGACAGGTCCTGGGCCTCGTCCAGCACGACGTGGCCCAGCGAGGGCGTCCGCCGGATCAGGTCCTGGGCCTCGTCGATCAGCACGGCGTCCGCCGCCGACCACTTCGCCGACCGCACCCCGCGCGGCGGCTTCGCCCACAGGACCGCCTTGCGCTCCTCGTCGGTGAGGATCCCCTCGGAGCACCCGGCCAGGAAGTCGGCGTCGGAGAGCAGGCGCAGCACCAGCTTCGCCGGGTCGACCTCCGGCCACACCGCCTTGACGACGGCCTTCACCGCCGCGTTGCGGGCCACCGCGTCCTGCACCCGGTCGTCCGGCGCCTCGCCGGCCTTCTCCATCCGCGTCAGCACGGCGTGCGCGATGCGCTGCGGCAGGGCCTCGCGGGCGGCGCCGTAGCGGATGCCGCGGTCCAGCAGTTCGCGGACGATCTCCTCCAGCTCGTACGCCGGGATCCGCCAGCGGCGCGAGCCGCGCACCACCACGCAGGGCTCGGACGGCATCGTCACGCCCGCGCGCACGGCCCGGCGGAGCACCTCCGCCATCCGGGCGTCGCCCTTGACCCGGGCCGCCTCCGGGTCGTCGGCGCCGCGCACCTCCACGCCCGTGGCGCCGGTGACCAGGTCCTCGACGGTCGTCTGCCGCACGGCCAGCTCGCCCAGGGCGGGCAGCACCTGCTCGATGTAGCGGAGGAAGGACCGGTTCGGGCCGATGACCAGCGTCCCGGTGCGCGCCAGCCGCTCGCGGTGCGCGTACAGCAGGTACGCCACCCGGTGGAGGCCCACGGCCGTCTTCCCGGTGCCGGGCGCCCCCTGGACGCACACCGTGCCGTCGATCCCGGAGCGGACGATCTCGTCCTGCTCGGGCTGGATCGTCGCCACGATGTCGCGCATCGGGCCGACGCGCGGTCTCTCGATCTCGCGCCTGAGCAGTTCGCTGACCCGCTCGGCCTCGTCCGGGTCGGTCAGGCGCTCGTCCTCGTACGCGGTCAGCTCGCCGCCGGTGTAGCCGAAGCGGCGGCGCAGCTCGACGCCCTGCGGGTCCCTCTTCGAGGCGCGGTAGAAGGGCTGGGAGACGGGTGCGCGCCAGTCGATGACCATCGGGTCGCCGTCGGCGTCGTGGACGTGGCGGCGGCCGATGTAGTAGCGGGCGCCGTCGGAGCGGTCCAGGCGGCCGAAGAACAGCGGGGTGCCGGAGAGGTCGGCGAGCGCCTCGATCCGGGCCTCGATCTGGTGCTGGAGCACCTGGGCGTTCACCCAGTTGGTGGTGACGTCGGAGATGTCGAGGGACTCGACGTCGTGCCGCATGGCGCGCAGCGCCGCCCGGGAGGCGGCGAGATGGGCGCGCTCGCGCTCCAGCGGGCCGGCGGGCGCGCCGGCGGAGGGACGGGAGGGGGCGTGGGCGGACTGGTCGGGGGCGTGCGTGGACACGGTGTGGCCTCCGGCGGGGAGCACGCACGGCGGTACGGCGGACCGCGCGGGCGGGACGCCGCACCACGGGTGCGGTGGACGACGGGCGGGAGGACCGCGGGGGCCGGCGGGGGCGTCGCCGCCGGAAGGTGCGCGGTCCGCCGGCCGGTTGCCGACCGGCCGGCTCCTCCCCGGCGGCACGGCGGGCCCGGGCGGCCTGCGGGGCCGCGGGCCGTACGTCACCGTGGCACGGGAGGCGGCAGACGCGTGATTGTAGCCCCACCCGCCCCCGCGGACGACCGGATTGCCCGCCTCCGGCAGGGCGTCCCGCGCCCCGGGTCGCAGAGCGACGGAATCCGTGCCCACCCCTAGGATGGATATAGACCAATCGGGCGAAAGCACCATGGGGTCATGACCGTGAGCAGCGCATTCCTTCCCAACCAGACGTCAGGCCGGACCTCCCACACCTCCCACACCTCCGGCGCCACCGCCCTCGGCGCGCTCGGGGACCGCGGCGGCCACCCCCACCACCGGCATCGGCTGGGCGACGCCGTCCGGGCGGTCTCCGTCTTCCTCGGCACGGCCCTGGAGGTCGCCGTCCTCGGCGACTACGCCGAGGTGCGGGAGGAGGAGCGGCACGAGGAGGAGAGGCGGGAGAAGGCTCGCAGACGCACGGCGTGAGGGGCGCCGAAGGCCCCGCGCCCGGCCCGTCCCGCCCGCCCGGCCCGTCCGGCCCCGTCCGTTCGGGGAGCCGCCGGGACGTCGGTTAGTGTCGCCTCCGCGGCACCGACCGCGGACCACCGACGGACCGGAACGACCAGGAGGCGGCCGAGTGCCAGCCGTGCCCGCAGACCCCCGCCGCCGCGTGTACGCGGCCGTCGCCCTGCTCGCCGTCTCCCTCGCCGCGCTGGCGGCGGTCACCCTGGCCCAGCCGAACGTCCTGGTGGACCTCCTCGTCTACCGGGCCGAGGGGCGGGCCGTCCTCGACGGCACCGACCTGTACGGCTTCACCGTCACCGAGTGGGACCTGCCCGCCACCTACCCGCCGTTCGCCGCGCTGCTGTTCGTCCCGGTGGCCTGGCTGCCCCTGCCCCTCGCCCAGACCCTCGTCGCCGTCGGCAACGCCGCGCTGCTCGCCTGGCTGGTCCACCTCTCCCTCCGCCTCGCCGGCCGCCGCACCACCCCCGCCGCCCTGATCGCCGCCACCGCGCTGGGACTGTGGCTGGAACCGGTCTTCCAGACCTTCGTCTTCGGGCAGATCAACCTCGCCCTGACCTGCCTGGTCCTGTGGGACCTCACCCGCCCGGACGGCGCCCGCGGCAAGGGCCTGGCCATCGGCGTCGCCGCCGGGATCAAACTCACCCCCGCGATCTTCGCCGTCCACCTGCTGCTGACCGGCCGCGTCCGGGCCGGGCTGACCGCGCTGGCCGGTTTCGCCGGGACGGCGGCGGTGGGCGCGGCGGCCCTGCCCGGCGCGAGCGCGGACTTCTGGACGCGGCGGATGTTCGAGACCGGCCGGGTCGGCAAGGCGTGGATCGTCGACAACCAGTCCCTCCAGGGCCTGGTCGCGCGCCTGCTCCACACCCCCGAGCCCGGGCCGCTGTGGCTGGCGCCCGCGGCGGCCGCCGGCCTGCTGGGCCTGTGGCTCGCCCGCCGCGCGCACCTGCGCGGGCGGGCCGCCTGGGAGGTGCTGGCCGTCGCGGGCACGGCGCTGCTGGTCTCGCCGATCAGCTGGTCCCACCACTGGGTGTGGTGCGTGCCCCTGCTCGCCGTCCTGGCCGCCGCCGTCCCGCCCGGCCGCCGCCGGTGGGTACTGGGCGCGGTCGCCGCGCTGTTCGCGGCGCGCACCCACTGGCTCGTCCCGCACTCCGGCGACCTCGACCTCCGCCTCCCCTGGTGGCAGCAGCCCCTCGCCTCCCCGTACCCGCTGCTCGCCCTGGGGCTGGCGGCGTACGCGGCGTGGCGGCTGCGCGGTCCGCGTCACCGGACGACGCCCCGTCCCTTCCCGGCCCCCCGTGCGCGCCGGGCGGCGTCGTCCGGCGAGCGTCCGGTCGGGAACTGAGGCCGGGCACGCGGACCGGGCGGCCGGGAGACGGCCGTGCCGCGTACCCGGTGCGGGCGGAGGCCCACGTGGTCCCGGAAGCCGGGATGGGGGCGGCAGACGGGTGCGGGCCGGGGACGGTGACGCGGGCGGAGCGGCGACGCGCCTGCCTCGGTCCGGCTTCGGCGCGCGAGGGCGCTCACCAAGGGCCTTCGGCCGGCGGCTCCGAGCGGGGGGTACCCATCCAACCGTCCCGGGGACCGGCCGTGCGGGCCCGTGAAGGCCACCGGCTCCTGCCCGGGGTGAGGAGAGACCGTGTTCGACGGGGGACGTGGAGAGGTACCGCATCAGACGTCAAGACGTATCCGGGTATCACTCGTTACGGTGCGGAGAATCGATGACACGATCGGAGGGGAGATCGTTTCCCTACGGTCGGCTCCATGCGAGAACGTTGGGTGATCGAACTGGAGCCCGAGGTGCGGGAATGGCTGGACACCTTGTCGATGCCGCACTACCGCGTGGTGGAGCGGCATGCCGATCGACTGGCCGAACACCCGACGACGCTCGGTGAACCGTATTCGAGGCACCTTGACGGCCCTGTGCGGGAACTGCGCTTCGTCCTCGGAGGCGAGGCCGTGCGGATCAGCTACTGGCCGGCACCCGGCCGCCGTATCGTGTTGCTGACCGTCTTCCGCAAGAACCGCATGCGGGAGGAGGCGCAGGTACAGCGAGCGCTCCGGGCACAGAAGGAGTGCGCGGCGGAACATCCGTCCGCCGGGAGGACGTACCACCGCGCGTGGGAGGAGCAGCTGTGAGCAGGGGTTATCACACGCAGTGGCTGATTCCGGAAGAGCACCGTGCCGATCCCGCCTATGTCGAGGCCGGCGCGGCGATCGCGCTGGGGCAGGCCGTGTATGACCGCCGTACCGTTCTCGGGCTCTCCCAGGGACAGCTGGCCCGGCGGGCGGGGATGGCCGAGGCCGAGATCGAGCGGATCGAGGGCGGGGCGGTGACTCCGACCCTCGCGCTGCTGCGTGTGCTGGCGCGGGCTCTCGACGCCAAACTGGATCTTTCCATCGAGGACGAGGAGACGTCCGTGTCCTTCGTGGCGCACGCGGCATGACGCCGGCGGCCTCTCACGCCCCGAACCACTCCGGGGACCGGCCGTGCGGGCCCGTGAAGGCCACCGGCTCCTGCCCGGGGTGAGGACGAACGTCGCGCGGTCGGTCGGCGCGGGGTGGGGGAGGCGGCGTCCGACGGGGGGAGAGAGAGCGGACGGACCGGCCCCCACGTCCCGCGGCCGCCCCGCGGGACCTCACGGGGTTCGGCCGGCGAACCGGTCCAGGGCCTCCAGGACGCGGGCGCGCGTGACGGGACCGCCGAGGTGCCCCGCCTGCTCCACGACGGTCAGTTCCGCGCCGGGCCAGGCACGGGCCAGCTCCCACGCCGTGTCCGGCGGGCTGCTCAGGTCGAACCGGCCGTGGACCAGGACGCCCGGGATGCCCGCCAGCCGCCCGGCGCCGCGCAGCAGAGCGCCCTCCTCCAGCCACGCGCCGTGCGAGAAGTAGTGGGCGCAGATCCGCACCAGGGCGAGCTGCTCGGCGGAGGGACGGCCGCCGAAGGGGCCCGCCCCGCCGCCCGTCTCCCCGGACAGGACGGCGTCCTCCCAGGCGCACCAGCCGGCCGCGGCCCTCTCCCGCACGGCGGCGTCGGGGTGCTCCAGCAGCCGCGCGTAGGCCCCGGCCAGGGCGACCCCGTCCGCGTCGCGCGGCACGTCGGGGACCCCGGCGAGGAACCGCTCCCGCTGCTCGGGGAAGAACCGCCCGACGCCCCGGTAGAGCCAGTCGATCTCCGAACGGCGGGTGGTGGTGACACCGGAGAGCACGATCTCCGACACCCGCTCCGGGTGCCGCTCGGCGTAGGCCAGGATCAGCGTGGAGCCCCACGAGCCGCCGTACAGCAGCCAGCGCTCGACGCCCAGGTGCTCCCGCAGCCGCTCCATGTCGGCGACCAGGTGCCAGGTGGTGTTGTGCCGCAGTCCGGCCGCCGGGTCGCTCGCGTGCGGGGTGCTGCGGCCGCAGCCGCGCTGGTCGAACAGCACGACCCGGTACCGCCCGGGGTCGAAGAGACGGCGGGCGCGGTCCGTGCACCCCGCGCCGGGGCCGCCGTGGACGACGGCGGCGGGCTTGCCGTCCGGGTTGCCGCAGACCTCCCAGTACATGAGGTGGCCGTCGCCGACGTCGAGCATCCCCGTCGCGTACGGCTCGATCGGCGGATACAGCTCGCGCGCGCCGTCCATGGGCACCGTCCTCCCCCTCCGGTTCCGAGGAGGGGGAGGGTAGCCGATCCGCTAGTCCAGCTCGTCCGCGAGCAGCTCCGAGGCGTCCACGATGCGGTAGGCGTAGCCCTGCTCGGCCAGGAAGCGCTGCCGGTGGGCCGCGAAGTCCTGGTCGACGGTGTCGCGGGCGACGACCGAGTAGAAGCGGGCCTCGTGGCCGTCCGCCTTCGGGCGCAGGACGCGGCCCAGGCGCTGGGCCTCCTCCTGCCGGGAGCCGAAGGTGCCCGAGACCTGGATGGCGACCGTGGCCTCGGGGAGGTCGATGGAGAAGTTGGCGACCTTGGAGACCACCAGCACCGACAGCTCGCCCGAGCGGAACGCGTCGAACAGCTTCTCGCGCTGCGCGTTGCCGGTGTCGCCCTTGATCACGGGCGCGCCCAGGTGCTCGCCCAGCTCGTCGAGCTGGTCGATGTACTGCCCGATGACCAGCGTCTGCTGCCCGGCGTGGCGGCGCACCAGCGCCTCGGTGACGCGCTGCTTGGAGGCCGTGGTGGAGCAGAAGCGGTACTTCTCCTCCGCCTCGGCCGTCGCGTACGCCAGCCGCTCGGACTCGGTGAGGTCGACGCGGACCTCCACGCAGTCGGCCGGCGCGATGTACCCCTGCGCCTCGATCTCCTTCCAGGGGGCGTCGAAGCGCTTGGGCCCGATGAGGGAGAAGACGTCGGACTCGCGGCCGTCCTCCCGCACCAGGGTGGCCGTCAGGCCGAGGCGGCGGCGGGCCTGGAGGTCGGCGGTGAACTTGAACACCGGCGCCGGCAGCAGGTGCACCTCGTCGTAGATGATCAGGCCCCAGTCGCGGGAGTCGAACAGCTCCAGGTGCGGGTAGACGCCCTTCCGCTTCGTCGTCAGCACCTGGTAGGTGGCGATGGTGACCGGCCGGATCTCCTTCTTCGCGCCGCTGTACTCGCCGATCTCGTCCTCCGTCAGCGAGGTGCGCCGGACCAGCTCGTTCTTCCACTGCCGCGCCGAGACGGTGTTGGTGACCAGGATCAGCGTGGTGGACTTCGCCGTGGCCATCGCCCCCGCGCCCACCAGCGTCTTCCCCGCGCCGCAGGGCAGGACGACGACGCCGGAGCCGCCGTGCCAGAAGTTCTCCACGGCCTGCTTCTGGTAGGGGCGCAGCGACCAGCCGTCCTCCTCCAGCTCGATCGGGTGCGCCTCGCCGTCCACGTAGCCGGCCAGGTCCTCGGCGGGCCAGCCCAGCTTGAGCAGCGCCTGCTTGATCTGCCCCCGCTCGGAGGGGTGGACGGCGACGGTGTCGGGGTCGATGCGGGCGCCGACCAGCGGCTGGATCCGCTTCGACCGCAGGATCTCCTCCAGCACCGGCCGGTCGGTGCTCTCCAGCACCAGCCCGTGGACGGGGTGCCTGAGCAGCCGCAGCCGCCCGTAGCGGTCCATCGTCTCGGCCACGTCCACCAGCAGCGAGTGCGGCACCGGGTAGCGGGAGTGGGTGACCAGCGCGTCCACGACCTGCTCGGCGTCGTGCCCGGCGGCGCGGGCGTTCCACAGGCCCAGCGGGGTGATCCGGTAGGTGTGGATGTGCTCGGGGGCCCGCTCCAGTTCGGCGAAGGGCGCGATGGCGCGGCGGCACGCCTCGGCCTGCTCGTGGTCGACCTCCAGCAGGAGGGTCTTGTCGCTCTGGACGATGAGCGGTCCGGTCACGTGGGGGTCCTCCTGCCTTCGACTGCCTTCGGCGCGCGGGGCCGACCGTCCAGTGTGCCGCATCGGGCCGGGAACCGGCCGGTGTCCGGGAGGGCGCGGCCGGGCCCGGCCGCGCCGGTCTCAGCCGTCCGCGTCCGCCAGCGCCGCCGCGCCCGTGATGCGGTGCAGGGGGTAGGTGCGGACCTCCTCGGCGGTGTGGTCGTACGCCGTGACCAGGCCGCCCTCGACGCGGACGGGCTCGATGACGCGCTGCCCGGCGCCCCCGTCGGCGTCGACGTGGCCGATCCACACCGGCGTCCCCGTCCCGATGGCCGACCGCAGCACGGACAGGGTGTCGGCCGAGGCGGTGCGCGGCGGGGACCCGGCCGGGGCGGCGGGGGCGGACCGGCCGGGGCGGTGCGGTGCGCCGGCCGCCAGGTCGCCCGCGCGGATGGCGCGGACGGCTGCGGTCAGCAGCGGCCGGTCGGGACGCGGCGGGCCGTCCGGAACCGGCTCGGGCGCCGTCCGCGGCGGGGTGCGCAGGGCGTCGGAGCGCTGGACCACCACGTCGCCCTCGGCGGACTCGGCGGCCGGGGCGTACCCCATCGAGCGCAGCCTCTCCAGCAGCGTGACCGGGTCCGCCTGGGCGGCCAGCACCGTCGGGGCCAGCAGCCGCAGCCCCAGCCCGGCGGCACGGCGGTCGGCGGCGATCTCGGCCAGCAGCGCGTCGTCGTCGCAGCGGACGTACGAGCCGGCCGCGCCCACCCGCAGCCGCCCGTGCCGCCGCGCCACGTCGTCGATCAGGTACGCCAGCGGCTGCGGGACGGGCGTGCGGGAGTGGGCGGCCAGGAAGGCGTGGAGGTCGGAGGCGGTGCGCCCGGTGTCCAGGGCGCGGCGCACGGACTGGGGGGTGAAGCGGTAGACCGTCGCGCCGCCCTTGGACTCCACGTCGGCGAGCACGTTCAGCGTCTCGGCCAGGGGCCGCCGGAGCGGGCCGGGCGCCACGGCCGTCAGGTCGGCCTGGAGCAGGACGTGGTCCAGCGGCTCGGGGAGGAGCGGGGCGAGACGGGCGGCGGCCTCGTCCAGGACCCGCTCCGCCTCCTGCTCCACGGCGGTGCCCGCCCCGGCGCCCGCCTCCAGCAGGGGGCGCGCGTACGACGCCAGCGCGCCACGTCCGGTGACGCCCAGCAGTTCCGCCTCCCGGAGCGTCCACCGCACGATCCGGCCGCGGGTCTCCCCGCCGGCGCGCCGCGGGCACTCCCAGTCCAGCCGGGCCGCCACCGCGTCGGCGTCCGGGGCGGACACCTCACCGTCTCCGCCGTCCCCGCCGCCGTCCGGCGCGCACTCGGCCAGCAGGCGCAGGACCCGGCGGCGCAGCTCGGGCGCGGGACCGCGGTCCAGGCCCGGACCGAGCGCGTTCAGCGGCCGGTTCCTCGTGTCGCGCTCGCCGACCAGCCCGGCCAGCCGGGTGGCCGCCAGCCAGGCGCCCGCCAGCCGCGCCCACCGCCGCTCGGGCGGCCGCTCCAGCCACTCGTCGTACGCCGGGGTGGGCGCGTAGCGCTCGTCGGCCTCGCCGTCGGAGGCCAGCAGCCCGGCGGCGTAGGCCAGTTCGATCCAGAAGGCCGCGACCGGCTCGGGCACGTCCAGGGTGACGGCGGTGCGCTTGAGGTCCCGTACGCCCAGGCCGCCCGCGCGCAGCACCGGCGGGGCGCCGGACGCCGTGCCCCAGGACGCCAGCAGCTCCTCCACGACCGTGAGCGCGGCCAGCGCCTGCCCCGCCGCCGCGGCGTCCACCGACCGCCGGGTGTGCGCGCGGGCCGGCTCCAGGGCGGGCGGCAGCGGCTCCAGGCGCCGGTGGGCGCGCCCTTCGCGCAGGTGGAGGGCGACCTCGCGGGGCAGGACGACCGTCCGGGACCCCACCGGCAGCAGCAGCCCGCGGTCCAGCAGCCAGCGGGCCGGGGGCGAGGGACGCTCGGCGACCTCGCCGTAGGGCGGCCCCCAGGTCAGCCTGGCGAGCATCGCCCGCGCCTCCTCGGGGGCCTCCGCCAGCAGGGCGGACATCCGCCCGTGGTCGGCGAACAGCCCGGTCAGGGCGGCCAGCGCGCTCACCGGATCGTGGGTGGTGGGCAGCCCGGCGGCGGTCAGGACCTCCTGGAGGCGGCCGGGCGACATCCCCGACGCGGCCTCGGCCAGCGTCGGGCCCAGACCGGTCGGCGAGGGGCGGTCGGCGCTCGGGGTGAGGAGCTCGCGGGCGGTGCGGACCAGGCGCAGCCGGTCGTCGCCGCCCCACACCAGGGCCCTCTCGCGCAGCAGGCCGAGCGCGCGCGGCAGTTGGGCCTCGCCGCCCGGCAGCAGGCCGGCCAGCGTCCCGTACGGGCAGGGGTCGGGGGCGACGGCCAGCGCCTCCGCGACCTGGAGGGAGAACCGGTCGAGCCGCTCCAGCGCCCGCAGCACCGAGGTGCGGGCGCCCGCGCGGGTGGCGAGCTGGGTGAGGTCGGAGGGGACGGGGGAGAGCAGGTCCGGACGGGCCCTCAGCAGTTCGGCGAGCGCCTCGTCGGGACGGGAGCGCAGCTCGTCGGCGAGCGTGCGGGGTGCTGCTCGTCGGCGTGCGTCGGGCTCTGTCGTCATCCCCACCACCGTACCGGCCCCCTGTGACGATCCGCCCCGCCCGGAGCCGCGCGCGGTACGGTCGTGGACGTACGGGAGCCAAGTGCCGTTCGGCCGCTGGGGGTTCGGTGGGGATCGAGAGCGAACAACTCGTCTTCGACTATCTGAGCCGGATCGGCGATCTGGCGCACAGCACGAGCATGACGGCCGCCGAGCGGGCGAGCCTGGTGAACCGGGTGCGCGCCGACATCGACAGGCGCCGCGCCGAGGCGGGCGGCGCGGACACCGTGGCCGGGGTGCGGAAGATCCTGAACACCCTCGGCCGGCCGGAGGAGGTCGTCGCCCAGGAGGGCGTGACCGTCCCGCAGCCCAGGAAGCCGGGACCCGCCGCGGAGGGGGGCCGGGCGGCCCCGCCGCCCGCCGCCCCGCCGCACCCGGCCGCCCCGGGCGGGCCGGGGCCCGCCGGGAGCGGCCCGGAGGGGTGGGGCGCGGACCCCGGCGTCCCCCGGTACGCCGAGGGCGGCCTGATGGAGGTCGGCGGCTTCGTCGGCGGGATCGAGCTGCCGGAGCTGCTCGACTCCCGGACGGAGCCGGAGGACGCCGGGAAGGCAGGGGAGGCCGGGAAGGTTTCGGGGGACGGCGGGGGCACGGGGACCGCGGGGTCCCCGGCCGCGGAGCCGCCCGCCGCACCCGGCGGTTCCCCGGCACGGCTGTGGCGCGCCCGCGCGGCGAAGGGCGCGGGCGTCCCGCGCGTGGGCGGTGTGGTGGAGCTGCTGGCCGCGGCCCTGCTGGTGGCGGGCGCGGTGATGGGCTCGCTGGTGCCGCTGGGCCTGGGCTGGCTGGCCGCCTGGTGGTCGCCGCGGCTGAGCCGCGCCGAGGCCAAGCGGGCGGTGATGGTCGTGCCCGGCACGGTCGCCGCCGCCGCGCTGGTGTGGCTGTGGGGCCGCGCGGAGGGCCGCTGGGGCGAGCCGGTCGCCGAGGGCGGCCTGGGCGAGGCGGTCGGCGGCGCCTGGCCCTGGACGCTGCGCGCCGCGGCCGTCGCCAGCGCCCTGTACCTGGTCTGGCGCGCGCGCCGGCCGAAGGGGTGAACGGGGCGTCCGGACGGACGCCCCCGCCCGGCGTCCGCGCCGTCACTCCCCGGCGGTGAGGTGCTCCTCCAGCTCGTCCAGGATCGTCCCGGCCGCCGTGTAGCCGATGCCCTGGATCCAGGTCTCGTCGTCCACCCGGTGGGCCCGGCCGTTCCGCACGGCCTCCATGCCCTTCCACAGCGCGCCGCCGACGGCCTTCTCCTCGCCGGACTTCGCCGGGTCGCCGTAGGAGGTGTAGAAGACGACGTCGGCGTCGCCCTGGTCGACCTTCTCCGGGCTGACGTCCACGGAGAAGCCGTCGGTGGCCTTCTTCACGACGGCCGGGCGGCCGACGCCGATGTCGGCGAGGATCGTGCCGATGTAGTTCTTCTCGCCGTAGACGCGGGTGTCGGCGCCCTCCACGAAGCGGACCACGCTCACCGTCAGGTCCTTCGCCTTCTCCGGTCCGCCGAGGGCCTCGGTGACCTCGTCCACCCGCTTCTCGTACGCCTCGACGACCTTCCGCGCCTCGTCCTTCTTCCCGAGGGCGTCGGCGTGGACCAGGAAGTTCTCTTTCCAGGGGTGGCCGGTGGTCTCGGTGAAGACGGTCGGGGCGATCCTCGA
Source organism: Streptomyces glaucosporus (assembly GCF_039533345.1). NCBI lineage: Bacteria > Bacillati > Actinomycetota > Actinomycetes > Kitasatosporales > Streptomycetaceae > Streptomyces > Streptomyces glaucosporus. The sequence goes on along the minus strand of NZ_BAAATJ010000002.1, from coordinate 237,648 downwards.
CAGCTCGTCGTAGCGGTCCCTGTCGCGGATGTCGCTCCCCAGGATCAGGTCCGGCTCGAGCGCCGCGATCCTCTCCAGGTTGGGCGCCGCGATGTTGCCGACGCTCTCGATGCCCTCGACCTTCTCCTCCGGCAGGTACTTCAGGAAACCGGAGGCCACGTCGGAGCGGGTGGAGCCGACCGGCTTCACGCCCAGGGTGATCGCCGAGTCCAGTTCGGCGGTGTCGAGCACCACCACGCGCCGGGGCTCGTCGGGCACCTCGACGTCGCCGTGGACGGTCTTCACGACGCGGGCGCCCCCGCCCGGGGAGCCCTCCTCCGCGCCGGTGTCCGGGCCGGAGCCCGCCCCGCAGGCGGACAGTCCCAGGGCGGCGGCCAGGACCGCGGCGGTGGCGAGCGTACGGCGGGTGAGGGTCATTGCTCTGCCTTTCGCGTGCTGACGGTGACGGCGGTGGGGTCCGTCGGGGATTCCGCGGGGGGCCGCCACGGCGCTCCGGGGACGACGAGCGGACTGCCCGTCACGGGATCGGGGACGACCACGGAGTCGAGGCCGAACACCTCGCGGACCAGGTCCGCGGTGACGGTGCCGGCGGGCGGCCCCTGGGCGGCGATCCGGCCCTCGCGCATGGCGACGAGGTGGTCGGCGTAGCGGGCGGCCTGGTTGAGGTCGTGGAGGACCATCACGACCGTGCGGCCCCGCTCGTGGTTGAGCCGCCGCACCAGGTCGAGCACCTCGACCTGGTGGGCGATGTCGAGGTACGTCGTCGGCTCGTCGAGCAGCAGCAGCTCGGTGTCCTGGGCGAGGGCCATGGCGATCCACACGCGCTGCCGCTGCCCGCCGGAGAGCTCGTCCACGGGGCGCGCGGCCAGGTCGGCCACGCGGGTGCGGGCCATGGCGTCGGCGACGGCCGCCTCGTCCGCCTCCGACCACTGCTGCCACCAGCGCTGGTGGGGGCGGCGGCCCCGGGCGACCAGGTCCGCGACGGTGATCGCCTCCGGCGCCACCGGGGACTGGGGGAGCAGCCCGAGGGACCGGGCGATCCGGCGCGTGGGGGTCCTCGCCAGCTCCCGGCCGTCCAGCAGCACCGTGCCGCGCCGCGGGCTCAGCAGCCGTCCCAGGGCGCGCAGGGTGGTGGACTTGCCGCAGGCGTTGGGGCCGACGATGGCGGTGACCCTGCCGTCCGGGACGTCGAGGTCGAGGCCGTCGACGACGGTGCGGTCCCCGTAGGCGAGGGTGAGGCCGCGGGCGGCCAGTCTGCTCGGGCCTCCCGGGGGTCGCCCGGGGGGTGCCGCGTCCTCTCCCGTGTCCCGTCCCGGGCTCCGTTCCGTGTCCCGTCCGGTGTCCTGTCTCATGCCGTGCCTCCGGTGCGGCCGCGGGCGATCAGCCAGATCAGATACGGTGCCCCGATCGCCGCCGTCAGCACCCCGACCGGCAGCTCGACGGGGGCGAGCATCCTGCGGGCCAGCAGGTCGCCCAGGGTGACGACGAAGGCGCCCAGCAGCGCCGTGGCGAGCAGCGGGATCTGGGCGGTGCCGGTCAGCCGGCGGGCGATCTGCGGGGAGAGCAGCGCGACGAAGTCCACGGGCCCGGCGGCGCCGGTGGCCACCGAGGCCAGGGCGACGCCGGTGGCGGTCAGCCCCAGGCGGGTGCGGCCCAGGCGGACGCCGAGCGCGACGGCCGTGTCGTCGTCCAGGGACGCGTCCCGCTGGGCGCGGGCGCACCACAGGACGGCGGGCAGCAGGACCAGCAGCGCCCAGCCCAGCGGCCCGGCCTGCTCCCAGCCGCGCCCGTTGAGGGAACCGGTCATCCACACCTGGGCCTGCTGGGCGGCGAGGAAGTCGCCCTTGGTCAGGAACAGTTCGGTGACCGAGCGCAGCGCGACGGAGAAGCCCAGGCCGACGAGGACGAAGCGGGCCGCCTGGAGGCCGCGCCGCCAGGCGAAGACGTAGACCAGCACGGCGGCGAGCACCCCGCCCGCCATGGAGAACCAGGGCAGCAGGGCGTGGGAGGCCAGGCCGAAGGCCATCGCGCCGACGGTCACGGCGGTGGCGCCGTGCGTGACGCCGATGATCTCCGGACTGGCCAGGGGGTTGCGGGCGACGGTCTGGATCAGCCCGCCCGCCACGCCGAGCGCCGCGCCCACCAGCACTCCGAGGACCAGGCGCGGCAGCCGCAGCGTCCCGACGACCAGTTCGTCGGGGGAGGGCCGTCCCAGCAGCACCTTGACCACCTCGGCGGGCGGGGTCGCGGTCTCGCCGAGGGAGAGCGCGGCGACGACGGCCGCGGCGAGCGCGGCGGCGAGGGCGGCGGTGACGGCCAGGGAGCGGCGGTGGACGAGGAACGAGACGCGCCCGCGGCGCAGCAGGGCGTACCCGGCGGGCCTGGCCGCCGTCCCCGCCGCGCGGACGCCGGCCGCCGTCCCCGCCGCGGTGCCGGACGCGGTCACGAGCCCACCGCCTTCCCGCGGACGAGGGCGATCAGGAACGGCACGCCGATCAGCGCCGTCATCACGCCCGCCGGGACCTCGCCCGGCGGCGCCACCACACGGCCGGCGACGTCCGCCACCAGCAGCATCACCGGGCCCAGCAGCGCGGACATCGCCAGCAGCCGGCGGTGGTCGGAGCCGACGAGGCCGCGGGCGAGGTGGGGGACGGCCAGCCCGACGAAGGCGATGGGCCCGGCCGCGGCGACGCCCGCGCCGGTGAGGACGGTGGCGCCCAGGCCGCCGGTGATCCGCACGGCCGCCACGTTCTGCCCCAGGCCCCTGGCCACGTCGTCGCCCAGCGCCAGGGCGTCCAGGCCGCGCGCGGCGGCCAGCACCAGCACCGCGCCCGCCAGCAGGAACGGCCAGACCTGCCCGATCACCTCCGCGTCGCGCCCGGCGACCGAGCCGACCTGCCAGAAGCGGAACTCGTCCAGGGCGGCGGCCCGCGTCGTCAGGACCCCCGCCACCACCGAGTACAGCAGGGCGTTGACGGCGGCGCCGGCCAGCGCCAGCTTCACCGGGGTGGCCCCGTCGCGCCCCCGGGCGGCGACGGCGTAGACGGCGACGCCCGCGGCGCCCGCCCCCGCGAAGGCGAACCAGACGTATCCGGAGAGCGTGTGGACCCCGGCGAAGGCGATGGCCGCGACCACGCCCAGCGCGGCGCCCTGGCTGACGCCGAGGATGCCGGGCTCGGCGATCGGATTGCGGGTGAGGCCCTGCATCACGCACCCGGCCGCCCCCAGCGCGGCGCCGACCAGCAGTGCCAGCACGGTGCGCGGCACGCGCAGGGTCCGCACCACCTGGGCGGCGGCGCCGTCGCCGCCGTGCACCAGGGCGCCGTACACCTCCGGCGGTGTCAGCGCCCGGCTGCCGACGGCCAGGCTCAGCAGCACGGCGACGGCGAGGAGGACCGCGGCGGCCGCCACCCACACCGTCCGGCGGGCCGTCGGCGCCCGGCGCGGGCCGGTCCCGCGCGCGGCGAGCGGCGGGGCGACTGGCATCGGCACCTCCGTCCCTCGGGGCCCTTCGGTCGTCTTCGGCCGTCCTCGGCCGTTCCGCACTGTTCCCGGGCCGTTCCCGCTCCTCCCGCCTTCCCCGGCCGCGCCCGGCGGACGCGGGGAGGCTGCGGAGCGTGACGGACCGGCTTCGCTCGGGTTGGGCGAGCCTAAGCGCAGAGCCGCGGGCCGCACAATGGAGGGCATGACTTCTCGCGCGGTGACGGTCGGCTTCGACCTGGACATGACGCTGATCGACTCCCGCCCCGGCATCCGGGCGACCTACCTGGCCCTCTCCGCCGAGACGGGGACGTACATCGACGCCGACCTGGCCGTCACCCGGCTCGGTCCGCCGCTGGAGACCGAGCTGGCGCACTGGTTCCCCGAGGAGGCGATCGGGGAGGTGGGCGCCCGCTACCGCGAGCTGTACGTGCGCCACGCCATCGAGCCCACCACCGCCATGCCCGGCGCCCGGGAGGCGGTGGACGCGGTGCGGCGGGCGGGCGGCAGGGCGATCGTGGTCACCGCCAAGCACGAGCCCAACGCCAAGCTCCACCTGGAGCACCTGGGCATCGAGCCGGACGCGGTGATCGGCTGGCTGTGGGCGGAGGCCAAGGCGGAGGCGCTGGTCGAGCACGGCGCGGGCGTCTACGTCGGCGACCACCTGGGCGACGTGCGCGGCGCGCGGGCCGCCGGCGCGCTGTCGGTGGCCGTGCCGACGGGGCCGTGCGGCGCGGAGGAGCTGCGGGCGGCGGGGGCCGACGTGGTGCTGGAGGACCTGACGGCGTTCCCCGCCTGGCTGGAGTCGTACGCGGGCTGAACCCGGCCCGGCGGGGCCGTCGGGGCCCGGCGGACCGCGGTCCCGGGGCCCGGCTACCGCCGGGAGGACGAGCGCGCCTCGCGCCGCTGCGCCGCGATGGACCGCAGCACCCCGGCGCCGGCGACGGCGAAGCCGACGCCCATCAGCATGCTGACGAGGTACGCGGCCGTGGGCAGCGGGTCGGAGCCGAGGAAGAGCGGAAGCAGGGTCACGAGGGTGGCCGCCGCGCCGACGAAGAAGACGATGGCGCCGATGCGGACGAGGAGGTCTCCCGCGCGGGGCGTTTCACTGGTCACCGTGACAGGGTAATTCCGCGACAGGGGGCGCGCGGCACGCGGGGATGCGCCCCGGGGCGTCTTGTCACCGGGACGTGGATCATTAATCTTGTTGACGGCGGGTCGTTCGGCCCGCTGAAGTCTTATTCAGAGCCGTTGCTTTTTCAAGAAGTCGTTGCCCGGTCAGACGGACGAGTACGAGGACGAGGACAGACGTGCCTACCGGCAAGGTCAAGTGGTTCAACAGCGAGAAGGGTTTCGGCTTCCTCTCCCGCGACGACGGCGGTGACGTCTTCGTGCACTCGTCGGTGCTCCCGGACGGGGTGGCCACCCTGCGGCCCGGTCAGCGGGTGGAGTTCGGCGTCGTCGCGGGCCAGCGGGGCGACCAGGCCCTCTCGCTCACCCTGCTGGACCCGGTGCCCTCCGTGGCGGCGGCCCAGCGGCTCAAGGCGGACGAACTGGCGTCGATCGTGCAGGACCTCACCAACGTGCTGGACGGGATCGTGCCGCAGCTCGAACGCGGCCGCTACCCGGAACGCCAGCAGGGCCGCAAGATCGCGGGCATGCTCCGCGCGGTGGCCGACCAGCTCGACGTCTGAGACCCGGCGCGTCCCCCGGCGGAGCCCGTCACACGGCTCCGCCGGGGACGCGGTCCGTCACACGAAGTCCAGGGCGCCGGGGGCGAGGGGCGGGACGAGTCCCTCCTCCGCGGCGCGGGTGAGGAGCGCGCGCACGGCCGCGTAGCCGCTCTCGCCGAGGTCGGCGGTGAACTCGTTGACGTACAGCCCGATGTGCCGGTCGGCGACCGCCGGGTCCATCTCCTGGGCGTGCTCCATCACATAGCCGCGCGACGCCTCCGGGTCGGCCCACGCCATCCGCACCGAGGCGCGGGCGGCGCCGGCGAGGGCTCGCAGCCGCTCCGCGCCCAGCGAGCGCCGGGCGATGATCGCGCCCAGCGGGATCGGCAGCCCGGTGGCGGCCTCCCAGTGCTCGCCCATGTCGGCCAGCCGGTGCAGGCCGTAGCCGCCGTAGGTGAAGCGCGCCTCGTGGATGACCAGTCCGGCGTCGACCTTCCCGTCGCGGACGGCCGGCATGATCTCGTGGAAGGGCATGACGGTGATCCGCCCGACCCCGCCGGGCACCTTCTCCGCCGCCCACAGCCGGAACAGCAGGTAGGCGGTCGAGCGCTCGCTGGGCACCGCGACCGTCGCACCGCGCAGGTCGGCCCCGGTGCCGGGCTCCCGGGTGAGCACCAGGGGACCGCAGCCGCGGCCGAGGGCGCCGCCGCACGGCAGCAGCGCGTACTCGTCCAGCACCCACGGCAGGACGGCGTAGGAGACCTTGAGGACGTCCAGCTCGCCGCGCTCGGCCATGCCGTTGGTGACGTCGATGTCGGCGAACGTCACGTCCAGGGGCGGGGCGCCCGGGACCAGGCCGTGCGCCCAGGCGTGGAAGACGAAGGTGTCGTTGGGGCACGGGGAGTACGCGATCCCCAGCGGTTCCTCCCCGGAGTTCCGCTCGGGCAGCCGCTCAGACATCACCTGGGACACGGTCCCTCCAACCGTCGAGTACGGGAACGATCCTGCCGAAGGCCGCCGTCAGGGCGTCGAGCGCCTCCGCGATCCGCCAGGCGGAGCGGTCGCGCGGACCCACGGGATTGGACACGGCGCGGACCTCCAGCACGGGTATGCCCCAGGCCGCCGCCGCCTCCGCGACCCCGAAGCCCTCCATCGCCTCGGCGAGCGCCCCCGGATGGCGCCGGGCCAGCCGTGCCGCCCGGTCGGCGGTGCCGGTGGTGGTGGAGACCGTCAGCACCGGCCCCAGCGCCGCGCCGGCCGCCTGGGCGACGGCCCGCGCCAGCGGCCCGTGCGGACGGTGGACGGTCGTGCCGAAGCCCAGCTCGGCCACGGAGGTGAAGGGCTCGGGCCCGTCGGGCGTCTCCGACCCCAGATCCGCGGCGACGATCTCGGAGGCGACGACCACCGAGCCGACCGGCGCCAGCGGCGGGAAGCCGCCGCCGATGCCCGCCGAGACCACCAGGCCGTAGGGGCGTCCTCCCGCCGTCCCGTGCGCCAGCGCCGCGGCGGTGCGGGCAGCCGCCGCGGCGGGCCCGGCGCCCACGGCGAGCACGTCGATGCCCGCCGGGGCGCACGAGGCCGCCACGGCGTCGCGTTCGGCGGGGACGGCGGTGACGACGAGTGCGGGCACGGCCGTCCCGGACGGGGTCAGTCCTTCTCGCGATCGAGGTCGATGCGCCATACGCCGCCGCGGTACTTGCTGCCGTCGTAGCCGACGATGCTCAGCTGCACCTTGTCGGACGAGGTGCCGTTGGCCTGCGAGAACAGCCCGTCGCTGGAGAAGCTGCGGTAGGTCTTGCCGATCGGCTCGGAGACCACGGGCCGCTCGCCGAGGAAGACCACCCAGCCGGTCTCGGCGATCTCGGGGTCGACGCCGATGCGCAGCATGTCGCCCTCGCCGACCGTGATGGCCGTGTCCGTCTTCTTCTGGACGCAGGAGAGCACCTTGTCCTGCGTGAGTGCCTTGTCCTCCTCGAAGCAGGTCGCTTCGGTGGACACGCTGTCCGAGCCGACGGTCACGGTCGCTCGGGGGGTCGGCTTCTCGCAGGCGGAGAGGGCGACGAGCCCGAGGGTGGCCGCACCGATGGCTACGGCAGTGCGGATGGTGCGGCTGCCCTTGCCCCGGGAGATCGTGTGCGTCATGCTCCGCAGGCTACCCGGCGGTTCCTCTCAGACGACGCGCGGGTGGGGTGTGCCGTGGCGGGCGGCGGCCAGCAGCGGCCGAACGGTGGCGAGCGCGCCCACGGCGACGATCACCCCGGCCACGGCCATGCCGACCGGCCCGATCAGCGGCAGCGCGATCCCGACGCCGCCGCCGACCACCCACGACATCTGCATCAGCGTCTCGGAGCGGGCGAAGGCGGAGGTCCGCACCAGTTCGGGGACGTCCCGCTGGATCAGGGCGTCCAGGGAGAGCTTGCCCAGCGCCTGCGCCAGTCCGGCGGCGGCCGCGACGACGGGCACGGTGACCGTGCCGTACAGCACCGCCGCCACCGCGGTCGCGGTCAGCGCCATGCCCAGCACGGACGCGATGATCAGCTCCGGTCCGCGGTCCCGCAGCCAGGCCCCCAGCGCCGTGCCCAGCGCGTTGCCGCCGCCCGCGGCGACGGCGACGATCCCGAGGGAGAGGACGGCGTCCAGGCCGCGCAGGGGGTGCTCGCGCAGCATGAAGGCGAGGAAGAAGGTGAGGAAGCCGGAGAGGGCGCGCAGGGCGGAGTTGGCGATCAGCGCGTTGAGCACGGACACGCCGACCGTCCGCAGACCCGGCCGCTTCGGTTTGCCGCCGTCCGTGCCGCTGCCCGTGACGCCGCCCGTACCGCCGCTGCCCGTACCGCCGTTCCCGGTGGCGGTCGCGGTGGCGTCGCCGCCCGTCCGCGCGTCCGGGCTCCCGGCCGCGGCCGTCCCGGCGCCCCGGGCGTCCCGCGCCTCCCCCGGTTCGACACCGGACTCCACGCCGGGGCCGGGGCCGGAATCCACGCCGATGCCGGGGCCGGACTCCGGCCCGGGAGCGCCGTTCGCCGCCTCGTAGGCGGACAGCAGCGCCTTCCGCTCGCCCTTGGCGGAGTCCACCTTGTGGGGCAAGGAGAAGGAGAGGAACGTTCCGACGATGAAGACGGCGAACGCGCCGTACAGCGGCCAGGACGGCCCGAGCCGGTGCAGCCCCGCCCCGATCGGCGCGGCGGCGCCGGTGGCCAGCAGCCCGGCCAGCGTCACCCGCGAGTTCGCCTTGACCAGCGAGATCTGGTGCGGCAGCAGCCTGGGCACGACGGCGGATCTCACCACCCCGTACGCCTTGGAGGCCACCAGCACCCCCAGCGCCGCCGGGTAGAGCTCCAGGCTGCCGGTGGCCACCGCCCCCGCCATGCTCAGCGCGAGCAGCGCGCGGGCGAGCATCGAACCGGCCATCGCGGCGCGCCGGCCGTGCGGGATGCGGTCCAGCAGCGGCCCGACGACCGGCGCGAGCAGCGCGAACGGGGCCAGGGTGACGGCGAGGTAGAGCGCGACGCGGCCGCGCGCCTCGCCCGTGGGGACGGAGAAGAAGATGGTGGACGCCAGGGCGACGGTGATCATCATGTCGCCCGCGGAGTTCACGGCGTGCAGTTCGATGAGCTTGCCCAGGCCCGACTCGCCCGCGCCCTGCGCGTGCGTCGCCCGGCGGATCCGCCGTCCGAGTGCGCGGGGAGGCGCGTGTACGGCGCGGGCGACCGCCCGCGCCGTACGACGGAACCGCCCCCCGTCCGGCCGGGGGGTCCTGAAGGCTGCCACGTCGCCAGTGTGCCCCAACGGGGGCTGCCTAGCCCGGGGCCTTTTGGTTGGCCTTTTGGTTGAAGGTGCGACGGTCAGGGGCGGACGTGCGTGGGGTAGCGTGGAGGGACAGTGCGCTCCGCCCGGCGAGATCGGACGGGTCCGGACGTCGCAGCGGTCCCTGGGTCCGCTCCGTCCGCACCCACTCTGACCTGGGCGTACGGGAGGCGCGCTCGCGAAACGGCGTAGGAGAGAATCGATTCTTGTGAGTGCTGCGATGCGAGGCCGGGCCCCTGATCGCCTGTGCGCCGAGGCGGTTGAACTGGCTCGGGAAGCGGCGGAGGAGGCCGCGTTCCCGGGCAAGGTCGGCGACCATCTGGGTGCCGTGTCCGAAGGGGATCGCGTCGTCACGCACTTCTTCGAATGCCTGGAGCCGGGCTACCGCGGCTGGCGGTGGGCCGTCACCGTCGCGCGGGCCTCGCGGGCGCGGACGGTGACGCTGGACGAGACCGTCCTGCTGCCCGGCCCGGACGCGGTCCTCGCCCCCGAATGGGTGCCCTGGAGCGAACGCCTCCGTCCGGGTGACCTCGGCCCCGGCGACCTGCTGCCCACCACCGCCGACGATCCCCGGCTGGAGCCGGGTTACACCGGCGCGGACGTCCCGCCCCCGAACTCCGTCCTGTCGCAGGAGGCGTCCGAGGAGGGCGACAGCCTCGCGGAGACCGAGGACGCCGAGGTCTCCACCAACGAGCCCGGGGAGTTCCCGGGCGTTCCGGCGCGCGGCAGCATCGCCGCGGTCGCCGAGGAGATCGGCATGGGCCGGCCCCGGGTCCTGTCGCGCCACGGCCTCCACACCGCCGCCGACCGCTGGGAGGAGGCGTACGGCCCCGGGACCCCGATGGCCCAGGCGGCTCCCGCGAGTTGCGTGTCCTGCGGCTTCCTCGTTCCGATGGCGGGCTCGCTGCGGCAGGCGTTCGGGGTGTGCGCCAACGAGTTCTCCCCGGCGGACGGCCGCGTGGTCTCCCTCTCCTACGGCTGCGGCGCCCACTCGGAGGCGGCCGTCATGCCCAAGGCGCCCCGCCCGGCCCCGCCGGTGATCGACGAGACGCGGGTGGACGAGCTGTCGCTGGACGGCGGCGGCGCTACCGGCGGCGGCGCTACCGGCGGCGACGCGGACGGCGGTCACCCGGAGGCGTGACCGGCCCGGCCGGTCAGACGATGCCGCCGTTGGCCCGGACCACCTGGCCGTTGACCCAGTGTCCCTGCGGGGAGACGAGGAAGGCCACGACCTCCGCGATGTCGGCCGGCGTGCCCAGCCGCTCCAGCGGGGGCTGGGCGGCCAGCCGGGCGACGGTCTCCTCGTCCTTGCCGTCCAGGAACAGGGCGGTGGCGGTGGGGCCGGGCGCGACGGTGTTGACGGTGACGTCCCGGCCGCGCATCTCACGGGCGAGGATCAGCGTCATGGCCTCCACGGCCCCCTTGCTCGCGACGTAGGGCGCGTAGGAGGGGAGGGCCAGGCCGATCGCGGAGGTGGAGAACAGCAGGATCGTGCCGCCGTCGCTCACCCGGCGGGCCGCCTCCCGCGCCACCGTGAAGGTGCCGCGGACGTTGGTGCGGTGCAGCGCGTCCAGGGCGTCCAGGTCCAGGTCGGCGACCGGGGACAGGTACATCCGGCCGGCCGCGTGGACGACGGCGTCGATGCCGCCGAAGGCCTCCTCGGCCGCGTCGAACAGGGTGGCGACGGCGCTCTCGTCGGCGACGTCGGCCCGGACGGCGATCGCCCGGCCGCCCGCCTCGGCGGCCTCGGCGACGGCGGCCTCGGCCTCGCTGGTGCGGCCCGCGTAGTTCACCACGACGGACCAGCCGTCGGCGGCCAGCCGGCGCACGGACTCGCGGCCGATGCCGCGGGAGCCGCCGGTGACGATCGCGGTGCGGGGCGCCTCGGCGGTGGAACGGGGAGCGGTGGTCATGGGGGGCTTCCTTCCGGTGCGGGTTCCGGCGCGGCTTCCGGGACCGGACGGCGGGCCGCAGGCCCCTCCTCCCCCGTGCTGCCGTCCGCGTCCGGTCCGCTGCCACGGATCCGCCTACCCGGGGGACGGCCCTTCCCGGCCGCTCCCCGGCCCGGTTCGGCCGCGGGGGTGACGCGGAGGAGGGAGGGGAGCCCGCGGGGCCCGTCCCCGCTCCCGGGCCCGCGCGGTCATTCCCGCACCGGCGGCGCCGGGCGCTCCTCCCCGCCGGGCCGGGAGGAGTCCCCTCCCCGCCGCACCGGCACGAGGGCGCGGCGCGCCCGGGGACCGTCCGTCACCCCTGCCGCCCACAGCGCGATCCCGATGAAGAGGACCTGTTCCGGAACCCTGAACCACAGGGGCGTGGCCGGCTCCCCGTTGAAGGGCACGTCGGCGACCGCGGCGTACACGTTGGCCGGGAACATCAGGACGAAGAGGACGGCGAGCCCGGCTCCGGCCGCGGGGCGGGTCGCGCCGACGACGAGTCCCAGCGCGCCGAGGAGCTCCAGCACACCCGTCAGGTAGACCGCCAGGCGGGGGAACGGCACGAACGGCGGCACCATCGCCACCAGGTCGGTGTGGCTGGGCATCACCGTGACGCCGTCGGGGACGAAGTGCGCGGTGCCGGTGGCCACGAGCATGAACGCCAGGCCGTGTGCCGCGCTGTCCCGCCAGGTGGCGAACCGGCGGACGCCGAGCGCACCCAGCAGGCGGAAGCCCAGCCAGGGTCCCAGCAGGAGCATGAGGGTTCCCAGCATGTCCGTTCTGCCTTTCCGGTCGGGGCCGGCCGGTGCCGGCGGGTGGGCGGGTAGGACGGGGGCGGCCGGTGGTTCCGGAAGGACGGGCCGGCGTCGCGGGCCCCGCACGTGAAGACGGGAAGAACCGGGAAACCGTTGCGCCCGCCGGTCCCACAGTGCGGCCCGGCGCGCGCCCGGAGCACCGGACGCAGTACCGTCGCCGCATAGAGGGAAGACGGGCTCATCCTGCGGTGCGGAGGAGACGAACGACGTGAGCGGCACGGTGCTGGTGCAGGGCGCGGACGACGGAGCGGACCCCTTCGACACCGCACGGTTGCGCCGTGGCGTACTCGACGCCTGGGCGGCCTCCGCCGCCCGCTTCCGTGAGGACGCCAACGCCGAGGAGGACCTCGTCCTCGGCGGCTACCGCGACCGGCTGGTGGTCGAGCTGGCCCAGAACGCCGCCGACGCCGCCGCCCGCGCCGGGGTGCCCGGCAGGCTGCGGCTGACGCTGCGCGACGGGACGCTCGTCGCCGCCAACACCGGTGCGCCCCTGGACGCGGCCGGGGTGGAGTCCCTGTCCACCCTGCGCGCCTCCGCCAAGCGCGACGAGACCGATGGAGCCGACGGGACCGGCGGAGCCGACGGGACCGACGGGGCCGACGGGGGGCCCGGCCGGTTCGCCGGACGGCCCGTGGGCCGCTTCGGCGTCGGGTTCGCCGCCGTCCTGGCCGTCAGCGACGAGCCCGCGATCGTCAGCCGCGCCGGAGGCGTCCGCTGGTCCCTGGCCGAGGCCCGCCGGATGGCCGACGGGGCCGCCGCCGGCAACCCCGGCCTCGCCGACGAGCTGCGCCGCCGCGAGGGCCACGTGCCGCTGCTGCGGCTGCCGCTGCCCGCGCAGGGCGCCGCGCCGCAGGGCTACGACACCGCCGTCGTGCTGCCGCTGCGCGACGCGGGCGCCCAGGACCTGGCCGTCCGGCTGATCACCGCGATCGACGACGCCCTGCTGCTGACCCTCCCCGGCCTGGCCGAGGTCGTGATCGAGACCGACGGCGGCGTGCGGACCCTCACCCGCCGCCAGGACGGCGCCTGCGTCGTCATCGAGGACAGCGGAGCCGAGGGCGCCGCGACCCGCTGGCGCGTGGCCTCCGACGCCGGACGGATCGACGCGGCGCTGCTCGCCGACCGGCCGGTCGAGGAGCGGGCGCGCCCGTTCTGGTCCGTCACCTGGGCCGTCCCCGTCGACGACAGCGGCGCGCCCGTGCGCGCCCGCACCGCCCCCGTCGTCCACGCCCCCACGCCCACCGACGAGCCGCAGGGCCTGCCCGCGCTGCTGATCGCGTCCTTCCCGCTGGAGCCGTCCCGCCGCCACATCGCGCCCGGCCCGCTGACGGACTTCCTGCTGGAGCGCGCCGCCGACACCTACACGGCGCTGCTGCGCGACTGGGAACCGGTCACCACCGGCACCCTCGACCTGGTGCCGGGCCCGCTGGGCAGGGCCGAACTCGACGGCGAGCTGCGCCGCCTGGTGCTGGAGCGGCTGCCGCGCGTGGCGTTCCTGGCCGGCGCCGCCGCGGACGAGAACGGCGAGCCCTACGCGCTGCGCCCCGCCGACGCGGAGATCGCCGAGGGCGCCGGGGCCGGTACCGTCGCGGTGCTGGCCGAGCTGTTCCACACCCTGCTGCCCGCGGGGCTGGAGCGCCGCACCGAACTGCGCACCCTGGACGTCCCGCGCGTGCCGCTGGGCGAGCTGATCGACCGGCTCGCCGGTGTCGAGCGGGACCCGGACTGGTGGTGGCGGCTGTACGACTCCCTCGCCGGCGTCGACCCCGACCGGCTCTCCGGCCTGCCCGTCCCGCTCGCCGACGGGCGCACCGCCATCGGCCCGCGCCAGGTGCTGCTGCCGCTGCCGGACACGGCCGGCGCCGAGTCCCTGACCCGCCTGGGCCTGAAGGTCGCCCACCCCGACGCCGCCCACCCGCTGCTGGAGAAGCTGGGCGCGACCCCGGCCACGCCCCGCGCGGTGCTCACCACCCCGCAGGTGCGGGCGGCGGTCGCCGCGTCGCTGGACGCCGACGAGGCCTGGTACGACGACGAGGAGGGCGGCCCCCTCGACGCCGAGGAACTGGCCGAGACCGTCCTCTCCCTCGTCCGCGACGCCCGGCTCGCGCCCGGCGACGAGCCCTGGCTGGGCGCGCTCGCCCTCCCCGACGAGGACGGCGAACTCGCCCCCGCGGCCGAACTGGTCTTCCCCGGCAGCGACTTCGCCCGCGTCGTCCGTGAGGGCGAACTGCCCGCCTGCGACGCGGAGCTGGCCGGGAAGTGGGGCGAGGAGACGCTCGCCGCGGTCGGGGTGCTGGCCGGCTTCACCCTGGTCCGCGCCACCGACGTCGTCCTCGACCCGGACGAACTGGAGCCCCGCGACACCGACTTCCCCGAGCCCGACGACGCGGGCCTGCTGGACGCGGTGGACGTGTGGTGCGAGGACGTCCTCGACGGCCTCCCGGAGACCCCGATTCCCCCCGTCGCCTCCGAACTCCTGGCCGTCCGCGACCTGGACCTCGTCGACGACGACCACTGGCCCGAGGCCCTGCGGATGCTCTCCGAGCCCCCGCTGCGCGACGCCCTCACCACCCCGGTGCGGGTGCTGCTGCCGGACGGCTCGGTGGAGTCCGTCCGCCCCTACACCGCCTGGTGGCTGCGCGGCCACCCCGTGCTGGACGGCCGCCGCCCCGCCGGGCTGCGCGCCGCGAACGGCGACCCGCTGCTGGCGGGCCTGTACGAGGAGGCGTCCGCCACCACGGCCGACCTGGACGACCAGGTCCTGCGCGCCCTCGGCATCCGCACCTCCGCCGCCGCGCTCCTGGACGAGCCGGGCGGCGCCTCCGAACTCCTGGGCCGCCTCGCCGACCCCGGGCGGCCCGTCGGCGCCGCCCAGCTCCACGGCCTCTACACCCTGCTGGCGGAGCTGGACCCGGACGAGGTCACACTGCCCGACGAGCTGAGGGCCTTGGTGGACGGCGAGGTCCGGGTCGTGGACGCCGCCGACGCGCTGGTCGCGGACGCCCCCGACCTGCTGCCCCTGGCCGCGGGCCGGCCCCTGCTGCCGGTGCGGCCGGCGCTCGCCGCCGGGCTGGCCGCCGTCCTCGACGTCCGCCGCCTGAGCGAGGCCCTGCCCGCACCGGCGCCGGAGGGCGGCGAGGTCCACGAGGTGCCCGAGGCCGTCCGCGTCCTGCTGCCCGGCGCACCGGCGACGTACGTCGAGCACGAGGAGCTGATCGTCGACGGGGTGGAGCTGGACTGGCGGCTCACCCCCGGCGGCACCCTCCACGCCGCCACCGTCGAGGGCCTGGCGGCGGGCCTGGCCTGGGCGGCGGGCCTGTGGCCGCGCCGCTTCGAGGCGGCGGCCCTGCTGGAGGACCCCTCGCGGGTGGAGGAACTGGCCCGGGACCGCTGGTTCGACTGACGGCCCGGGCGGGCCGGGGCGGTGGTCAGCGCCGTCCCGGCCGCCGTCCCGCCGACCGGCCCGTCAGCCGCCGCGCCACCGCGTGCGCCCCGGCCACGGAGGCCCCGGCCAGCGCCAGGCCCAGCACGGACTCGCGGACACGCGCGGGCCGCTCCGGGAGGGACCGCCGCAGCCGGGCACGGGCCCAGAGCGTGAAGGGGACCACCACCAGCGCCGAGGTCACCGAACCCGGCGTGTACCCGCGCACGGCCGCGGCCTGCCCCAGGTGCACCAGCCCGTGCAGCCCGAACCCGTCGAGGGCGGCCCGGTAGAAGGCCGAGCGTCCGCCGGTGCGGTACCCGTCGGCCGAGGCGGCGGCCACCAGCACGGCCATCCCGGCGACGGCCAGGGCGAACTCCCGCTCGTCGACGGACTCCAGCGTCCGCCACACCCCGTCCGGCAGCTGCGGGAAGCGCTCCTTCAGCTCCGGCAGCCGGGCCCGGATCCAGCGCGGACCCGTGGCCACCTCCTCCGCGTCGTGCACCGCCCAGGCGGCCAGCAGTCCCAGCGTCACCCCGGCGCCCACGCGCCCCGTCGCGTCTCCGTTCACGAGGGCCACTGTGCCACCCGCCTCCGGACGGGGCGTCAGGGCTCCCGGGGCGCGTTCTCGATCCGGTACTGCTCGGCCAGCTCCCCGAACCGCTCCGGGTCCCGGCTCTCCTCCCACGTCACCGTCCGCTCCCCGCCCGCGAGTTCGCGCACCCGCCCGGCCACCTCGGCGGCACGCCCGCCGGAGGTGACGCAGACGCCGAGGACGAGGACGGTGGCGCCGTCGTCCGGCCCCTCCGCGTCGTCCAGGGTGAAGCCCCACGGCACCTCGCACGGTCCCGCGTGGTGCTCGTCCGGGCACAGCAGCCGCGCGATCGGCTCCTGGAGCGCGAGGGCCTCCTCGACGGTCGCGCACCCGCGGACCCGGACCTCGAACACGCGCGGCTCTCCCGGCATACGGCCTCTCCCTCGGCGCCCTCGGCACCCTCGGCACCCTCGGCATGGAACGGAAACGACCCCGACGCTATGCGCCCCCGCGGCTCGCCGCACCGCCTTTTCGCGTGCGGCGGCGGGCGGCGGCGGACGCCGTCCGGGCCGGGGCCGCCGCGGTCAGGCGGGCCCGGGGACGATCGGCTCGCCGACCAGGACGCCCGCGCGTCCGGTGCGGCGGGCCTCGCCGAGCGCGGCCAGCCGCCGGTAGCCCTCGGGGGACATCAGCCGCTCCCAGGTGGGCCAGTCCTCCACGGCCCAGCGGTCGTGCTCGTTCGGGTCGAGCCGGATGGACGCGAGCTGCTCGTCGTCCAGGGTGCCGCCGTCGAAGCAGAACCCGACCTTGGCCAGCGGCGCCCCGTCCCGGTCGTCGCGGATGTAGTGGACCAGCAGCAGCGGGTGCGGCCCCTCCACGCGCAGCCCGGTCTCCTCGTACGTCTCCCGCACGGCCGTCTGGTGCGGGTCCTCGCCCGTGTCCAGGTTGCCGCCGGGGATCTGCCACGGCCGGCTCCGGTAGACCGAGCGCATCTGGAGGGGACGCCCGCGCACGTCGGTGAAGTACAGGCAGGCGTAGACGGTGGCCTTGGGCAGGGTGGCCAGGTAGTCCGCCTGAGACATCGGGAACGGCAGGCCGGCGGGCTCGTCACTCGTAGCGGTCATGGCTCAGTCCTATCCCGTCGTGTGCGCGGACGTCTCCGGTTTCGCCCGGCGGGGCCGGTTCGGGTGATCACCGTCAGCCGCCGCAGCCGCACCCGCCGCAGCCGCCGCCGTCGTCTCCGCCGGCCGCGGCGCCGCAGCCGCTCGACGCCTTCTTCCCGGTCCGTCCGCCGTACGTGTCCCCGGCCCACCAGCCGTTCCCGCTCCCCGCCGGGGTGTCCCCCGCGGCGGAGTCCTCCGCCGGGGGCTTCCCCTCCTCGATCTCGGGAGCGACGGCTCCGCCGACCAGGAAGAGGACCAGGCCCGCGAACGCGCCCGCCCAGCCGAACAGGGCCGGAGCCTCGGTGAAGACGGCCCAGCCGATGGAGCCGAGAGCGGCTCCGAACCCCCCGATGACCAGCGAACCGGCCACGATGTCCCTCGCGTCCCCCCGCATGGGCCCAGTGTGGAGCCGGGAACAGCGGGGCGAAAGGGCCGCGAACGCGGAGAACCGGCCATATTCAAGGGGTTGTCGGGATGCCGGGCGGAAGGCCCGATTCCCTCCGGGTGCGCTTCCGGGGTGCGGTTCGCTCCGGGGCGCGGGGCGTGAGGAGGAGCGCGGTGGCGCAGGGGAGACCGGGGATCGCGGTGGCGGTCGTCGCCCGCGGGGGCAGGGTGCTGATGGTGCGGCGGCGGGTGGCCGAGGGCGGGCTGTCGTGGCAGTTCCCCGCCGGGGAGATCGAGCCGGGGGAGACGGCCGGGGACGCCGCCGTACGGGAGGCGGCCGAGGAGACGGGCCTGGTGGTGCGGGCGGTCGCGCCGCTGGGGGAGCGCACGCACCCGGTGACGCGGCGGGCCATGGCGTACTGGGCGTGCGAGGCGCTGTCCGGGACGGCGGAGGTGCGGGACGCCGAGGAACTGGCCGACCTGGCGTGGTGCACGTACGCCGGGGTGGAGGAGCGGGTCCCGCATGGGCTGTACGAGCCGGTGCGGCGGTACCTGGCCGGGATCCTGACCCCCTGACGCGCCCCTGAAGCGCCTCTGACGCCCGCCGTGTCCGGGAGTGGGGGACGCCCGGCGGCGGGGTGCGGCCGGGTCTCGGGTTCCGGGACGCGGGATCCGAGCGCTTCCTCCAAGGAAAGGGTGGGTCGTCAGACCCACCCGCCCTCCCTCCGGCACATGGGCGCGTGAACGGGAGCCGTGAACTGGAGTGTTGACGTCCGGTGACCGGTTGGCCACGCAGCGGCACGGCGGTGTAGCGTGCGCCGTGAAAGCGGCGACCCCCGACAGGTGCTGGAACACCTCCGGGGGTCTGACCATCGAGATCGAGAAAGGCGATCCCATGGCTGGCAGCCACTGTAGCTTTTCCCTGCCCCCCGACGCGCACCCCATGGCCGCTCCCGGCTACGGGAAGCGGAACGCCCCCGGCCGACGCCCGCCCCGCAAGGGCGACTTCGCGGACCTCACGCCGCGGGCGGCGGCCATCGCCGCGTACCTCGACCGGCTGCCCGAGGGCGCCGACATCTCGATCAAGACACTGGCCGGCCGCCTGCCGTACGGGCAGCAGGCCGTCGGGACGGCGCTGCGGCAGATGTCGGAGGCCGGATACCTGCGGCGGCTGCGGGAGCGCTCACCCGGGGGCGGCCAGTGGGTGACGCGCACCTACTTCTCCCGCGTCCCGCGCTCCGACACCTGGTGGGCCGGGTTCCTCAAGGACGACGGGGCGTCCGCTCCCGAGGAGTCCGCCTCCGAAGAACCCGCCTCCGAAGAACCCGTCCCCGGGGCGTCAGCGCCCGAGGTGTCCGCTCCTCCCCGGGAGCCGGGCCGGGCCGGGGAGCCCGGCGAGGGGCCGCGGGCGTCGCGGGCGTACGGGACGCTGGCGCGGCTGGGCGAGGCCGAGCCGCGCATGGGCCTGTCGGCCGCCGACTGCGAGGCGCTGGCGCCGCTGGTGGAGGCGTGGTTCGCCCGTGGAGCGGGGGAGCGCCAGGTGGTGGAGGCGCTCACGGCCGGACTGCCGGGCGAGGGCGTCCACTCGCCCCGGGCCGTGGCGGCCTGGCGGCTGGAGCACAAGATCCCGCCGCCGCTGCCCGTGCGGCAGCGCACCCTGCGGCTGGTCGAGTGCACGGTGTGCGGCGCGCCGGGACGCCCGGAGGCCCTGCCCGGCGGACTCTGCCGGGAGTGCCGGGGCGCGGGCCGGACAGGGCCGGGCCGGGCAGGCCGTGCACAGGCTGTGGACGTCCGCCGCAAGGCCGCGGCCGTCCGCGCGGCGATGACGTCCGGACGGCCGCGCGCGGCGGCGCGGTGACGAGGTGACGGTGAGCGGCGCGTCACCTCGGCGGGGCCGTCCCCGCCGCGTCGCGGGCGGGCGTCACAGCGTGAACTCCTCGCCGGCGCGGTAGGACCGCACCACCGCTTCCCCGGGCCCGTGCCCCGTACGCACCAGATGCGCGCGCCCCGCGCCGGAGACCCGGGCGCGCCCCCCGTCCACGGTCAGCAGGGTGTCCTCGTCGAGCGCCACGCCCTGCCGGGAACCGCCCCGCGCCACCACCTCCACCAGCCGGGAGAGCGTCCCCCGCTGCGCGGCGCGCACCTCGACGGCGCCCGGCAGGAGACCGAGCCCCGGGCGGACGTCCAGCTCCTCGGGCCCCCCGGAGGCGTCCGCCGGGCAGACCGGCAGCCCGCCGGAGAGCCGGCCGCCGACCACCGCGTGCTCGGCGGCGATCACGGCCCCCGCCGAGAAACCCGCGTACGGCAGGCCCCGCATGACCCGCAGGGTCAGGGCGTCGAGGCAGTGGGCCAGGGCGTCGTGCCAGACGGGGGCGGGGCCGTCGCAGACCAGCAGCGCGTCCGCGCCGTCCAGCGAGGCCGGATCGAAACCGCCGTCCCGGGGCACCGGGACGGGCACCGGCGTGCAGGAGGGGACGACGGCGCGCAGGACGTCCGCGACCCCGGCGAAGGCGCCGCCGCTCCCCGGAGCCTCCGTCCCGCCCTCCCCGCCGAGCACCAGGCAGGCGACGGTGGGGGCGGTTCCGGCCTCGGAGAGGAACGGCCCGTAGACGTCGGCCGCGGCCTTCCCGTCCCGGCCGCCGCCGATCAGATGCGTGCTCATGGCGTTCGTGCTCCTCCGAGGTCCGCGCGGTGCGGCTCGGACGGTAACAACGCGTCAGGCCGGCAGGCGAAGGGTTTTACGGCCGGTGCGCGGCGGCCTCCTCGCCGCACGCCGTCCGCGGCGGGAAGGGACCGCCGACCCCTCATGCCCGGTCGGCCTGTGCGGGGGACGCCGCGGTGTGCGGCCGGGACGCCGCCGCGGCCGGGGACGCCTCCCCGCGGCGGGCCCACAGGAGGGCCCCCGCCAGCAGCACGGCGCTCCCCAGCAGCCAGGGCCGCGGGCCCGGCGGCAGGGCGCCGGCGAGCAGGCCGGTGAGCGCCCCCGCCAGTTGCAGGGCCAGGGACTGGACGGACAGCGCGGTGGCGCGTCCCGAAGCGGCCACCCGGCGGTGCAGGAGCTCGTTCTCGTTCGGTCCCGCCGCCCCCAGCCCCAGGTAGACCAGGGCGTAGCCGCCGACCGCGAGGACCACGGAGACCGCACCCGCGGACGCCGCCGTGACGCCCAGCAGGAGCAGACCGGCCGCGCCGGCGCCCAGCCCCGCCGCGACCGCGCGCTCGCCGCCGCCCGCGAGCCGGGCGGCGAGCGGCGCGAGACGGCTGCCGGCGGCCGAGCAGACGAAGCCGGCGCAGGCGACCGCCGCGAAGAGCACCGCACCCGACTCCGGTGCGCCCGTGAGGGCCGCGGCCCGGCCCGGTGTGAGCAGTTCCAGCACGGCCAGGGCGCCGCCGGCGGCCCCCGCGCCCAGGAGCACGCGGCGGACCAGCGCGTCGCGTCCGCCCAGCCGCAGTCCGTCCGCGACGGTGGCCGGGACGCCCCGGAACACGCCGCGCACGCCGGCGGACGGCCGGGGCGGCTCGCGCAGGGCGGTCAGGACGTACAGCACGAAGGCGGCCTCGACCGCCGCGCCCAGCAGCAGCGGGACGGAGAGGGGCGGGACGAGCCCGCCGGTCGCCTCCCGCAGCCGGGCTCCGAGGTCGGTGCCGAGCCCGAGGAGCCAGGGGAGGGCGCCCCCGAGCAGGGTCCCGGCCGCGAGCGCGGCGGACGTCGCGGCGGAGCCGCGGGCCAGCCCGGTGCGCAGTTCGGCGCCGGGACCGGAGTGCGCCTGGACGGTGTCGACGTACCAGGCCTCGGCGGGCCCGCTGGACAGGGCGCGGCCCGCGCCCAGCAGGGCCATGCCGAGGGTGAGGGCCCAGGCGGTGGAGCCCAGGGCCTGGAGGACCAGGGCGGCCAGGTTCAGCACCCCGGCGGCGGCCAGGACGGGGCGGCGCCCGAGGACGTCGGACAGCCCCCCGGTGGGCAGCTCCAGGGCCGCGGCGGTGAGGGAGTGCGCGGCGAAGAACCCCGCGATGGCGGTCATGGCCATGCCGCGCTCGGTGAACAGCAGGATCGCGGGAGCCATGGCCAGGCCGGCCGGCAGCCAGAAGAGGACGCAGACGGTGACGTAGCGGCGGCCCGCGGTGCGGGGGTCCGTGCGGGGGTCCGGCGCTTCGGTCACGACGGGGCCCCCTCCGGCGCACCGGGGGCGGAAGCGTCCGGTCCCGCGTCCGGTCCCGCACCGGGGGCGCCCGGCGCGAGGGGGAGCGCGGCGGTGAGGAGCACGACCCGTGCGGCGCGCGGGTCCTCGGCGTCGCGGTCGGCCAGCTCCGCCAGCTTCCGGTCGAGCGTCTCCCGCAGCTCGGCCAGCGACTCCGGGGTCAGGCGGGGCATCCGGTCGTCGATCCCGGACGGCTCCACCCACTCCCGCCCCAGCCGTCCGGCGGCGAGGTCCGCCTCGTGCCGGGCGAGGGACGCCTCCAGGTGCTCGATCTGGCGCCTGCGCGCGGAGCCGACGAAGGCGCGTCCGCCGGGAGTGGCCTCCATCGCCCGGTTGTCCCAGGACGTCACCGAGTGCGCCGCCCGCCAGCGGCGCTCCCGCCCGTCCCGGTGCTCGGCCTCGGCGACGAACGCGTACTTCGCCAGGACCCGCAGGTGGTAGCTGGTGGAGGCGGACGACTCCCCGGTCCGGGCCGCGAGTTCGCTCGCGGTGGCCGGACCGTCCTGCCGCAGCAGGCCGAGCAGCCGGATCCGCAGGGGGTGGGTGAGGGCCTTCAGGGCTTCTGCGTCCCGGGCGGGGTCGAGTACGCGCCGGTGTTCTTCGCTGGCCATGACGGGAGCGTAGGGACGCCCCCACCTTTCCAAAAGACTTTTTGGAAAATTTCTTTTGGAAAGGTAGGGGTGCCGTCCGCGCGGGCCCGCGCGCCACCGCCCGCGCACCGGTCCGGGATCCCTTGCTCAGAAGACGCTCAACTCGGTGGATCACACCCGTCGCCGGGGCGGACGATGCACTCATGTTCGGCAGTGGAAAGCGTGAGACGGCGGTTGTGGTCGTACGGGACTCCGAGGAGGTCGTCGAGGCCCTGAGGGAAGCCCTGGAGACGGCCCCGGAGGAGGAGCGGGCCGGCCTGGAGCGGGCCGTGGCGGTCGCCACCGCGGCTGCCGAGGGCCTGGTGGCGGACGAGGCGCGGGCGCGGGCGGAGTGGACGCGCCGGAGGCTGGAGGCGGTCGGCTTCTCCGGGCCGCTGGACTCGGTCCGGGCCGTCAAGGCCCTGCGCGAGGCCGAGCCGTCCCTGAGCCTGCGGACGGCGGTGGAGCTGACCAGGGAGGCGGCCCGCCGGGACTGACGCCGCGCCCCCGGCGCGCGGCCCCCGGCAGGTCGAGACGTACGGCCGGCGCGGGCGACCGCGGGGGAGGCTCCGGAGAACCCGCGCGAAGCGCTGGAGCTCTGCTTCGAGGACGCTCCCGCACCCGGGGTCACCGATGTGATCACCGCCTCCGTCGGGGTGCGGCGCGCCGGGGCCGGCGCAGTGGCGGCGGGCCGGCGGGTGGACGGTGAAGGGGCCGCCGCCGCGACGGCGCCGGAGGGGATCGTGTAACGCATCACACGCCGCACGGAGTGCGGGCGGACACGGCGCGAGGCGCGTGTTCCGCTTCGCGGACGGGTTCTTCCCGGGGGAGCTCCGGGAACCCCGAAGGGTTCTCCTCCCCGGCTAGGGGCGGGCCGCGCCGTCCGGGCCCGTGGTGTCCGTGGTGTCCGCGCCGCCGGGACCGCCGGCGCCCCGCTCCTCCTTCGCGCGGCGGATGGCCGCCTCGCGGCGGCGGACGATCCAGATGCCGAGCAGGCCCAGGACGCCGCCCGCCAGGCAGGTCCACAGCCACCAGGTGCGGTCGCGGTCGGCGAACCAGCCGTAGAAGGGGAGCTGGACCAGGAAGAGCACGAACCAGATGACCGTGCCGCCGACGATCGTGGCGACGACGTTGCCCTCCAGGGGCTCGGGAGCCTTCCGCTCGCCGCTCGTCCACCTGCTCAGGTCCATCGCCCGGCCCTCTCCGTCCGCTCTCACCCCGTCGCCCGTCGTCCCGTGGCGCTCGCTCCACAGCGTAACGAGGGGGGATGTGTGGGGAGGGTCACGGCATGACCGCGGAATGTCCGCCCGCGGGGTTGGCCTTTCCCGCCATGGTGCGTTCATACTGAAAGCATCCTGGTATGGCTGGTTCTTCTTGTATGAACCTCCATACCGTGTCCCCGAGCCGCTCCATCGAAGGTCACGCATGTCCGCTTCGGTCACCGACACCACGGCCACGCCCGACTCCCCCGACAAGGGCACCGGAACACCGCCGCCCACAAGCGGCGTCGACCGGTTCTTCAAGCTCTCCGAGCGGGGTTCCACGGTGGGCCGCGAACTCCGCGGCGGACTGGCCACCTTCTTCGCGATGGCCTACATCGTCGTGCTGAACCCGATCATCCTCGGCGCGGGCCAGGACAAGTTCGGTCATCAGCTCGACAACGCCCAGCTCGTCACCGCCACCGCGCTGATGGCCGGCCTGACCACCCTCCTGATGGGCGTCATCGGCAACGTTCCCATCGCCCTGGCCGCGGGCCTGGGCATCAACGCCGTGGTCTCCCTCCAGCTCGCGCCCCAGATGAGCTGGCCCGACGCCATGGGCATGGTGGTCCTGGCGGGCTTCGTGCTGATGCTCCTGGTCGCCTCGGGGCTGCGCGAGCGCGTCATGGACGCCATACCCAACGGGCTGCGGCAGGCCATCGCGATCGGCATCGGCCTGTTCATCACCCTCATCGGCCTGGTGGACTCCGGGTTCGTCACCCGCAACCCCGACGCCGCGCACACCACCGTCCCGCTCGGCCTCGGGCAGGGCGGCCAGCTCACGGGCTGGCCGGTGCTGGTCTTCGTCCTCGGCCTGGCGCTGACGTTCGTCCTGGTCACGCGGGGGGTCAAGGGCGCGATCCTCATCAGCATCGTCGCGATGACCGTCGTGGCCGTCGTGATCAACGCCGTCGCCGAGATCCCCGACGCGGCATGGGGCCTGGCCGTGCCCAACGTGCCCGAGAAGATCGTCAGCACCCCCGACTTCTCCCTGCTGGGCCAGGTCAGCCTCTTCGGCGGCTTCGAGGAGGTCGGCCTGCTGACCGGCTGCCTGTTCGTCTTCACCGTGCTGCTGTCCGGCTTCTTCGACGCCATGGGCACGATCATCGGCGTCGGCCAGGAGGCGAAGCTGACCGACGAGCGGGGCCGGATGCCCCGCATGGGCCGCATCCTGATGGTGGACGGCCTGGCCGTCTCGGGCGGCGGCTTCGGCTCCTGCTCGGCCAACACCTGCTTCGTGGAGTCCACCGCCGGCGTCGGCGAGGGCGCCCGTACGGGCCTGGCCAACGTCGTGACCGGCGCGCTGTTCCTGCTGACCCTGGTCTTCACCCCGCTGGCCACCGTGGTGCCGTCCCACGCGGCGACCCCCGCGCTGGTCGTCGTGGGCTTCATGATCATGGCGTCGAACGTGCGGCAGATCGACTGGAACGACCACACCATCGCGGTGCCGGCGTTCCTGACCCTGATCTCGATGCCCTTCACCTACAGCATCACCAACGGCATCGGCATCGGCGTGCTGTCCTACATCCTGCTGCGCGCCGCCACCGGGCGGTTCCGCGGGATCCCGTGGCTGCTGAACGTCGTCGGGGTCTGCTTCCTGGTGTACTTCCTGCTCGACCCGATCGAGCAGGCGCTGGGCATCGGGTGAGCCCGGCGGGCGGCTCCGTCCGGCCGGCAGGTCAGGCGGAGCCGCCCGCGTAGAAGCGCTCGGTCTCGTTCACGGACGAGGTGAAGCGCTCGTCGAAATCGACACGGATGAGCGTCCGGACCACGTAGTCCTGGACGCTCATTCCGCGTTTGGCGGCATGGCGGGACAGCCTGTCGAGCAGTGCGGCGTCCAACCGTAGGCTGAGCACTTTCGAATCAGTCGGTTCCATGGGGACACGGTCACGGGGAAGGAGGTACGGCGTGTCGGTTTTCCGTACGGACTCACCCGTACGGGTGATGAAGGACACCTCCGTACAGCCCCTCCGTACCTATCCTTAGATAAAGTAATGAGTTAGGCTAATAAACATGCCGGATCTGTCCCGGGACGAGGACGCCGCAGCCGTGAACGCCCTCCGCTCCGCCACGATGCGCCTCGCACGACGCATCAAGCACCAGCGCGTCGACGAGTCGCTGAGCCCGACCGAGATGTCGGTCCTCGGCACTCTCGCCCGCTGCGGCTCGGCGACACCGGGCGAGCTGGCGCGCAAGGAGCACGTGCAGCCGCCGTCGATGACGCGCATCGTGGCGATGCTGGAGGCCAAGGGCCTGGTCCGGCTGGAGCCGCACCCGGGTGACCGCCGCCAGAAGGTGGTGACCCAGACAGAACTGGCCGAGGAGGTCCTCGAGGCGAGCCGCCGCAAGCGGAACGCCTGGCTCGCGGACCTCGCCGGCCGGCTGGACGAGGACGAGTGGGCGCGGCTGCGCGCCGCGGCACCCGTCCTGGAGAAGCTCGCGCAACTGTAAGAAGGAGTCGCATCGCAAGGAGGCGAAAGCGTTTTGAGTTCGGGACCCGGAGCACACTCCGCACCCGCACCTGACGAGAACACGAACCACACCGGCACCACCGCCGGAGCCGCCGGACCCAAACCCTCGACGTTCAGCTCGCTGCGCATCCGCAACTACCGGCTGTTCGCGATGGGCCAGCTCGTCTCCAACACCGGTACCTGGATGCAGCGCATCGCCCAGGACTGGCTGGTGCTCAGCCTCACCGGGTCGGCGACGGCCGTCGGCATCACCACCGCGCTGCAGTTTCTCCCGATGCTGCTCTTCGGCCTGTACGGCGGCGTCATCGCCGACCGCTACCCGAAGCGCAGGCTGCTGCTGTTCACCCAGGCGGCGATGGGCCTCACCGGCCTCGCGCTCGCCGCGCTGACCCTCAGCGGCAACGTCCGGGTCTGGCACGTCTACGCGCTCGCCTTCGTCCTGGGACTGGCGACCGTCGTGGACAACCCCGCCCGGCAGAGCTTCGTCTCCGAGATGGTCGGCCCGCGCCAGCTCGCCAACGCGGTCTCGCTCAACAGCGCCAACTTCCAGTCCGCCCGCCTGATCGGCCCGGCCGTCGCCGGTGTGCTGATCACGGCCGTGGGCAGCGGCTGGGCGTTCCTCCTCAACGGCCTGTCCTTCATCGCGCCGCTCACCAGCCTGCTGATGATGCGCCCCGCCGAGCTGCACGGCGTCGAGACCGCACCGCGCGCCAAGGGCCAGCTCAGGGAAGGGCTGCGCTACGTCAGGAGCCGGCCGGACCTGATCTGGCCGATCACGCTCGTCGGCTTCGTCGGCACCTTCGCCTACAACTTCCCGATCTGGCTCACCGCCTTCACCGACGAGGTCTTCGACGAGGGCGCGGGCACCTACGGCCTGCTCAACACGCTCATGGCCATCGGCTCGGTGACCGGCGCGCTGCTCGCCGCCCGGCGCGGCACCAGCCGGATGCGGGTCATGGTCGGCGCCGCGCTGCTGTTCAGCGTGCTGGAGATGGCGGCGGCCCTCTCCCCGTCCTTCTGGCTGTTCGCCGCCCTGATGGTGCCCATCGGCGTCATCGCGCTGACCTTCAACGTGACGGCCAACTCCACCGTCCAGCTCGCCTCCGACCCGGCGATGCGCGGCCGGGTGATGAGCCTGTACATGATGGTGTTCATGGGCGGCACCCCGATCGGCGGTCCGCTGATGGGCTGGATCACCGACGCCTACGGCGCCCGGACCGGCTTCCTGGCGGGCGGCCTGATCTCCGCCGTGGCCGCCGTCGCGACCGGCCTGGTGCTGGCCCGGGTCAGCGGCCTGCGGCTGAGGATCGACCTCCGCCGCGGACGCCGCGCCGTGGCGTTCGTCCCGGTGCCGGGCGGGAAAGGGCGGGAGAGCATAGCGGGCGCCGGGAGGACCCCGGCCGCCTCGCAGCCCACCGCCCCGGCCGCCGTCCCGGCGGCGGCCCCGCCCGCCTCCCCGTCCCCCGCCCGCGGCGAGGACAGGGACCACCGCAGGGAAGTACTCGCATGAGACTGTTCACGGCCGTCCTGCCGCCTCCCGCCGCCCTGGCCGAGCTGGAGGCGGCGGTGGACCGGCTGAGGGGCCTGCCCGACGCCGACCGGCTGCGCTGGACCGGGACCGGGGGCCGGCACCTCACCCTCGCCTTCCTGGGCGAGGTGGACGAGGCGCTCCTGCCCGGACTGGGCGAACGGCTGGCGCGCGCCGCCCACCGCCACCCCGCCTTCGGCCTCCGGCTGGCCGGAGGCGGGCGTTTCGGCGACCGGGTCCTGTGGATCGGCGTCGAGGGCGACCGGACGACCCTGCGCCGGCTGGCGGACTCCGTCACCGCGGCGGTCCGCCGCGCCGGGGTCCCCACCGAGGACCGCCCCTACAAGCCGCACCTGACCCTCGCCCGCGCCGCCCGCACGGCCCACCGCGTGGACCTGCGCCCCTACGCCGCGGCCCTGGAGGGCTTCTCCGGCACCGACTGGCGGGTGGACGAGGTGGCCCTCGTCCACAGCCGGCTGCCCTCCTCCGGGGCGCCCGGCGAGCAGCCCCGGTACGAGACGCTGGAGGCCTGGCCGCTGGGCGGCTGAGCGGGCGGGCTACCGTTGGGGCGTGGATCCGAAGACCCGTACCCGCATCGTGAGCGGCGCGCTGGTGCTGATGCTCGCCGTGGTGGTCCTGGCCGCCGTCCTCGGCTGACGGCCGGCGCGGGCCCCCGGTGAGGGCGCCCGCGCCGGCCGTCAGCCGCGTCCCCGTGCCGGCCGGCGGCCGGACGGACCCGCCGGCCCGTCCGGCTCACCGGGCGGACGGGCTCACCAGGCGAACGCCTCCGGGGACGGACCCGGACCGGGGAAGATCTCCTCCAGCGACGCCAGCAGCTCCCCGCTCAGCTCCAGCTCCACCGCGCGCAGCGCGGACGAGAGCTGCTCCAGCGTGCGCGGACCGGTGATCGGGCCCGTCACGCCCGGCCGGGTGAGCAGCCAGGCCAGGGCCACCTCGCCCGGCTCCAGACCGTGCTTGTCCAGCAGGTCCTCGTACGCCTGGATCTGGTCGCGGACCTTGGTGTTCGACAGGGCGTCGGCCGAGCGGCCCGACGCCGTGCGCGCCCCGCCGCCCTCCCGCTCCTTGCGGATCGCGCCGCCCAGCAGACCGCCGTGCAGCGGCGACCACGGGATGACGCCCAGGCCGTAGCCCTGCGCGGCCGGGATGACCTCCATCTCCGCGCGCCGCTCGACCAGGTTGTACAGGCACTGCTCGCTGACCAGCCCCAGGCTGTCGCGGCGGGCGGCGGCCTCGTTGGCCTGGGCGATGTGCCAGCCGGCGAAGTTCGACGACCCGGCGTAGAGGATCTTGCCCTGCTGGACGAGGACGTCGATGGCCTGCCAGATCTCCTCCCACGGGGTGTTCCGGTCCACGTGGTGGAACTGGTACAGGTCGATGTGGTCCGTCTGGAGCCGCTTCAGGCTGGCGTCGACGGCCCGGCGGATGTTCACCGCCGACAGCTTGTCGTGGTTGGGCCAGACGTCGCCGTCCGGGCCCATGTTGCCGTACACCTTGGTGGCCAGCACCACCTTGTCCCGCCGGCCGCCGCCCTTGGCGAACCAGGTGCCGATGATCTCCTCGGTGCGGCCCTTGTTCTCGCCCCAGCCGTAGACGTTGGCGGTGTCGAAGAAGTTGACGCCCGCGTCGAGTGCGGCGTCCATGATGGCGTGGCTGTCGGCCTCGTCGGTCTGGGGGCCGAAGTTCATCGTGCCGAGAACCAGACGGCTGACCTTGAGACCCGTGCGTCCGAGCTGCGTGTACTTCATGGACACCTAGCCAACGTGTTGGAGCGGGCTCAAGGCAAGAGTGACTCGCGCCGGTCCGGAACCCGGGAGTCCGCAGGTGCGCGGCCGCAGCCCGGACCGTCACACTCCGGAACCGGGCGCGTACGGCCCGCCGATCCCCCACGCCTGGTGCATCGCGTCCGCGAAGGCCGCGGCGATGCGGTGCTCGCCGGAGGCGGTGGGGTGGGTGCCGTCGTAGGTGTCGCGGTCCAGGTCCCAGTCGTGCGGCGGCGAGGCCAGCAGCAGCGGCGAGGCGGGCGTGGACAGTTCGGCCACGGCCTTGGCCAGCAGCTCGTTGAAGCGCTCGCACTCGGCGGCGAAGAAGGCGTCGTGCCGGGCCCGGACGTTGGGTATCACCGGCAGGACCACCGCCCGGACGTGCGGGTCGGCGGAGCGGGCCTCGGCGAAGAAGCGGCGGACGTTGGCCGCCGTGGCGTCCGAGGCGGTGTAGAAGCCGAGGTCGATCAGGCCGAGGAAGACCAGCAGGGTGTCGGCGCGGTGCTCCCGCACCGCGCCGGCTATCAGGGGCGCCATGTGGAGCCAGCCCTCGCCCCAGCCCGCGAGGTGGCGGCGGGCGGACGCCGGGAAGGCGGGGTCGGCGTAGTCGTGGGCGACGGGCGCGCCGGCCGCCTTGTCGTACAGCGCGTCGCGCGGGCCGACGATCTCGTAGGCCTCGCCCAGAAGCCCGCACGTCCGCTCCAGGTGACGCCACATGCGGTGGCGCCAGGTGTGCTCACCGGCACCGCCGATGGTCATGGAGTCGCCGACGAAGAGGAAACGCATCCGTTCATCCTCCCGGACGGCCGCCCTGACCTGCGACGTGACGCCCGTCACCCGGCAGGCCCCGGCGCATGGCCGGAATCGTTCGCTCCAGAGGGGAGTGGATCAACCGTTCGACGTTCCCGGGCGGTCCCCGGGAACGCGGACCACCCGCGCGGCGGGCAGGAGCGCACGGACGAACCGCCGACATCGAGAGGGGCACACTCATGAGCCGGAGAAGACTTCGCGGCATGGCCGTCGGGATGACGATCGGCGCCGTGGTGCTGGCGACCGCGCCCGCCGCCGTCGCCGCGCCCGAGGCCGACCGGCGGCACGACCGCCACCACGCCCGCACCCAGCAGGCCATGGACGCCTTCCTGGAAGCCGGCGTCCCGGGGACGCTGGCGCAGGTGCGGGACCGCCGCGGCACCTGGACCGGTTCGTCCGGGGTGGCCGACGTGGAGACCGAGCGGCCCCGGCTGCGGCCGGACCGGTTCCGGATCGGCAGCATCACCAAGACGTTCGTCGCCACCGTGCTGCTGCAGCTGCAGGAGGAGAGGCGGCTGGATCTGGACGATCCGGTGGAGCGGTGGCTGCCGGGAGTGGTGCGGGGCAACGGGCACGACGGGCGGAAGGTCACCGTCCGGCAGCTCCTCAACCACACCAGCGGCATCTACAACGTCACTTCCGATCGCGGTTTCCAGGAGAAGGTCTTCGAATCGGGCTTCTTCGAGCACCGCTACGACACCTTCACGCCGGAGGAACTGGTCGGCATCGCCATGGAGCACGAGCCCGTCTTCGCGCCGGGCACCGACTGGAGCTACTCCAACACCAACTACGTCCTGGCGGGCATGGTGATCGAGGCGGCCACCGGGAACTCCTACGCCGAGGAGGTCGAGCGGCGCGTCGTCCGGCCGCTGGGGCTGCGCGCCACGGAGCTGCCCGGC
Organism: Streptomyces glaucosporus; assembly: GCF_039533345.1. Lineage (NCBI taxonomy): Bacteria > Bacillati > Actinomycetota > Actinomycetes > Kitasatosporales > Streptomycetaceae > Streptomyces > Streptomyces glaucosporus. The sequence continues at coordinate 206,869 of NZ_BAAATJ010000002.1, read as the reverse complement.
ACCCGTGCGACGATGCCGCGCCCGCACGGCCGGGGCTACGGCGTGCTGGTCGAGAACGAGGAGGTGACGCTGGTCGACGTGACCGACGTCAACCCCTCCTGGGCCTGGGCGGCGGGCGAGATGATCTCCACCGTGGACGACCTCAACCGCTTCCTGCGGGCGCTGCTGGACGGCCGGCTGCTCTCCGGAAAGAGCATGGCCGAGCTGCTCGACACCGTCCCCACCGACGAGGCGGGCACCGCCCGGTACGGCCTCGGCGTCCTCAACCTCGACCTGTCGTGCGGGGTGGGGGTGTGGGGCCACGACGGGTCCGTCCACGGCTCGCTCTCCTACGTCTTCTCCACCCGGGACGGCGACCGCACGATGGCGTTCAACACCAACGCCACCTGGGGTCCCCTCGTCAGCGTCCTGGAGGCGGAGTTCTGCGGCACGGCCCCCGGGGAGGGCGGCGACTCCCGGATCTCCGAGACGTCCGAGGAGTCCGGGCTGCCGGAGGAGTCCGAGATGCCGCGGCGGACCCGCCTGGTGCCGAACGCCCACTGACGCCGTCACCGGCGGACGTGTGACGGTGTCCCGCCGCGCTCCGGGCGGGAACCCCGGGGCGCGGCGGGATGGCCGGAACCCGCCCAACCGGCGCGGGCGCTGTCAACGGCGCGCGGGCCTTTCCGGTCCCAGCAGGCGACGAGCGACGCCGACGACGGAGGGACACACTCATGAGCCGGAGAAGACCGCACGGGCTGCGCGCCGCCGCCGGAGCCGCGGTGGCCACGGCCCTGACGCTGACGGCGGTGGCCGCCGCCCCGGCCGCGACCGCCGCCGACCGGCCGGACCGGGGCGGGCACCACACCCGTACCCAGCAGGCCCTGGACGCCGTCGTGGCCGCGGGCGCGCCCGGGGCGCTGGCGCAGGTGCGGGACCGCCGCGGCACCTGGACCGGTTCGTCCGGGGTGGCCGACGTGGAGACCGAGCGGCCCCGGCTGCGGCCGGACCGGTTCCGGATCGGCAGCATCACCAAGACGTTCGTCGCCACCGTGCTGCTGCAGCTGCAGGAGGAGAGGCGGCTGGATCTGGACGATCCGGTGGAGCGGTGGCTGCCGGGAGTGGTGCGGGGCAACGGGCACGACGGGCGGAAGGTCACCGTCCGGCAGCTCCTCAACCACACCAGCGGCATCTACGACGTCACTTCCGATCGCGGTTTCCAGGAGAAGGTCTTCGAATCGGGCTTCTTCGAGCACCGCTACGACACCTGGACCCCCGAACAGCTCGTCGCCATCGCCATGGAGCACGAGCCCTCCTTCGCGCCGGGCACCGACTGGAGCTACTCCAACACCAACTACGTCCTGGCGGGCATGGTGATCGAGGCGGCCACCGGGAACTCCTACGCCGAGGAGGTCGAGCGGCGCGTCGTCCGGCCGCTGGGGCTGCGCGCCACGGAGCTGCCCGGCACCCGCGTGACGATGCCGCGCCCGCACGGCCGGGCCTACGAACGGCTCGGAACCGGCGAGGAGGCGCAACTGGTCGACGTGACCGAGATCAACCCGTCGGTCGCCTGGGCGGCGGGCGAGATGGTCTCCACCGTGGACGACCTCAACCGCTTCCTGCGGGCGCTGCTGGACGGCCGGCTGCTCTCCGGAAAGAGCATGAGGGAGATGCTCACCACCGTCCCCACCGGGGAGGGCGACCGGTACGGGCTGGGCATCCGGACCCGGGACCTGTCGTGCGGGGTGGAGGTGTGGGGCCACAGCGGCGGCATCCACGGCTCGGTCTCCTACGTCTTCTCCACCCGGGACGGCTCGCGCACCATGGCGTACAACGTCAACACCTCGGCGTCGGCCGACTCCGTGCTGGAGGCGGGGTTCTGCGGGCAGGAGCCCGCCGCGTCCCCGGGGGCGGGGGAGGCCGGGCAGTCCGGGGGGAGTTCACCGGACCGCGGACGGGCCGCTGGTGACCGCGTGACAGGCCGCCGGTGACCGCCATCCGCCGGGGCGCCCCGGCGGATGGCAGTCTTGGGGCCATGCGGAGGCTGGTGTGCGCCCTGGGCGCGGCGACGGTGATCGTGTGGGGAACGGCCGGAGCGGCGTCGGCGGCGGATCCCGCCGACGGCTTCACCATCCGGGACGAGCGGATCACCGAGTCCAGCGGCCTGGCCGCCAGCCGAGCCCACCCGGGCGTGTACTGGACGCACAACGACAGCGACGACGGGCCGTACGTCTACGCGGTGGACGGCCGCACCGGCGAGACGGTCGCCACGATCACCCTGACCGGCATCGCCCCGCGCGACGTCGAGGCCGTCTCCGTCGGCCCGGACGGCACCGTCCACGTCGGCGACATCGGCGACAACTTCGGCGGGCGGTGGCCCGAGGTGTGGATCTACCGCTTCGCCGAGCCGGAGAAACTGGCCGACCAGGCGGTGGAGGTCACCCGGCACACCGTGCGCTACGCCGACGGCCCGCGCGACGCCGAGTCCCTGGCGGTCCACCCGGTCACCGGGCGGGTGTACATCGTCAGCAAGCACCAGGACGGCGGCGCGCTGTACGCCGGGCCCGAGAAGCTCTCGGCGTCCGGCGTCAACACCTTCACCCGCGTCGCCGGCATCGGCCTGTGGGCGACCGACGCCGCCTTCTCCCCGGACGGCACCCGGCTGGCGGTGCGCGGCTACTTCGGCGGGACCATGTACGCCTGGGAGGACGGGAAGCCGCGCGAGCTGGGACGGCTGACCGTGCCGGTGCAGGGCCAGGGCGAGTCGCTGGCCTTCACCCCGGACGGCCGCACCCTGCTGTACGGCACGGAGGGCGGGCGCAGCGACGTCCAGCCGATGGAGCTGACCGGCGACCAGCTCCCGGAGAGCGCGCGGCGGGAGGAGGCGCCGGACCGGGCCCGGGACGGGAAGGGGGACCGGGCGGACGGCGGGGAGGCGGCCGGCGACCGGGCGGACGGCGGGGAGGGGCTGGGGAGCGGGCCCGTGCTCGCCGTGGCCCTCGCCTCGGCCGCCGTCCTCTTCCTCGCCCTGCGCCGGGCGGTCCGGCGCGGGAACTGAGCCGGCGGGGCGGACGCGCTCAGGCGTCCTTCGCGCCGCCGCCGGACCGCCCGGCGTCCCGGGCGGCGAGGAACGCCTCCAGGCCGTCGAGCAGCCGTTCCAGCCCGAACTCGAAGAGTTTCCCGCCGGGGACGGCGAAGGCGTCCTCGGCGAGGGCGGCGACGTGCGGGTACGCGCCGCTGAGCATCGCCTTCTCCAGCATGGGCCCGTGCGCCGTCCAGAACTCCTCGTCGCTGATGCCGGTCTGCCGGGCGGCCTGGGCGGCGTTGACGTGGGTCCGGGCGCAGCCGGCCACGTAGCCGTCGACGGCGGTGACGAACCCCATCCGCTCGTGGTCGGTGATGTCCAGGTCCGCCAGCCCGGAGAGGGCGTAGTCGAGGCCGGCCACGGCGGCGGGGCCGAGCACGGGCCGGGCGAGGTTCACCTGGAGCAGCCAGGGGTGGGCCAGGTACATCCGCCAGGTGCCGAGGGCGACGGTCCGCAGGACGGTGCGCCAGTCGGCGTCCCGGGGCGCGTCGGAGCCGTCCGTCATGCCGTAGGCGCGGTCGATCATCAGCTCCAGCAGCTCGGCCTTGCCGGGCACGTAGCGGTAGAGCGACATCGCGCCGACGCCCAGCTCGGCGGCGACGCGGCGCATGGACAGCCCGTCGATTCCCTCGGCGTCGGCGATCCGGATTCCCGCGGCGACGATGCGGTCCAGGGTCAGGCCCGGCTTGGGCCCGCGGGTGGGGCGTTCGCGCCGGCCCCACAGGAGTTCGAGGCTGCGCCGCAGGTAGTCGCCGCTTTTTTCGGTCGTCATCGGGGCTCATCCTACGTCCGTCCGAAAAAACCGGGTACAGCGTACGCGTAATCGGGTACGGTGTACCCAGTTCGGAGGGAGGCACCATGACGACACCCCACGGCGCCGGACGCGCCGAGTACGCGGTGCTGGCGGAGGGGCTGGTGAAGCGGTACGGCGACAAACGCGCCCTGGACGGCTTCGACCTCGCCGTCCGGCGCGGCACCGTGCACGGCCTGCTCGGCCCCAACGGCGCGGGCAAGACCACCGCCGTGCGCATCCTGGCCACGCTCGTCCGCCTCGACGGCGGGCGCGCCACCGTGGCCGGCCACGACGTGGCCCGCGAACCCGTCCGGGTGCGCCGCAGGATCGGCCTGGTCGGCCAGTACGCGGCGGTCGACGAGATCCTCACCGGCCGGCAGAACCTGGAGATGTTCGGCCGCCTGTTCCACCTCGGCGCCCGCCGCGCCCGGCAGCGCGCCGGGGAGCTGCTGGAGCGCTTCGGCCTCACGGACGCCGCCGACAAGCAGCTCAAGGCGTACAGCGGAGGCATGCGGCGGCGGCTCGACCTGGCCGCCGGGATGATCCTCGCGCCCGACGTGCTCTTCCTCGACGAGCCCACCACCGGGCTGGACCCGCGCAGCCGCAACGAGGTGTGGGAGGCGGTGCGCTCCCTGGTCGCGGCCGGCACCACGGTGCTGCTCACCACGCAGTACCTGGACGAGGCCGACAGGCTCGCCGACCGCATCACCGTCCTCGACCGGGGCGTGCGCGTCGCCGACGACACCCCGGCCGGACTGAAGAACTCCATCGGCGGCGACCGCGTCGAGGTCGTCCTCCGCGACGCGGCCGACCTCCCCGCCGCCGTCCGCGTCCTCGCCCGCGTCGCCGACGGGGCCGAGCCGCACACCGATCCCGAGGAGCGCCGGGTGCACGCGCCGGTCGCCGACCGGGTGGCCGCGCTCACCGAGGTGGCCCGGACCCTCCGGGACGAGGGCGTGGAGATGGAGGACATCGGCCTGCGCCGCCCCACCCTGGACGAGGTCTTCCTCCGACTGACCGGCCACCGCGCGGACGCGGAGCCGGAGGCGGGTCAGCCGGAGAAGGAGAAGGAGGAGGCCACCGCATGAGCACCGCACCGAACCCCGCCCCGAACCCCGCCTCGGACCTCCCGCCCGCCCCCGTTCTCACCGGCGGACCCGAGCGGCGCCTGTACTGGGCGGTCGCGGACTGCTGGACGATCGTCCGGCGCGACCTCCTCCACCTCGCCAAGCAGCCGTCCATCGTCGCCTGGCAGCTCGGCTTCCCGATCGTCTCGGTGCTGCTGTTCGTCTACGTCTTCGGCAGCGCCATGGACGTGGGGGCGGCGGACTACAAGACGTACGCGCTGCCCGGCATGTTCACCATGACGATGGCCTTCGGCTTCATGAACACCGCGATGGCCGTCGTCGTCGACAAGGACCGCGGGGTCACCGACCGGTTCCGGTCCATGCCGATGTCCCCCTCCGCGGTGGTCACCGGCCGGGGCGTGTCCGACGTGCTGCACGCCGCGCTGGACCTGCTGGTCCTGGTCCTGATCGCCCTGGCCGTCGGCTGGCGCTCGGACGGCGGGGTGCTCGCGACCCTCTGCGCCTTCGCGCTGCTGCTCCTGCTGCGCTTCGCGCTGATCTGGGTCGGGGTGTTCCTCGGACTGCTCGTCCCCAACCAGGAGGCGGCGGGGAATCTGTTCGCCGTGGCCTTCCCCTTCGGGATGATCTCCAGCGTCTTCACGCCGCCCTCGATGATGCCGGACTGGCTGGGCGCCATCGCGATGTGGAACCCGGTCTCCTCCACCGCCAACGCCGTCCGGGACCTCTTCGGGAACCCGGCGGCGACCGGCGGGAGCTGGATCGAGGAGAACGCGGCGCTGATGGCGGTGGTCTGGCCGCTGGCCATCACGGCCGTCTTCCTGCCCCTGGCGGTGCGGCGCTTCCAGCGGCTGTCGCGCTGAGCCGGCGCGGGCCGGGGAAGGGCCGTGGGCCCGGCCGTCTAGGGACGGCCGGGCCCACGGCGTTCACGCGGGTGCGGGCGGGGCGCTCAGAGCCGCTCAGAGCCGCTCGACGACGTAGTCGACGCAGGCGGTCAGCGCCTCCACGTCCGCCGGCTCGACGGCCGGGAACATCGCGACGCGGAGCTGGTTGCGGCCCAGCTTGCGGTACGGCTCGGTGTCCACGATGCCGTTGGCGCGCAGCGCCTTGGCGATCGCCGAGGCGTCCACGCCCTCGGCGAAGTCGATCGTGCCGACGACCTGCGAGCGCTTGGCCGGGTCGGTCACGAAGGGGGTGGCGAACGAGGACTTCTCCGCCCAGCCGTACAGCCGCGAGGAGGAGTCGGCGGTGCGGTTCACGGCCCACTCCAGGCCGCCCTGGCCGTTGATCCACTCCAGCTGGTCGGCCAGCAGGAACAGGGTGGCGAGGGCCGGGGTGTTGTACGTCTGGTTCTTGCGGGAGTTGTCGATCGCGGTCGGCAGGTCGAAGAACGCCGGGATGTGCCGGCCGCTCGCGGCGATCCGCTCGGCCCGCTCCAGCGCGGCCGGGGAGAACACGCCGATCCACAGGCCGCCGTCCGCGGCGAACGACTTCTGCGGGGCGAAGTAGTAGACGTCCGTCTCGGCGATGTCCACCGGCAGGCCGCCCGCGCCCGAGGTGGCGTCCACCAGGACCAGGGACCCCTCGTCGGCGCCCGCGACCCGCGCGAGCGGCATGGCGACACCGGTGGAGGTCTCGTTGTGGGTGAAGGCGTAGACGTCCACGCCGGCCTCGGCGCGCGGCTCCGGGTGCGTGCCGGGCTCGGAGGAGATCACGGACGGCTCGTCCAGCCACGGCGCGAGCTTGGCGGCCTTGGCGAACTTCGAGGAGAACTCGCCGAAGGACAGGTGCTGGGACCTGGACTCGATCAGGCCGTGGGTGGCGATGTCCCAGAAGGCGGTGGAGCCGCCGTTGCCCAGGATCACCTCGTAGCCCTCCGGGAGCCCGAACAGCTCCTTCACGCCCTCGCGCACCCGGCCGACCAGGTTCTTCACCGGAGCCTGGCGGTGTGAGGTGCCCATCAGGGACGTGCCGGTGGCGGCCAGGGCGCTCAGCGCCTCGGGGCGCACCTTGGACGGGCCCGAACCGAATCGTCCGTCGGCGGGCTTGATGTCTGCGGGAATCTGGAGATCGGCCACGTGTCGAAGCGTAGTCCTTCGCCACCGTCCGTTCCGGGCGGCGTCCACCCCGCGAGACACGCCGGTGAAGCGGGCAGGCTGGTGCCATGGGCGGTGACACGGCGGATGACACGGCGGAGGAGACGGAGGAGCAGTGGAGAAGGCGGTGAGGAGGACGGTGGGGGAGACGGCCGGGCCGGCGACCGGGAGCGCGGAGGCGCGGGAGGTGGCGCGCGCGCTGCGGGCCGCCGTCCGGGGCGAGGTCGCCGACGACCCCGCGAGCCGCGCGCTGGTGACGATGGACGCCTCCAACTACCGGAGGGTGCCGCTGGCCGTCGTCGCGCCCCGCGACGCCGACGACGTGGCGGCGGCGCTGGCGGTGTGCCGGGAGCTGGGGGTGCCGGTGGTGCCGCGCGGCGGGGGCACCTCGATCGCCGGGCAGGCGACGGGCACGGGAGTGGTGCTGGACCTCACCCGGCACATGACCGCGGTCGAGGCGGTCGACGCGGACGCCCGCACGGCCGTCGTCCAGCCGGGAGTGGTCCTGGACGACCTGTGCCGGGCGGCCGGAGCCCACGGCCTGACGTTCGGCCCCGACCCCTCCACCCACAGCCGCTGCACGCTCGGCGGGATGATCGGCAACAACTCCTGCGGCTCCCACTCGGTGGCCTGGGGCACCACCGCCGACAACGTCCTCGCCCTGGACGTGCTGACCTACGGCGGCGAACGCGCCCGGCTCGCACCCGGCGGGGACGGCGTGCCGGAGCGGCTGCGCGCCGGGGCGCGGGCGCTGGTGGGCGGCGAGCTGGCCCGGCTGCGCACCGGCTTCCCGGACCTGCCGCGCCGTATCTCCGGCTATGCCCTGGACGCGCTGCTGCCCGAGCGCGGGGAGGACTGGGCGCGGGCCTTCACCGGCAGCGAGGGCACCCTCGGGGTGGTCACGTCCGCCACGGTGAGGCTGGTCGAGCGGCCCGGCGCACGGGTGCTGGCGGTGCTCGGCCACGCGGACGAGAGCGCCGCCGCCGAAGCCGCCGTCACCCTGCTGCCCCACCGCCCGCTGACCGTGGAGGGCATGGCCGCCGACCTCGTCCCCGGGGCCGAGCGGACGCTGCTGCCCCGGGGCGGGGCGTGGCTGTTCGTCGAGGTGGGCGGCGCGGACGAGGCCGACGCGCGCGCCCGCGCCGAGCGGCTGTGCCGGGCCGCGGCGGGCGACGCCACCGGCCACGCCCTGATCACCGACCCCGCCGGGCAGCGCGCCCTGTGGCGGATCCGCGAGGACGCCGCCGGCACCGCCACCCGCATGCCCGACGGCAGCGAGGCGTGGCCGGGCTGGGAGGACTGCGCGGTGCCGCCCGCCAGCCTCGGCGCGTACCTGCGCGACTTCCGCGCCCTGCTGGCCGACCACGGACTGCGCGGGCTGCCCTACGGCCACTTCGGCGACGGCTGCGTCCACGCGCGGATCGACTTCGACCTGGTCCACGACGAGGGCGTCGCCCGCTTCCGCCGCTTCTCCGCCGACCTGGCCGACCTGGTGGTGGCGCACGGCGGGTCGCTGTCGGGCGAGCACGGCGACGGGCAGGCGCGCGCCGAACTGCTGCCGAGGATGTACGGGCCCGGGACGGTGGAGCTGTTCGCCCGCTTCAAGGACCTGTGGGACCCCGACGGCGGCCTCAACCCCGGCATGGTCGTCCGCCCCCACCGCCTCGACGAGAACCTGCGCTTCGCGCCGCTGCCCCGCGGGCCCGTCGACGTCGTCTTCGGCTACCCGGAGGACGGCGGGGACTTCCGGGCCGCGGTGCGGCGGTGCGTGGGCGTCGCCAAGTGCCGCAACCCCGCCGGGAGCCCGGGGGTGATGTGCCCCTCGTACCGGGCGACGGGGGAGGAGGCGCACTCCACCCGGGGCCGGGCGCGGCTGCTCCACGAGATGCTGGCGGGCGAGGTCGTCACCGGCGGCTGGCGCTCCGAGGAGGTCCTGGGGGCACTGGACCTGTGCCTGTCCTGCAAGGGCTGCCGCCGGGACTGCCCGGTGGGGGTGGACATGGCCACCTACAAGGCCGAGTTCCTCCACCACCACTACGCGGGCCGCCGCAGGCCGATGGCCCACTACTCGCTGGGCGGGCTGCCGGTGTGGCTGCGCGCGGTGGCCGCCACCCGCACCGCCCCGCTGGTCAACGCCCTGGCCCGCACCCCGCTCGCGGCCCTGGGCAAGCGGCTGGGCGGCATCGCGCCGGAGCGGGACGTCCCGCCGCTGCCGCGCACCCCGTTCCTCCGCTGGTGGCGCCGGCACCGGCGGGGACGGTCGGGCGGGGGCCGGCGCGTGGTGCTGTGGCCGGACACCTTCACCAACCACCTCTCGCCCGAGGCGGGCGCCGCCGCCGTCCGCGTCCTGGAGGCCGCCGGGCTGGAGGTCGTCCTCCCGCCGGGCGCGGGCCGGGTCTGCTGCGGCCTGACCTGGGTCTCCACGGGACGGCTCGACCGCGCCCGCACCGTGCTGCGCCGCACCCTGGACCGGCTGGAGCCGGTGCTGGACGCGGGCCTGCCGGTGGTGGTCCTGGAGCCGCCGTGCGCGGCGGCGCTGCGCACCGACGCGGTCGCCCTGCTGCCGGACGACCCCCGCGCCGGGCGGCTCGCGGCGTCCGTCCGCACCTTCGCGCAGGCGCTGGAGGAGTGCGCCCCCGACTGGGCCCCGCCGCGCCTCGACCGCCCGGTGGCCGGCCAGACCCACTGCCACCAGCACGCCGTCCTGGGCGACGCGGCGGAACGGCGGCTGCGGGAGAAGGCCGGGCTGACGGGCGGGCTGAGCGACGGATGCTGCGGCCTGGCGGGCAACTTCGGCTTCGAGAAGGGCCACTTCGAGGTCTCCGTGGCCTGCGCCGAGGAGAAGCTGCTGCCCTCGGTCCGCGCCGCCGCCCCCGGCACGGTGCTGCTGGCCGACGGCTACTCCTGCCGCACCCAGCTCGCCCAGCTCGGCGGCCACCGGGCCCGCCATCTGGCGGAGGTCCTGGCGGAGGCGCTGGAGCGGGGGACGGAGGAGGGAACGGGAGGCGGCACCCCCGGATGAGGGGACGGCCGCCCCGGGAACGGAACGCGCCGGAGCACCGCGCCCGGCCGCGCATCCGGGGAGCCGGAAAAAATCCGGACGGCGGTGTCGAGAAGGTGTCGAGAATCCGCGACCGGCTCCGTCCCCGGGGTGAGAGCGGCCACAATGGGCCGCACAGCACCCAGGAGAGACACGATGGCCAAGTACCTGCTGCTCAAGCACTACCGCGGTGCCCCGGCCCCGGTCAACGACGTGCCCATGGACCAGTGGACGCCGGAGGAGATCTCGGCCCACGTGCAGTACATGCGCGACTTCGCGGCCCGGCTGGAGGAGACCGGCGAGTTCGTCGACGGTCAGGCGCTCGCCCCCGAGGGGATGTTCGTCCGGTACGACGGCGAGGGCCGCCCGCCGGTCACCGACGGCCCGTTCGCCGAGACCAAGGACCTCATCGCCGGCTGGATGGTGATCGACGTCGACAGCCAGGAGCGCGCCGTCGAGCTGGCGGGGGAGCTGTCGGCCGCCCCCGGGGCGGGCGGGAAGCCGATCCACGAGTGGCTGGAGGTGCGCCCGTTCCTGGCCGCGCCGCCCACCGTAACGGAGTGATCCCGGGATGGACGAGGCCCTGCTGAGGAGCCTCACACCGAGCGTGCTCGCGATCCTCGTCCGCCGCGGAGCCGACTTCGCGGCGGCCGAGGACGCCGTGCAGGAGGCGCTGGTCGAGGCGGTCCGCGCCTGGCCGGCCGGCGCCTCCGCGGGCTCTCCGGGCGGGGGACGCCCCGTGCGGGACCCCAAGGGCTGGCTGGTCACCGTGGCCTGGCGCAAGTTCCTCGACGCGGCCCGGGCGGACGCCGCCCGCCGCCGGCGTGAGGACCTCGCCGACCGGGAGCCGCCGCCCGGGCCCGCGCCCGCGGTGGACGACACGCTCTGGCTCTACTTCCTGTGCGCCCACCCGTCGCTGACGCCGTCGTCCGCGGTCGCGCTCACGCTGCGCGCCGTCGGCGGGCTGACCACCCGCCAGATCGCCCGGGCCTACCTGGTGCCCGAGGCGACCATGGCGCAGCGCATCAGCCGGGCCAAGCGCACCGTCTCCGGCGTGCGGTTCGACCGGCCCGGCGACGTCGCCACCGTGCTGCGCGTCCTCTACCTGGTCTTCAACGAGGGCTACTCCGGCGACGTCGACCTCGCCGCCGAGGCCATCCGGCTCACCCGGCAGCTCGCGGCCGCGATCGACCACCCCGAGGTGGCGGGGCTGCTCGCCCTCATGCTGCTCCACCACGCCCGGCGCGCCGCCCGGACCGCGCCCGACGGCAGCCTGGTGCCGCTGGCCGAGCAGGACCGCGGCCGGTGGGACACCGGGATGATCGCCGAGGGGATCGGGATACTGCAGGCGGCCCTCGCCCGCGACCGGCTGGGCGAGTTCCAGGCCCAGGCCGCCGTCGCGGCGCTCCACGCCGACGCGCCCACCGCCGAGGAGACCGACTGGGTGCAGATCGTCGAGTGGTACGACGAACTCGTGCGCCTGACCGGCAGCCCGGTCGCCCGGCTCAACCGCGCGGTGGCCGTCGGCGAGGCCGACGGGCCGCGCGCCGGCCTGGCGGCCCTCGCGGAACTGGACGACTCCCTGCCCCGTCACACCGCGGCGGCGGCCTACCTCCACGAGCGCGACGGCGACCTGGCGACGGCGGCGCGGCTGTACGCCGAGGCGGCGCGGAAGGCGCCCAACCTCGCCGAGCGCGACCACCTGACGCGCCGGGCCGCCCGGCTCAACGCCCGCCGCCGCACGGGGTAGCCCCGCCCGGAGGACCCGGAGGACCCGGAGGACCCGGAGGACCCGGAGCCCGTGCCCCGACCCGCCCGCGGCGCCGGGCGGGCCGGGGCACGGTGCGCGGCCGGGGGCGCGACCGGCCCGGACGGGCGCGCGGTGGAGACGGGTGGCGGATGAAACAAGAGTTACCGATGCGTAACCCACCGGAGGGTTACCGCTGGTAATCCCCGGGCCTACTCTCAGGTGGTTCTCCCCGCACACGCGCCGGTTCCCCCGGGCCGGCGCCCCACAGAGGAGAGGGCCCATGGGACACCCTCACAGGCACCTGCGCACGTCAGCCGCCTTCGCCGCCTCGGCCGCGCTGCTGGCCGGGGCGGTCGTCGGCCCGGCCTCCACCGCCCGCGCCGCGTCCGGGCCGCCGACCGTCCGGTTCGTCGACATCCCCGGCGACGGGGGCACGAAGCTCGCCGCCAACGTCGTCGTCCCCGGCGACGCCGCGGCGGGCGCCGGGCGCCGCTACCCGCTCGTCGTGCTCCCCACCAGTTGGTCCATGCCGCAGGTCGAGTACCTCGCCCAGGCGAAGAGGCTCGCCGCGTCCGGCTACGTCGTGCTCAGCTACAACTCGCGCGGCTTCCTGCAGTCCGGCGGCACCATCGAGGTCGCCGGCCCGCCCGACGTCGCCGACGCCTCGAAGGTCATCGACTGGGCGCTGGCCAACACCCCCGCCGATCCCGAGCGCATCGGCATGGCGGGCATCTCCTACGGCGCCGGCATCAGCCTGCTGGCCTCCGCGTCCGACGACCGGATCAAGGCCGTGGTCGCGATGAGCGGCTGGGCGGACCTGGTCGGCTCCATCTACAGCGGCCGCACCCAGCACACCCAGGCGGCGGCGTTCCTCACCGGCACCGGTTACCTCACCGGCCGCCCCGGCGAGGAGTTCCAGGAGATCATCAAGGGCTTCCTCGGCTCCGACCTGGAGAAGGAGGCCGACATGATCGCCTGGGGGAAGAAGCGCTCCGCGGCCACCCACATCGACCGGATCAACGCGAACGGCGCCGCGATCATGCTGGGCAACGCCTGGGGCGACTCGATCTTCCCGCCCAACCAGTACGCGGACTTCTACGAGAAGCTGACCGGCCCCAAGCGCCTGGAGTTCCGGCCCGGCGACCACGCCACCCCCGAGATGACCGGCCTGCTGGGGCTGCCCAACGACGTGTGGAACAACGCCGAGCGCTGGCTCGACCACCACCTCAAGGGCGAGGACAACGGCATCGACCGGGAGAAGCCCGTCCGGATCGGCGTCCGCGGCGGCGGCCAGGAGAGCCACGCGAGCTGGAAGGCCCTCTCCACCGCCAGGACACGGATCGCCCTGGACGACACCGAGAGGATCCTGGCGAACGGCGACTCCGGGGCCAACGGCGGGACCGTCATGCTCACGGGCATCCTCGACCAGCTCGTGAGCGTCGCGCCGACGGTGTCCGTCCCGCTGCTGCCCGACTGGCGCGCCGCCGTCTGGACGTCGCAGCGGCACGCCGCCGAGCAGCGGATCCGCGGCACCGTGAAACTGCGCACCACGGTGACGAGCAACGAGTCCAGCGGCACCTTCGTCGCCCACCTGTACGACGTGAACGCGCTGGGCGTGGGCAAGCTCGTCACCCACGCCCCGTTCACCTTCCACGGCAAGGAGCCGGGCAAGGCGTTCGGCGTGGACCTGGAACTGTTCTCCACGGCCTACGACGTCCCCGCCGGGCACCGGCTCGCCCTGGTGATCGACACCGTCGACCCGCTCTACGCCGAGCACAACCCGGCCGGGGCGAAGCTCGCCTTCTCCTCGCCGGAGAAGAGGCCCTCGTACGTCGAAATCCCCGTCCGCGACTGACGCGCCCCGCCGTCCGGCCCCGCCCCGCCCCGTCCGGCCCCGCTCCGGCGGAGCGGGGCCGGACGTGTTCCGGGAGCCCGTGCCGCCGGCAGTTCGAGAACAATCGTTCTTGACCGATCGTTCTCAAATCGCGTACCGTCGTCCGCATGGGGAGACCACGCACCTTCGACGAGGAGCGGGCCGTCGAGTCGGCGGCCGAGCTGTTCGCCCGGCACGGCTACGAGGGGACCTCCGTCGACGACCTGGTCACCGCGATCGGCGTCCACCGGGGCAGCCTCTACAAGGTGTTCGGCAGCAAGCGCGGCCTCTACCTCACCGCGCTCCGCCGCCACCTGGACCGGCACGTCCTGCCGCTCGCCGGGCGGGTGGCCGCCGCGCCGGACCCGGTCCGGGCGCTCACCGCCGCCGCGGACGCCTACGACAGCGGGCCGGCCGCCGGACTGCTGCTGCTGGCCCAGGCGGAGACGGCGCACCGCGACCCCGAGGTCGCCGCGCTGACGGCGGAGGGGTTCGGCGCGCTGGAGGAGGCGATCGCCGCCGTCCTGGCCGCGTCGGACGGACCGGCCGCCGAGGCGGGTCCGGACCTCGCCCGCGCCCTGACCGCGGCCGTGCTCGGCCTGCGGCTGCGCTCCCGCACCGCCGATGCCGCCGCCGGCCCCGGAGCGGCGCGCGCGCTGGCCGCGTGCCTCGCGCCCCCGCCCGCCGACCGACCGACAGGAGAATGACCATGGCCCGCGTCACCGTCGCCGACGACACCCTCACCGTCGAGGTGGAGGGGCTCGACAAGCTCTGGGCGCTCAAGAGCCGCCTGGAGATACCCCTCGCCAACGTCCGGGGAGCCACCCGCGACCCCGGCATCGTCCAGGAGCCCAAGGGCATCCGCGCGCCCGGCACCCACATCCCGGGCGTCATCGTCGCCGGCACCTACCACCGCGACGGCGAACGCGTCTTCTGGGACGTGAAGGACCCCGGCAAGGCCGTCGTCATCGAACTCGCCGACGAGCGGTACGCCCGCCTCGTGGTGGAGGTCGACGACCCCCGCGCCACCGTCGACCTCGTCGAACGCGCCAGACGGGCCAGGTGACGAGCCGGGTGACGGGCCGGACGGCCGGACGGCGGAAGACCGCGGCCCCGGTGCGGAGCACCGCGCCGGGGCCGGGAGGGCCGGACGAAGGGGTCAGCGGGCGATCCGGTCGTAGCCCTCGATCTCGCGCGGGCTGCGCGGCCCGGGACCGACGTAGCGCGCGGAGGGCCGCACCAGACGGCCGGTGCGCTTCTGCTCCAGGATGTGCGCCGACCAGCCCGCGGTGCGGGCGCAGGTGAACATCGAGGTGAACATGTGCGCCGGAACCTCGGCGAAGTCCAGCACGATCGCCGCCCAGAACTCCACGTTCGTGGCCAGCACCCGGTCCGGGCGCCGGTTGTGGAGCTCCTCCAGCGCCGCCTTCTCCAGCGCCTCGGCCACCTCGTAGCGCGGCGCGCCCAGCTCCTTGGCGGTGCGGCGCAGCACGCGGGCCCGCGGGTCCTCGGCGCGGTAGACGCGGTGGCCGAAGCCCATCAGGCGCTCGCCCCTGTCCAGGGCCTGCTTGACGTACCCCTCGGCGTCCCCGGTCCGCTCGATCTCCTCGATCATGCCCAGCACGCGGGAGGGCGCGCCGCCGTGCAGCGGGCCGGACATCGCGCCGACCGCGCCCGACAGCGCCGCCGCCACGTCGGCGCCGGTGGAGGCGATGACGCGGGCGGTGAAGGTGGAGGCGTTCATGCCGTGCTCGGCGGCCGACGTCCAGTAGGCGTCCACGGCCGCGACGTGCCGGGGGTCGGGCTCGCCCCGCCAGCGGCGCATGAAGCGCTCCACGACGGTCTCCGCCTTGTCGATCTCCTTCTGCGGGACCATCGGCAGGCCCTGCCCGCGCGCCGACTGGGCCACGTAGGACAGCGCCATCACCGCGGCCCGCGCCAGGTCCTCGCGGGCCTGCTCCTCGTCGATGTCGAGCAGCGGTTTCAGGCCCCACACGGGCGCGAGCATCGCCAGCGCGGACTGCACGTCCACCCGGATGTCGCCGGAGTGCACCGGGATGGGGAAGGGCTCGGCCGGCGGCAGACCGGGGTCGAAGCTGCCGTCCACCAGCAGACCCCACACGTTCCCGAAGGAGACGTGGCCCACCAGGTCCTCGATGTCCACGCCTCGGTAGCGGAGGGCGCCGCCCTCCTTGTCGGGCTCGGCGATCTCCGTCTCGAACGCGACGACTCCTTCGAGCCCGGGTACGAAGTCGGACATCAGGCGGCTCCTCGTGTCTGGTTCGGCGGGAGGGCGACAACGGGGTGACCCGAGGGGGCCGGTCGGCTCCCGCGGGTCCACCGGTGCGGTTCCGCCGCCGTGAGGAGCCGGCGGTCCGGGCCGGTGCCCGGTCATGCCCGCGCTGCCGGTGGTCACCGGCGGCGACTGGTCGGACGCCGTAGCCCGCTATGCGCGAAGGCCACAGCGGTCCGGCCTGCGATTCTTTCCGGTCCGGCGAGTGCGGGGGAAGAGTGAGATGCGGCACATTCCGCGATCCCCCCGCGCCAGGTGTACGCGCGGCGGGGAACGGGCAGACTCGTCGGCCGCGAGCCGCCGCCGCGGACGTGTTGCAAGATGAACGGGTGCCCCAAGCCGACGACGCAGCCCGTGAGACCCTCGCCCGCCGCCCCCACCTGGACCCCGCCTCGATGCGGATCCACTACCGCGCCGAGGGCCTCGGCGAGGAGGACCTCGCCGCCGACCCCCACGAGCAGTTCCTGCGCTGGTTCGAGGACGCGGTGGCCGCCGGGCTGCACGAACCGAACGCGATGGTCGTGTCCACGGCGGACGAACGCGGACGGCCCAGTTCCCGCACCGTCCTGCTGAAGCAGTTCGACGCACGCGGATTCGTCTTCTACACCAACTACGGCTCCCGCAAGGGCCGCGAGATCGAGGCGAACCCGTACGTCTCGCTGCTCTTCCCCTGGCACGCCGTCGCCCGCCAGGTGATCGTCTCGGGCACGGCGGAGCGGACCGGCCGGGACGAGACGGCCGCCTACTTCCGCACCCGCCCGCACGGTTCGCAGCTCGGCGCGTGGGCCAGCGAGCAGTCCTCTAAGGCGGCCTCCAGGGAGGAGCTGGACCGCGTCTACGCCGAGCTGGCGGCCCGCTACCCGGAGACGGAGAAGGTTCCCGTCCCCCCGCACTGGGGCGGCTACCGCGTCAGGGCGGAGACGGTGGAGTTCTGGCAGGGCCGCGAGAACCGCCTCCACGACCGGCTGCGCTACGTCAGGACGGACGAGGGCTGGACGGTCGAGCGCCTCTGCCCCTGAGGGACGCCTGCCGGCCGCACGGGCCGTCCGCGGCGCGCGGGAACGCAGACGACCCGTGGGCCTGGCCCCAATCGCGCGAGGCGCGACGGGGGTCGGTCGGACGTACCGACAGCCCACGGGTCGGGTGACTGCTTGGGATTGGCCGGCGGTGCCGGCGTCACGTGTGACGTACGGCGCCTAGGCCGCAGCCACCTCACGCGTCCGGTAACAACTCATCTGCCGAACCACCTCCCTTCTCGTGTACCTCGCACGTTATGCCCGGGTACCGGGTAACGGCAAGTGAATTTCGGGGGCGCAACGATTTCCCCGAACCCGGTGTGGGGTGCGTCACGTTCGAGTTGAATGATCGGGAGTGCAGTTGCGCGCAGCGTGCCAGCCGGGGGTGCCAGGTGACCGCTCAGTCCGAGACCCACTACGAACACGGCGCCGGTGACGGGAGCGACGTCCGCGGCGGCCCCTCCGGGGCGCCCGGGGGAGAGCGGCTGCTGGCGGCCCTCCTGGACGGCATGGACGCGGCCCTGTGCGCCTTCGACGCCGACGGCGTCGTGACCCACTGGAACCGCGAGGCCGAGCGCATCCTGGGCTGGACCAGGGAGGAGGCCGTCGGCCGCCGGGGGCTGGCGGGCTGGGCGGTCCGCACGGCCGACGCCGAGGACGTCCAGGCGCGGCTGTTCGGCGCGATGACCGCGCCCGGCCGCCAGGTCCACGAGTTCGCCCTGCTCCGCAAGGACGGCGGGCGGGTGCTGGTGCGCACCCAGTCCTCCGGGGTGCGCGGCGCGGACGGCAGGCCCGTCGGCGTGTACTGCGCGTTCGGCGAGGTGCGCACGCAGATCGACCTGGAGCGGTCCGTCGCCCTCGGCGAGGCGCTCTTCGACGACGCCCCGTGGGGAGTGGTCCTCGTCGACGCCGACCTGCGCCCGGCCGTCGCCAACCGCCACGCCGTCCGCGCGCTGCGCGCCGGACGCTCGTCGATACTCGGACGGCCGCTGGGCGAGCTGGTGGGGGAGGGCGTGGAGGAGCTGGAGAGCGCGCTCCAGCACGTGCTGGCGGAGGGCCCGCCGCAGAGACCGGCGGAGCTGTGGGTGACGCTCCGCGCGGAGCCCGGCCGGGCGGACCGGCCGGCCCGGAGCGGCGAGGCGGGCGGCGGGGACGAGCGCCGCTGCTGGCGCAGCGGCTTCCTGCGGCTGGTCTCCCCGATGGCGGAGGAGACCCCGGTGCCGCTGGGCGTGGCGTGGTTCTTCCTGGACGTCACCGAGGCCAGGCGGACCGAGCAGGAGGCGGCGCGGTTCCGGTTCCGCGGCAACCAGCTCCACCGGGCGGCCCGGGCCGCGGCCGAGTACGAGGACCCGATGGAGGCGGCGGTGGTCCACCTGGACTTCGCCCTGGCGGGCTTCGCCGACCACGCGCTGCTGGACCTGGCGGCGGGGGACGCGCCGGTGCGCCTGATCCGCACGGCCGAGGCCCCGGCGCCGGGCACGGCGGCGACGGGCGTCCCGGTGTGCTACCCGGACGACCACCCGGCCCTCCAGGCGTACGAGCGGTGCGGCCCGGTCCGCACGAGCGTGGGCGGCGCGGCGGTGCCGGGGTGGGCCCGGGACCGCAAGTGGCCGGAGGGCACGGTGCACGGGCTGTCCGTGGTCCTGCGCAGCCGGGGGCGGTCCCTGGGCGTGCTCACGTTCCTGCGCGGTCGGAGCCGCCGCGCGTTCGACCGCTCGGACGTGGCCTACGCGGAGGCCGTCGCGGACCGCGTCGCCGCCGCGGTCGACCTCGCCCGAGCCCTGGCCTGAGGTCCGGCCCCGGCGCCTCCGCCGCCGAGGTCCGGCCGGGACGCCGCGGCCGGACCTCGGCGGCGGAGGAACCGGGCCTCAGCGGTAGAGGATGCGGTCGGCGTACTCCTCCATCACGCGGGCGTTCCACTCGTGCCCGCCGTCCACGTTCCCCGAGCGCAGCAGGGGCGGGGTGAGGCCGCGGGCGGCCAGCTCGCCGGCCGCCGTGGCGACGATCGACTGCATGATCGCGCTCGTCACGACCGTCGAGGCGGGGGCGAAGGGCGCGTCGATCCCGTCCGCGGTGAGCTCCGCGTCGCCCACCGCGATCTTGCTGTCGACGACGACGTCGCAGTGGTCCCTCAGGAACGTGCCCGACGCGTTGCGCGGCGCGGTGCCCTCCGCGTAGGCGACCGAGGTGACGCCGACCACCTTCAGCCCCAGGTCCCGGGCGCGGGAGGCCATCTCCACGGGCAGCGCGTTGCGGCCGGACAGGGAGATCACCACCAGGACGTCGCCCGCCCGCGCCGGTCCGGTGTCCAGCACGGCCGAGGCCAGGCCCGCCACCCGCTCCAGCGCGCTGCCCAGGGGCGCGGGCCGGACGTCGACGCCGGTGGTGCCGGGGACGGTCAGCAGGTTCATCACGGCGAGGCCGCCCGCCCGGTAGACCACGTCCTGGGCGGGCAGCGAGGAGTGCCCCGCGCCGAAGGCGAAGACGCGGCCGCCGGCGGTGAAGGCGTCGGCGATCAGCTTCCCGGCCGCGGCGATGCTCTCGGACTCCTCCTCCCGCACCCGTGCCAGCAGACCGATGGCCGCGTCGATGAACCGCTCCGCCAGCCCGTTTCCGCCCATGTCCCCGCGGCCTCCCGTCGTCGTGACGCGTCGTGGCGCACGTCCCGGAGCGCCCGGGCGTGCGTGTGGCACCGCGATCACGGTGAGGTCTGGACCACTTCCCTGTCAACGGTGCGCGGCCGCCCGGGGCCCCGGCGGGCCGGCACGGTTGTCCGCCCCATGCGTCAGAATTGGATGCCAGGGCCACCGCACGAGCTGACGAGGGGCACGCATGTCCGGACTCATCGACACCACGGAGATGTATCTCCGCACGATCCTGGAGCTGGAGGAGGAGGGCGTGGTCCCCATGCGTGCCCGGATCGCCGAGCGGCTCGACCAGAGCGGCCCGACGGTGAGCCAGACGGTCGCCCGCATGGAGCGCGACGGTCTGCTGACCGTGGCCGGCGACCGGCACCTGGAGCTCACCGAGGAGGGCCGGCGGCTGGCGACGCGCGTGATGCGCAAGCACCGGCTGGCCGAGTGCCTGCTCGTCGACGTGATCGGCCTGGAGTGGGAGCAGGTGCACGCGGAGGCGTGCCGCTGGGAGCACGTGATGAGCGAGGCGGTCGAGCGCCGTGTGCTCGAACTGCTGCGGCACCCCACGGAGTCCCCGTACGGCAACCCGATCCCGGGCCTGGAGGAGCTGGGCGAGCCGGCGGAGGCCGGCCCGTTCCTGAGCGACGACATGGTGAGCCTGTCCGAGCTGGACGCGGGCCAGGACGGCAAGACGGTCGTGGTGCGCCGCATCGGCGAGCCGATCCAGACGGACGCCCAGCTCATGTACACGCTGCGGCGGGCCGGGGTGCAGCCGGGCGCGGTGGTCAGCGTGACGGCGGGCGTGGGCGGGGCCGTGCAGGTGGGCAGCGGCGGCGAGGCCGCGGAGCTGACCCGCGCCGTCGCCGCGCACGTGTTCGTCGCCAAGCGCTGAGTCCGGCGGCCGGGCGGGTCGGTGTCCCGGCCCCTGCCCAGGGGGGCTCGTTTCCCGGGGGCCCGTTTCCCGGGAGGGCTCGCCCGGCACGCGGGCGGTCCCGGGGGCCGCAGCGCCACCGGAATGCCGGAGTCGCCGGAACGGGAGCGGCCGGGGCCGTGCCGTGGCACCCTTTCGGATACGTGGACGAGGGGGGAGGGCCATGGGTCCGCAGGAACACCGGGATCCCGGCGCCGTGCGGCGCCGGGATCCCGCCTCCCCGCGTCCCCTCCCCGTCGCCCCCCTTGCGCGACCCCGGGCCCCGAACTCCCGGGGTCGCCCCCCGCGGACCCCTGTCCCCGAGCGGTCCGCCTCCTGGTAGCTGTCTCCCCTCGGCACACGCGGCGGACACTCGCCGCGTGTCACTCGAACGAGGGGTATTGCACGTCAGAAGAGCTTGTTCGAATAGAAGTTCGATAACGTAAGGGCCGGCAAGGGGACGAGCGGACAGAGGGAATGGGGGTGCCGGGACGCATGGTTCGACGCATCAGCGTCAGAGGAGCGGGTGGTCTGCGACTCGCGGCCTGGGAGTTCGCCGATCCGCCCAAGGGCGCGTGGGCCGGGGGCGACCGGCGCCCGCCGGGCGTGCTGCTGCTGCACGGCCTGATGGGCCGCGCCTCGCACTGGGCGGCCACCGCCCGCTGGCTCTCCGGGCGCTACCGCGCCGTCGGCCTCGACCAGCGCGGCCACGGCCGCAGCGACAAACCCACCGACGGGCCGTTCGACCGCGAGACGTACGTGGCGGACGCCGAGGCCGTGATCGAGCAGCTCGGCCTGGCCCCCGTGGCGCTCGTCGGCCACGCGATGGGCGCGCTCACCGCCTGGCAGCTCGCCGCCAGGCGCCCCGACCTGGTCCGTGCCGTGGTGATCTGCGACATGCGGGCCTCGGCGCTGGGCAAGCGCTCCCAGCGCGAGTGGGAGCAGTGGTTCGCGACCTGGCCGGTCCCCTTCGCCACCCTCGCCGACGTCCGCCGGTGGTTCGGCGAGGAGGACCCCCTCCTGGAGCGGCCCCGTCCCTCGCGCGGCGATTTCTTCGCCGAGGTGATGGCCGAGCGGATGGACGGCTGGCGGCCGGTGTTCTCCCGGCGCCAGATGCTGATGATCCGTGAGAGCTGGGTCCACGAGGCACACTGGGAGGAGCTGGCCCTGGTGCGCTGTCCGGCCCTGGTGGTCCGCGGCCTCGACGGCGAACTGGGCCGGGCCGAGGCGCAGGAGATGGTCCGCGTCCTCCCCCAGGGGGTCTACGCGGAGGTGGACGGCGCCGGGCACCTCGTCCACCACGACCAGCCGGAGCGGTGGCGGCAGGTCGTCGAGCCCTTCCTCCAGGAGGCGCTTCCCGCCTGACGGGCCGTCACGCGGACCGGGTAGGAAGCGCCTCCGGCGGACGGTGGCGGCCGGCCCCGCAGGACCGGCCGCCACGGGAGGCTCAGGCGCCGCGGGCCGCGGCGGCGTCACGGCCGCAGGCGTACGCCAGGGGCGGGATGATCTCCTCGACGTCGGGCAGCCAGCGGTTGGCGTCCGTCGGCCGCCTCGCCCACAGCACCGGGCCGCGCGTGCCCAGCCGGCTCGGCGGCGCGGCCACCCAGTCCCCCTCGCCCAGCGCGGTCAGCCCGAGTCCGCTCGGGGACCACCCCAGCTTCCGCACCAGATCGGGGATCTTGACGGCGCCGCCCGGCAGGACGAAGAAGAGCATCCGCCCGTCCGGCGTCCCGATGACCGGGCCGAGCCGCACTCCCAGGCGCTCCATCCGCGCCAGCGCCAGGCAGCCGGTGCTCTCCGGCACCTCGACGACATCGAAGGTTCGCCCGGTCGGCAGCAGCACCGACGCGTCCGGCCGGTCGGCCCACAGGCGGCGCACCACCGTCACGCTGCCCGTCGCCTGTGCCGCCCAGTCCTCCTGCACGGGATGCGCGCCGGGCGCCTCGCAGTCGGCCGCCCCGCAGGAGCAGTGCGGCACGCCCCCGGAGATCTCCAGCCACGCGCCGGGGAACACGTCCCAGTGCCGGTCCTCCGCGTACCGTGCCGCATGCTCGACCATCGGGCCGGCCAGGGGCTCGGCGCGCTGCTCGGGAAGCTGCGGATCTGCCGGGGCGGACATTGTCGCTGTTGTGATGTTCATGGCCTCCTCCACGACCATCACAACTTTACCGGTGACCAAGGGTTACGGCTTGGTCATCGATTCATGGGAAGCACCGGTCCGGCACGTGGGGCGCACAGGTGCACGAGCGGGGGCGCGCGCATGAACGGGCGGCTGCGGATGGGTAGTTCCCTGTGCGGCGCGGTGCCGGAAATCTTGGCATATGCGCTCGGCGGGGAAGCGCGACGCGAGGGGAGCGTCCGCGCCGTCCCGGCCGTCCCGATCGTCCCGGCCGGAGCCCCGGCCGGCCACCCGGACCGCCCCGGGCGCCGCGAGCGCCCCGGGCACGGCCACCAGCAGGAGGGGGACCGCATGGCCGCCAGGCCGTTGGTCGCACGGCAGCCGAACGAACGGCTGCAGGCGCTCATCCAGGAGGCGGGCTGTTCCAACGCCGGACTGGCCCGCCGCGTCAACATGTGCGGCGCCGAGCACGGACTGGACCTGCGCTACGACAAGACGTCCGTCGCCCGCTGGCTGCGCGGCCAGCAGCCGCGCGGCCGGGCGCCCGCCATCATCGCCGAGGCGCTGGGCCGCAAGCTCGGCCGGACCGTCACGGTCGAGGAGATCGGCATGGGAGGCGGCGGGAGCATGGCCGCCGGCGTCGGCCTGCGCTTCGCGTCCACCGTCTCCGGAGCCGTCGAGCAGGCGAGCGAGCTGTGGCGCAGCGACGTGGGCAGCCGCGATCTCCTCACCGCCCAGCCGGCGACCTTCTCCGCCCTGGTGGAACCCAGCCGCGACTGGCTCATCACGCCCCCGGACCCCCAGGTGGCGCGGACCTCCGGGCCGCGGGTGGGGGCCTCGGACGTCGCGGCGGTGCGGGAGACCACCGCGGCCCTGTCGGACCTGGACCACCGCTTCGGCAGCGGCCATGTGCGGCCGGTCGTCGTCCACTACCTCAACAGCGTGGTCTCGGGGCTGCTGGCGGGCTCCTACCGGGAGTCGGTGGGGCGGGAGCTGTTCGGCGCGGCCGCCCGGCTCACCGAACTGGCCGGCTACATGGCCGTGGACACCGGGCAGCCCGGCCTGGCGCAGCGGTACTACATCCAGGCGCTGCGCCTGGCCCAGGCAGCGGACGACCGGGCGTACGGCGGTTACGTACTGGCCGCCGGCATGAGCCACCTGGCCGCCGCGCTCGGCACCCCGCGGGAGATAGCCCAGCTCGCCCGGGCCGCGCAGGAGGGCGCGCGAGGACGGGTGACCCCGCGGGCGCAGGCGATGTTCCACGCGGCGGAGGCCCGCGGCCACGCGCTGATGGGCGACGCCCGCGCCTGCCAGCTCGCCGCCGGGCGGGCCCTGGCCGCGTTCGACCGGGCCGGGCCGGCCACGGACGCGGGCGACGACCCGGAGTGGATAGCCCACTTCGACGCCGCTTACCTGGCCGACGAACTCGCCCACTGCCACCGGGACCTGAACCAGCCCGTCCCCGCCCAGCGCCGTGCCGAGGAGGCCCTGACGGACCTTCCGGAGCGGCGGACGCGGCGGCGGGCGATCGACCTGCTGCTGCTCGCCACGGCGCGGGTGCAGCAGCGTGAGCTGGAGCACGCCTGCGAGGCGGGCGCGCGGGCGGCCGAGCTCCTGGGCGGACTCCGCTCCCGGCGGGGCGCGGAGTACCTGGAGGACTTCAGGGGACGCCTGGAGCCGTACCGGGAGGAGCAGGTGGTCAGGGAGTTCACGGAGCGGCTGGAGACGGAGCTCGTCCCGGGCTGAGCGAACGGCGGTGCGGGGCTCCGCGTTCCGGCCGGGACGGAACGCGGAGCCGTCACTTCCGGGGGCGTGGTAGGGCGCGCGAGCGACCCGGTAGCGTGAGCCGACGATCTGACAGTCAGGCGAACGAGGAGTCCCGGTGACGACGCACAGCCGACAGGGCGACGAGGCGCGTGAGGGTGTTGTCCTGCCGTCGAACGGTGAGCCGCGGATTCCCGGGCAGGCCGGCCCCCAGGCCGGCCCGCCGGCGGGGCAGCCCTGGGGGCAGCCGTGGGGGCCTCCGCCCGGGCAGCAGGCGGCTCCGGCGGCGCCCGGGCAGCAGTACGGGCAGGTGCCGCCGCAGCCCCCCCAGGCCCCCGCCCCGCCGCAGGCGCCTCCGCAGGCACCCCCGCAGACGCCTCCGCAGACGCCTCCGCAGCCTCCGGCGGCGGGCGCCGTGCCCGGTGCGGCCGACGAGACCCAGGTGCTGCCGCCGGTGGCCGCCGCGGCCCCGGCGGACGGCGCCGAGGACGACGCCACCCGGGTCATACGGGCCGTCCCCCGCACCCCGGAACGGGACGCCGAGAGCACGACGGTGCTCCGCAGGATCCCGTCCGCGGAGGGCGCGCCCGCCGCCCCCCGGCGGGCGGCTCCCCGGCCTCCCGCCGGCGCCCCGTACGGGGGACGGCCCGGCGCTCCCGGCGTCCCCGGCGGCCGGCCCGGGGCCGCGGACTTCGACGGCCTGTTCCGCTCCTCCGGTCCCCGGCCGGCCGGGCCCGCCGACGCCACCCAGCAGCTGCCGCCCATCGACCCGGACGCCCCGTACCCGCCGCGGCCGTCGCACGGCGGCGGACACGGAAGCGGACACGGCGGCGGGGACGGGCACCGGGGCCGGTCCGGCCCGGGCGGGCGGCGCGGCCTGCCGCGCATCGCGGTGGCCGGGATCGTCGTCGTGGGCTGCGCCGCGGCCGGGCTGGCCGCCGGCGCGGCACTGAGCAGCGACGGCGGGTCCGGGGAGCAGCCGCAGGCGGTGGCGTCGCCCTCCGCGCAGGCGGAGCAGTCCCCGTCGCCGTCCCCCAGCCCCACCACCGACCCCGCCGAGGCCCAGGCGAAGGAGCTGGACAAGCTGCTCGCCGACAGCAACGACAGCCGCAACGCGGTCATCCGGTCCGTCGAGAACATCAAGCGGTGCAAGAACCTCGCGCAGGCCGCCACCGACCTGCGCGACGCGGCCCGGCAGCGCAACGACCTGGTGACCAGGCTGGGCGAGATCCGGATCGACCGGCTGCCCGACCACCAGGCGCTGGCCGACTCCCTGACCAGGGCGTGGAAGGCGTCGGCGTCGGCGGACAACCACTACGCGGCGTGGGCCGACCAGGTCGCGGGGAAGAAGGGCTGCCACAAGGGACGGGCGCGCAGCACCGACCGGACCGCCCGGGGCAACAGCGCCAGCGCCGAGGCCACCGAGGCGAAGAAGAAGGCGGCCGGACTGTGGAATCCGACCGCCCGCGAGTACGGCCTGCCCGAGCGGCAGTTCGGCGACCTGTAGAGCACCGGCCCGTCCCGGCGGGCCGGCCGGAACCGGGCAGGGGCCGCGCTCAGCCGTTCCGGGGCGCGGCCTCCAGCGTCTCCCGCACGTCGACGAAGTCCTTCCGCACCTGGGTCAGCGTGCCGTCCTGGACCCGCTGGAAGGTCACCATCGAGTTGACCAGCCGCGGGTGGTCGCGGACGGCCAGCATGTCGTCGTAACCCCAGCTCAGCTCGGGCGTGAGCCCGCCGGTGTCCACCGGCGGCATGGTCTCCATGGCGCGCTGCACGGACCCGGCGGTGACCGGTCCGTCCACGTGCTCCAGCGCGGCGCGCAGCACGGTGTAGGCGATCCACGTCGTCTGGACGCCCGGGTCGGCCGGGTCGATGCGGTTGTCGCCGAAGGCGTGCTCGCGGATGACCTCCTTCATCCGCGCCCAGCGCGGGTCGGAGGAGACCGGGTACCAGCCGGTGGCGTACGCGCCCTCCCACTGGCTGTCCGGCCCGCCGGTGCGGTCCACCAGGGACTGCTGCACGCTGCCCAGCACCGAGGCGATCCGCACCTGCGGTCCCTCCGCGCCCACCCTCCGGAAGGAGTCGAAGAAGGTGCCGGTGCGCCCGCCGAGCACGGCCGTGACGCAGGCCTCGGCGGGGTCCCCGCCGGAGACCGCGCCGGCCCCGTCCCCGTCGGCGTCCAGGCCCACGCCCTCCAGCGCGCGCCTGACGTACTGGGTGTAGTCGGAGGCGTCCTCCGGCGCGAGGATGTCCGCGGCCTCGCCGCGCCCTCCCGAGGCGAGGCCGGCGTTCAGCAGCTCGGGGAGCTGGTCGCCGGCGACGGTGTCGGGACGGACCAGGGAGACCCGCTCGCACCGGGAGGCGAGCTGCCGGCCGCTCCCGGCTATCAGGGCGGCCTGGCCGCCGTTGACGGGGTACGACAGCGGACTGGTGAACTCCTCGTCCGTGATGCCGTACCCGCCGATGTAGGGGATCCCGGCCGTCTCCAGGGCGGCCATGAACGTGCGGCCGTGCTGGCTGTAGGAGCCGACGACCGCGACCGCCCCCTCGGCGCGGGCCCGGTTGGCGCACCGGGCGGCGCTCACCGAGTCGTTGTGGTCGTTGCAGGTGAGAACGCGGAGTCTGCGCCCTTCGATGCCCCCGGTCGCGTTCACCCACCGTGCGTACGCCTCCGCCATGCCGGGCATGCCCGGCATGTTGGTGGCCTTGGTGTCCTGCGGTGCCCATGTCATCACGGTCACAGTGCCGTCGTCGGCTCTGGCGTCCCCGGGCAGCATGCCGCAGCCGGTGAGGAGCGAGGCGCAGGCCCCCATGGTGGCGGCGAGGGCGGCCGTGGTCCTGGCGGAACGTTTGCGACGCCATGCGGTCATGGACCATCACGATTCCGCTCCGGCTGTAACGGACGAGTGATGAAGACCGAACCGGCAGTGACGGAGGGGTGAACAGAGGGGGGCGGAGCGAGCGCGTTTCGGGCGGAAAGTACGATCGACGACCGTGCACGCACAGGAGAGGCCTTCACGCCGCGGCGGTCGTTACAGCACCATGGACGGCATGCCGTGCAAAGACATGCCGTGGTGGCGCTGGCGGACCAACGTGCGCTCAGCGCTGCACATGCTCTCCGACCCCGTGTTCCAGCAGGAGTGCTGGCTGACGGGCCGTCCGGGGTACGGCGACGTCACGGACGCCGTCTACCGCCTGGTCGAGGACACCTGGCTGGACAACTGGTCCGCGGAGAAGTACATAGGCACGATCTTCCGCGACGCCCAGGAGGCGGCCCTCGTCGACGTGGCGGTGCTGCGCGTCCTGCGGATCATGCACCAGGTCGGCGCGGACGCCCCGGTGGCGGTGTACATGGAGCACCAGGCCTGGCCGGAGGCCGTCCGCGCGGCCCGCGACGCCCACGTCCTGATGGCGGCGAACGACGGCGACGATCCGGACGAACCGCCCCACTCCCTCGACGTGCTGGCGGCGATGCTGCGGGCGGCCTGACCACTCCCCGCCGGGCGCCCCTCCGGGTGTGCCACGCTTGTGCACATGAGCCAGCCGCAGTCCACCCCGCTTCCCGAGCGGTCCGAGCAGTCCGAGGATCGCGAGCAGTACGTCCTGACCCTCTCGTGCCCGGACAAACAGGGCATCGTGCACGCAGTCTCCAGCTACCTCTTCATGACCGGCTGCAACATCGAGGACAGCCGGCAGTTCGGGGACCGCGACACCGGGCTGTTCTTCATGCGGGTGCACTTCAGCGCCGGGGCGCCGGTGACCCTGGAGAAGCTGAGGGCCAGCTTCGCGGCGGTGGGCGACTCCTTCCGGATGGACTGGCAGATCCACCGCGCGGGCGACAGGATGCGCGTGGTCCTCATGGTCAGCAAGTTCGGCCACTGCCTGAACGACCTGCTGTTCCGCACGCGGATCGGCGCGCTGCCGGTGGAGATCGTGGCCGTGGTCTCCAACCACACGGACTTCGAGGAGCTGGTCTCCTCCTACAACATCCCCTTCCACCACATCCCCGTCACGAAGGACACCAAGCCCGAGGCGGAGGCGCGGCTCCTGGACCTCGTCCGGGAGGAGAAGGTGGAGCTGGTGGTGCTGGCCCGCTACATGCAGGTCCTCTCGGACGACCTGTGCAAGGAGCTGTCGGGCCGGATCATCAACATCCACCACTCGTTCCTGCCGAGCTTCAAGGGCGCCCGGCCGTACCACCAGGCCCACGCGCGCGGTGTGAAGCTGATCGGCGCCACGGCCCACTACGTCACCGCCGAGCTGGACGAGGGGCCGATCATCGAGCAGGAGGTGGAGCGGGTGGGCCACGAGGTCACGCCCGAGCAGCTCGTGGCGATCGGCCGCGACGTGGAGTGCCAGGCGCTGGCCCGCGCGGTGAAGTGGCACTGCGAGCACCGCGTCCTGCTCAACGGCCGGCGCACGGTGGTCTTCGCCTGAGTCCCTGACCGGGCCCCCGGACACTCCCCGCCGTCCCCGGGCCCCCGGAGCCCGGGGACGGCGGAGGGAGCCCCGGAGAGGCCCGGGGACGGAGAGCGCACGGACGGCGGGCGCATGGACGGGGAGCTCGCGGACGGGAGCCCTCACATGCGGGAGAGGGAGGCCACGGCCCACAGGGCGTCCCGGATCGCCTCCCGGTCGCCCTCCTGGCCCGCGGCCGCCTCCTGCGGCGGCACGTGCCCCGCCGCCAGCAGGCAGAACTCCGTCCCCTCCATCACCAGGCGGGCGACCGTCTGCTCCGGCGTGGCCAGGGCGGCCGGGGAGTCCAGGGGGACGTACCACTCGCCGCCGCCGGGACCCTCGACCTCCAGACGGAGGGTGCGGCCCGGCGCGCCCGCGGCCGTCAGGCGCCGGGGCGGGGCGGCCAGCCCGGCGCGGCGTCGGTCCGCGAGGGCCGTGGGCAGGCGCCCTGCGACGAAGTCCACCATCGGGCCCAGGTGCTCGGGCGCGGGCGGCCCGTAGGGGTAGTCGATCGCCGCCGCGATGTCCCCCGCGTGGATCCAGCACGCGAACGCCCGGCCGATCAGCGCCTCGCACACCGGCCGCCGGACGTCGGTGAAGTCCACCGTGAGCCCGGCCGCCTCCCCGGCCCGGAGGGCCGCCGTGCGCACGATGTTCCTGGTCTGGGTGCGCCACTTGTTCCGGACGAACGGCGGACCGTGCTGCCGGCAGCGCTCGATCGCGGCCTCCGTGCGGGCGGCCACGGTGCGCGGGGCGCCGGGGCCGAGCGGGTCGGGAAGGCCGAGCGTGGTGGCCACCAGGCCGTCCACCGAGCCGAGGTGGGCCAGTACCCCGCACAGCGTGAGGGTGCGCTCGCCCTCCGCCCAGCGCAGCCGCACCGGGGTGTCCCACTCCCCGTCGCCCATGTCGCGCAGCAGCGCGTCCAGCCGCGCGGTCTCCGCGTCGTACGGCGCCGCCCACCGGGGCAGGGGGAACTCGGCCGGGCGGCGGCGCAGGCACTCCTCCAGCACCTTCGAGCGCAGCCGGGGGTCCAGGTCCAGGGTCTCCTCGCGGTGCATCAGGCCCACGGTCTCACGCAGCAGCAGCGCCTCGTCGGCGCAGGAGGCGCAGCCGGCCAGGTGCGCCTCGACGGCGGCGGTCTCCTCGGGGGAGCAGACGGACAGCGCCCAGACGCCGAGCAGGGACTTCAGGGCGAAGTGGTCGTACCCGGGTGGCACGCCCTCCCCGGAGGGCGGTGCGCCGCCCCCGCCCGCGGGTCCGCCGGACGGACCGCCGTCCGGACGGTTCACGAGGCTCTCCCGGTGCCGGGTCCCGGGACCGCGCGCGTCATGGCCGTGGACAGCAGTTGCAGGCCCAGGCGCAGCCGCCGCCGCGCCTCGTCCTCGCTCACGCCCAGTTCGGCGGCGGCCGCGCGGTAGTCCCGGCGCCGGACGTACGCCAGTTCCAGCGCGTCCCGCAGCGGGACGGGCATGGCGGTGGCCATGAGGTCGGCGCGGGCGGCCGCCGACGCGTTGCGGACCCGTTCCCCGAGGTCCTCGCACGACTCCCCGCAGGGCATGCGTTCGCACAGGGCGCGCACGGAATGCCGGTGGGTGAGCTCGGAGAGCCAGGAGCGGAGCGAGCCGCGCTTCGGCTCGTACGCCAGGGGGTGCTCCCACACCTCGGCGAAGACCTCGCCCACGATCCGGTCCGCGGCCTCCTCGTCGCCCAGGAAGCGGAGGGCGAGCCCGTGCACCGTCGAGGCGTACGTGTCGTACAGCTCGCGCAGCGCGGACTCCTCGCCCCGGGCGAGCCGCAGCCGTGTCTCGTGGTCCCCGTGGGGCTGTGTTCCGGCCGCTGTTCCGGCCGCTGTGCCGGCGGGCGTCCCGACCGCCGTCTCGCCCGGCGTCCCGTTCGGTGTCTCGTTCGGCATTCCCACCCCCAGCCCTCCTGTCCATCCCGAATGTAGTGGCAGCGGCCGACAGGACGCCCCTCTTTACGGCAACGTCCGCCGGGGGCCGCCGCTCGCGGCGGCGGGCCTGTCGCTTTGTGTTCCTTGCCATGGATCGGACGGGTTCGTTCGTGTCCGGATCCGGTGCTGCGTTATGCGGGTGTGACCGGAAGTGGGGGGAGGGCGAGACCTGATTCGGCATAGGGTCGAGGTCTGCACCAGTTCGGGCAGGGGCCGGTGAGGACGGCCGTCACGGAGAGGACGGGAAGAGACTGTTCCGGTCGGTGTCGGCGGACGAAGGGACTACGGACACGTGTCGTTGAAGGTGATCGAGGAGGAGCGGGGGGAGTGGGCCGTTCTGCGGGTGTCGGGCGAGCTGGATCTCGTCACCTCCCCGGCGGTCCGCCAGCGAGTGCACGACGCCGTGGCCGACGGCCGCCGGAGCCTCGTGCTCGACCTGTCGCAGGTGCTGTTCTGCGACTCCAGCGGCGTCGGCGTCCTCATAGCCTCGCGCCGCCTGATGCGCTCGTGCGCGGGACGCCTGCGGCTGATCCTCCCTGCCCAGGGCGCGGTGGAGGGCTCCCACGTCAACCGCGTCCTCGCGGCGCTCGGCGTCCGGAGGCTCTTCGACTGCTATCCGGACCTCGACGCCGCGACGGACGACGCCGCGAGCCCCCTCAGCGCCTGACGGATCCTCCGCCGGCCCGCCTCAGGCGGCCGTCCGCCGCCCGAGCGCCCGGGGCCGGCCGGTGCCCGGTCCCGGCGGCTCGCCCACGTGGTGGGCCGCCGCCGCGACGAAGGCCTCGATGGCCCGCTTCGAGGTGATCCGGCGGGCGTCCAGCTCCTCCCGGCTCAGTCCGGTGCCGTGCAGCTCGGTCACCGCGTCCAGGGCGGTCCGGGCCTCGTCCTCCAGCCCGGGGTCGCGGGTGAGGAGCTGCACGCGGAACAGCGACTCGTGCGCCTCCGAGCGCAGCCGGTAGATCTCCCGGAGCAGGGACGGCATGTCCTCCTCGCCGGGCCGCTCGTGCACCGCGAACCACCGGTACACCAGCATCCGCCGGTAGTTGTGGAGAGCTCCCGCGTACAGGCAGTACGCGTCGATCCGCTCCTGCCGCAGTCTCTCCCGGCGCGCCAGCTCCTCGCCGTAGGCGGTGGTCCTCCGCTGGAAGACATAGGTGATGCCCGACCCCAGCAGGGTGCCGAGGACGGCGATGACCGCTGCTATCGCTTCCATGGGAGGCAGTCGATCACGAAAAGGCTCCGAAGGGACGGGAGTTGACGCATTCGGGCCGGGCGTTCGACTCCCCCTCCGGAGCGTCGCACAGTATGCGGTATCGCTACTCCTTTGCGCCGGAATATGCCCGAAGCGCTTGTTGCCGTGACCGCGGGTCCATCAGGCTGTCCTCCACCGGGGGAGCGGACGGTGGCCTCGCGTCGGCGCGGGTCGTGTGCTCCCGGGCAGGGTGGTGTGAAGGGTGCAGATGCTTCAGGCGCAGTTGGAGGTCGGAACCGATCCCAGGGAGGTGGGGAAGGCCCGTGCGTGGACCCGCTCCTGCCTCGCCGGCTTCGGGGTGGGAGCGGACGAGTCCCTGACGGAGACCCTGGTGCTGCTGGTCTCGGAACTGGTCACCAACGCCGTCGTCCACACCGGACGTCCCGCCCTGCTGCGCATACTCCTCTCCGGCCGCGCCGCGGGCGGCGGAACGGTGCGGATCGAGGTCGCCGACTCCAGCAGCAGACCCCCGAGACGGAGACAGGCCGAGGAGGAGGAGACCCACGGCCGCGGCCTGGAACTGGTCTGCGGCCTCGCCGACCGCTGGGGCTGGCGCCAGGAGGACGCGGGCAAGCGCATCTGGTGCGAACTGGACCGCGAGCACGTCGCGGGAACGGCGGACGCGGCCCCCGCCGGCACCGGGAACGCCGGACGTCCCGCATCCGCCGAAACGCTTCTGGACGGTGTCCACGGCCAGCCGCGCACCTGGACGGTCCCCACCTGACGGGCGGTCACGTCCGTCTCGCTCCGGGAGCGTCGGACCCGCGGAAGGTGCGGCGGTACGCGCTGGGGGAGACCCCGAGCGCCTCCTGGAAGTGCCGGCGCAGCGAGGCCGCGGTGCCGAAGCCCGCCTGCTCCGCCACCCGGTCCACCGGCAGATCGCTGCTCTCCAGCAGGTGCCGGGCGCGTTCGATCCGCTGCCGGGTGAGCCACTGCAGCGGGCTCGTGCCGACCTCGTCGCGGAACCGCCGGGTGAAGGTCCGCACGCTCATCGCCTCCCGCTCCGCCAACTCGCGCAGGGTGACGGGCCGGTGGAGGCGCCGCAGCGCCCACTCCCGGGCGGCCCCGGTGGTGTGGACCCGCGGCTCCGGCACGGGCCGCCGGACGAACTGCGCCTGGCCGCCGTCGCGGTGGGGCGGTACGACGGTGCGGCGGGCCACGTCGCCGGCCACCGCCGCGCCGTGGTCCCCGCGCACCATGTGGAGGCACAGGTCGATGCCGGAGGCCACTCCGGCCGAGGTCAGGACGTCGCCCTCGTCCACGTAGAGCACGTCCGGGTCCACCTCGACCGCCGGGTGCAGCCGCCGGAGCCGCTCGCACTCCTTCCAGTGCGTGGTGGCGCGCCGCCCGTCGAGCAGCCCGGCCGCCGCCAGGACGAAGACGCCGGTGCAGATGGACGCGATGCGCGTGCCGGGCCGGATGCGGGCGAACGCGGCCTCCAGCGCGGGCGTCAGACGTCCCTCGGTGTAAGGGGCGTCCCGCTCGTGGGAGGCCGGGACGATCACGGTGTCGGCCTCGGCCAGCGCCTCGGGGCCGTGCTCGACGGTGACGGCGAAGTCGGCGTCGGTGCGCACCGGGCCGGGTTCGAGGGCACAGGTGACGACCTCGTACAGCGGGTCGCCTCCGGCGGAGCGCGCCCCGCCCATGATCCGGTGGGGGATGCCGAGCTCGATCGGCAGCAGGCCGTGGCGGACGAGGACGGCGACCCGGTGGCGGCCGGGGTGCCGGAAGACGGCGGAGCGGGAGGCGGCGGAGGGGCCGGAACCGGCGGACTGGGCTGATCCCATGGCCCGATCCTTGCACACAGTGGCCTTCGGGCCACTCGTTTCCGGCCGTCCCGGCGGCCAGGGTGGAACGCGTGACCCAGACCCTGCCTCCCGGGGGCGCGGAGGACGTCCGGTCCGCGCCCTCCGCCCGTCGCGTCCCGCGCGTCCACCCCGCCTGGTACGCCGCCGCCGTCGCCTTCCTGACGATCGTCGGCGCGGCGGCCTTCGCCTCCCTGCCCGGTCTGCTGATCGACCCGCTGCGCGAGGACTTCGGCTGGTCGCGCGGCACGATCGGCTTCGGCATCTCCGTCAACCTCATGCTCTACGGGCTGACCGCGCCCTTCGCCGCGGCCCTGATGGACCGCTTCGGCATCCGCCGCGTGGTGGCCTGCGCGCTCACCCTCATCGCCGCCGGGGCGGGCTCGGCGGTGTTCATGACCGCCGCCTGGCAGTTCGTGCTCTGCTGGGGCGTGATCGTCGGCCTGGGCAGCGGCTCGATGGCCCTGGCGTTCTCCGCGACCGTCGCGAACCGCTGGTTCGCCGCCCGGCGCGGCCTGGTCACCGGCCTCCTCACCGCGGCGGGCGCATCCGGGCAGCTCGTCTTCCTGCCGCTGCTGTCGTGGATCGTCGCCCAGCACGGCTGGCGGCCCGCCGCCGTGACCGTCGCGCTGGCGGCGCTGGCGGTGGTGCCGCTGGTATGGCTGCTGCTGCGCGACCACCCGGCCGACGTCGGCCTCCCGCCGTACGGCGCCACGGAGTTCGTACCCCGGCCGGCGCCCGTGCCGGGCGCCGCCGCACGCGCCGTGCGCGTCCTGCTGGACGCCGCCAGGACGGGCCCCTTCTGGCTGCTCGCGGGTACCTTCGCCATCTGCGGCGCCTCCACCAACGGCCTGATCAAGACCCATTTCGTGCCCGCCGCCCACGACCACGGCATGCCCGTCACGACCGCCGCCTCGCTGCTGGCCGTCATCGGCGTCTTCGACATCCTGGGCACGGTGTTCTCCGGCTGGCTCACCGACCGCTTCGACTCCCGCCGGCTGCTCGCCGTCTACTACGCGCTGCGCGGCGTCTCGCTGCTGTTCCTGCCGCTGCTGCTGGCCCCGGACGTCCGCCCGCCGATGATCTTCTTCATCGTCTTCTACGGCCTGGACTGGGTGGCCACCGTCCCGCCCACCATCGCCCTGTGCCGCGAGCACTACGGCGCGGACGGCGCGATCGTCTTCGGCTGGGTGCTCGCCTCCCACCAGGTGGGCGCCGGGATCGTCGCCTTCGCCGGGGGCGTGGCCCGCGACCTCCTCGGCTCCTACACCCCGGTGTGGGTGGCCTCGGGCGCCCTGTGCGCGGTGGCCGCCCTGATGGCGCTGGTGATCCGCGCGCGTCCGGCCCCGGCGGCGGTCGCCTCCGGTGCGTGACGGGCGCCGCACCGGGTCCCCGCCGGCTGCCCGGACCGGCGTCCGGCCGCTCAGCCGGCCGTCGTGCGGGCGACGACCCGGGCGATCCGCCGGGCGTCGATGGCCAGTTCGCGGAGCATGCCGCTGATCGGGTTGGTGTAGCCGGTGAAGTACAGCCCCGCGGCGGTGCGCAGCTCGCGGGGGCCGCGGACGAGGGGCAGCCCGCGGTCGTCCAGCACGCCGAGGTGGCCGACCAGGTCCTCCAGCCCGCGCCGGTAGCCGGTGGCCGCTATGACGGTGTCGGGGGTGATCGCGGTGCCGTCGGCGAGGCGCACCTCGGGCCCGTCGAAGGACTCCACGGCCGCGACCGGCTCTATCCGGCCCTTGCGCACCGCCTTGACGAAGCCCGTGTCCAGGACGGGGACCGAGCCCTGCCGCACGCGCGTGTACAGCCCGGCCTCCGGCCGCGGCAGCCCGTGCGCCGACAGGTCGGGGAGCGTCGCCCTCGCCAGCACCCGGGCCATGCCGTCCACCAGGGGCACCGGCAGCCGCCGCACCGCGACGGCGTTGGCCTGGGCGGACCGGCCCAGGGTGGAGCGGCGGAGGATGTGGGGCGGGGTGCGGACCGCGAGCCGCACCCGGGCCGCGCCGCCCTCGGCGAGGTCCAGGGCGATCTCCGTGCCCGTGTTGCCGGTGCCCACCACCAGCACGTCCCTGCCCGCGTACGGCTCGGCGTTGCGGTAGCCGCGGGCGTGCAGCAGTTCGCCGGCGAAGGAGTCGCGGCCCGGCCAGTCGGGCACGCGCGGGGTGTGGTTGTACCCGGTGGCCACCACGACCACCGGGGCGGGGAGTTCGCGGCCGCCGTTGGCCCGCAGCAGCCAGCTCCCGTCGTCGGCCCGGTCGATCCGGTCGACCTCCACGCCCGTGGCCACCTCCAGCCGGTGGTGGCGCGCGTACTCCTCCAGGTAGCGGACCAGGTCGTCGCGGCGCACCCAGCGCCCGTACGAGCGGGGGATCCTCATCCCCGGGAGCGAGGAGCGGCGGCGCGTGGTGTGCAGCCGCAGCCGGTCGTAGTGGCCGCGCCAGGAGGCGCCGACGGCGTCCGACTTCTCCAGCACGAGCGAGCGTATGCCGTGCTTCCGCAGCGCCGCGGCGGTGGCCAGTCCCCCGGGGCCCGCTCCGATGATGTGTACGGGTCTGCTCTTGTCGGACATGGGCATGACGATAGAGCCTAGCCCCGCCCCACCTCCGGCCCCATGCCGCCCCGGGACGGCGGCGGCGGGGGCGGCGGTGCGCCTCCCGGTCCGCCGTGGGACGCCCGGGGCCGGTGACACCCGTGGGACGGCGGCACTAAGGTGCCGCGACATGAGGCGCGACGGAGGCGGACAGTCCGCGGGCGCGGACGCGCCCCCGGCGCCCGCCGTCCCGCCGGAGCCGTTCGCCCGCCGGGGGACACTCCGGCCGGAGGCGGCGTGCCCGGCGGCCGGGCCCACCCGCGAACGGAGCCGCTGACGGCGCTTCCGGCCCGCGCGGCGGCACACGGACGCCGCGCGGCGCGGATCGCGACCGCGACCGTTTTCCAGCCCAACCACCCATCGGAGAGAGACCCACGGTGAAGAGACCGAGAAGATCCCGCATATCCATGGGCGCCGCCGTCGCGGCGCTCGTCCTCACCGGCACCACGGTCGCGACGGCGGGAGCCGCCACTCCCGACCCGGACGCCGCCCCCCTGGGCGTCGTCCGGGGCGCCGAGGCGCCGAACGCCCTGGACGGCCAGTACATCGTGGTGCTGAAGGACACCGGCGCCGCCGCCCGCGAACTCAAGGCCCCCGGGGACGTGAAGGAGAAGGCGGAGGAGCTGACCGACGCCTTCGGCGGCGAGGCCGACCGCACCTACGCCTCGGCCCTCAAGGGCTTCTCGCTGAAGGCCACCGAGAAGCAGGCGCGGCGTCTGGCGGCCCACCCGGCGGTCGCGTACGTCGAGGCCAACCGCGTCGAGCGCGGCGACGACACCCAGGCCGCCCCGGGCTGGGGCCTGGACCGCATCGACCAGCGCGACCTGCCGCTGGACGCCGGCTACACCTACGACACCACGGCCCCGAACGTCACCGCGTACATCGTCGACTCCGGCATCAACATCGCCCACCAGGACTTCGAGGGACGCGCCTCGTACGGCTGGAACTTCGTCGACGGCACCCGGACGGCCTCCGACTGCCACGGGCACGGCACGCACGTGGCGGGCATCGTGGGCGGCGAGACCCACGGCGTCGCCAAGGACGTGAAGCTGGTCGCGGTGAAGGTGCTCAACTGCCAGAACTCGGGCACCACCGAGGGCGTCCTGGCCGGCTACGACTGGGTCGTGAAGAACGCCGTCAAGCCCGCCGTGGCCAACGTCAGCATCGGCGGCGCCGCGAGCGACGCCAAGGACGCGGCGGTGCGGAAGATGGTCCAGGCGGGCATCACCGTCTCCGTCTCGGCCGGCAACAAGGGCGTCGACGCCTGCACGCAGTCGCCGGCCCGCGAGCCGTCCGTGATCACGGTGGCCGCGACGGCCCGGGACGACTCCAGGCCGAGCTGGTCCAACTACGGCACCTGCGTGGACCTGTTCGCGCCGGGCGCGTCCGTCCCGTCGGCCGGCATCGACTCGGCGACGGCGACGAAGACGATGAGCGGCACGTCGATGTCGGCGCCGCACGTGACGGGCGCCGCGGCGCTCTACGTCTCCGGGAACCCGGCCGCCACCCCCGCGCAGGTGGCCCGGGCGCTGCTGGACACGGCGGGCGCCGACCGCGTGACGGGGCCGGGGACGGGGTCGCCGAACAGACTCCTCCACAGCCGTTTCTGAGCACGGCGGAATCGTCCGGGGCGTCCCGGCCGGCCGGTGACAGGAGCCGGCCGGCCGGGCGCCGGACGGGACGGGGACGGACGGGACGGCGACGGCGGAGAGTGGCCGGCGACGGGGGGCGGCGGTCGGCCGGGCCGGGGCGGGACAGGGGCGGAACAGGGATGACAGGACGGGAACGGCGACGGCCGGATGACGCGGGGTGACAGGAACGCGGCTCCGGAGCGGGACGGGCGGGCGTCCTACCGGGTGGGCCTGCGGCCGGTGACGCCGAGGTAGAGCAGGTAGGCGAGGTTGGGCTTCAGATCGGCCCGCTTGGCGCCCCAGCTCTGGACGGCCTTCTGCTGGCCCGCCACCGAGGCGAGCATCGACACCAGGGAGCCGGCGACGGCGGCCGGACTGACGCCCTGGTCCGCCCGGCTCCTGGACTGGAGCTTCTCGATGGACTCGGCCAGGGGCGCGATGACGCCGTTCAGGACCCTCGCGCGGATCTTGGAGAACCGCTTGTCCCCCTCCGCCGCCCCCAGGTCGACCACGCGCAGGATCGCGTCGTTCCGCTGCCAGAAGGAGAGGAAGCCGTCCACCAGCTCCTCCGCCGTCTGCCAGCCGGCCTTGCCGCTCCAGGACCGGCCGGCGGCCAGGTCGGCGAGGGACGCGCCCTCCTGCGCCATCCCCTCGGCCAGCTCCAGAACGGCGCCCTCCACATCGGGAAAGTACTGGTAGAAGGTGGCGGGGGAGGTCCCCGCGCGCCGTGCGACGTCGATGACCCTGACATCGCGGTACGGCGACGAGCTGAGCATCTCGTCGAGGCAGTCGAGCAATTTCTGCCGCGTCGCCTGGCCGCGTCGCCCGGCCACCCGACCGTCAACAGTTCGTACTTGTCCTGTCATGTCGTCAGCTTACCGAGGGATGATCGGCACGCGATTCGACAGAACCCAAATGGGGTGTGGCCCTGCACAAAGGGTGATACACGGATAGCGTTCGTGTATCGGGACAGGACAGTACGGAAGGGAATCGGACGATGGCCGACCCCGGAGCCGCGTTCGCGGAGGGCACGCCCTGCTGGACCGATGCGATGCTCCCCGACCTGGAGGCGGGCAAGCGTTTCTACGGTGAGCTCTTCGGCTGGACCTACGGTGATCCCGCACCGCCCGCACGGGGGTCCTACACCGTGGCCCGCCTCGACGGCGGCCGGGCCGCCGGACTGTCGCACAAACCGGACGGCAGGCTCCCCACGGCGTGGACGGTCTACTTCGCCGCCTCCGACGCCTGGGCGGCCGCCGAGCGCGTCCGCGCGGCGGGCGGACAGCTCGTCACGGAGCCCGCGCCGGTGGGCACGGCCGGGACGGTGGCGACGGCCGTCGATCCGGGCGGCGCGGCCTTCGGCCTGTGGCAGCGGGGCACGCTGGCGGGCTTCGAGGTGACGCGCAGGCCCGGCTCGTACGTGTGGACGGAGGTCTGCACCCGGGAGAAGGCGGCCGTGGACGCCTTCTACGCGGAGGTCTTCGGCTTCGGCATGTACCCGGCCGGCCGGGGAGCGGGGGAGGCCGCGGAAGCCCCGGAGCGGGAGCGGACGGCCCCGGAGGACGCCGCCGCGGCGACGGCGGGGACGGCGGGGACGGCGGAGACCGTGGCGGCCGTGGAGGTCGCGGAGGCCGAGATCCCCGGGGAGCCGGAGGACGCCGTGCTCCGGGAGGCCGGGGAGGGGGCGGGCGCCCCGGACACCCCCTCGGACGCCTCCCCGGAGACCGCCCCGGACGTCTCCCCGGACGCCGCCTCGGACGTGATGGTCTGGGTCCCCGCCGGGGCGCCGGCCGACGACGCGTACGCCGTCGGCAGCCGTACCATGATCGACGACACGTACCCGGTGGAGATGCCGGCCCACTTCCTCGTCTACTTCGCGGTCGCCGACTGCGACGCCGCGGTCCGGACGACGGTGCGCCTGGGGGGCCGGACGGTCGAGGGTCCCCGGGACACGCCTTTCGGACGGTACGCCGTCCTCATGGACAACCAGGGCGCGCGCTTCGGAGTCCTCGACACCTCCACGGCCTCCTGAACGGTCTCCCGGAAGGCGGCGAGGGGCGCGGCGACGGCCTCCGCCGGACCCGGATCGGGCGACTCACCGCCCCCCGGTTCGCAACCGGGGGCTCCGCCAGGAAGAATCGCAGTCGGACCGCGGGGACCGGTACGGCGGTGAGAAGCTGCAAGGGGCGGCGTTCGCCGCCCCTACGGGGAGGTGGCAGGCAAGTGGTGGAGCAGCTGACGCAGCACGATCCGCGGCGGATCGGCCCGTTCGAGGTGCTCGGCCGGCTCGGCGCCGGGGGGATGGGGCTGGTCTACCTGGCCCGCTCGGCCTCCGGGCGGCGCGTGGCGATCAAGACGGTGCGCTCCGAACTCGCCGAGGACCAGCTCTTCCGCGTCCGCTTCACCCGCGAGGTGGAGGCGGCCCGCGCGGTCAGCGGCTTCTACACGGCCGCCGTCGTGGACGCCGACCCGCGTGCCGCGGTGCCGTGGCTGGCGACCGCGTACGTGCCCGCGCCGTCCCTGGAGGAGATAGTCAACGAGTGCGGGCCGCTCCCGGCGCAGGCCGTCCGCTGGCTGGCCGCCGGGGTCGCCGAGGCGCTCCAGTCCATCCACGGGGCGGGCCTGGTCCACCGGGACCTGAAGCCGTCCAACGTGCTGGTGGTGGAGGACGGCCCGCGGGTGATCGACTTCGGTATCGCCTCCGGGGTGTCCAACACCCGGCTGACGATGACCAACGTCGCCGTCGGCACCCCCTCCTACATGTCGCCCGAGCAGGCGCGGGACTCGCGCAGCGTGACGGGCGCCAGCGACGTCTTCTCCCTGGGCTCGACCCTGGTGTTCGCGGCCACCGGGCACCCTCCCTACCACGGCGCCAACCCGGTCGAGACCGTCTTCATGCTGCTGCGCGAGAGCCCGGACCTGGAGGGGCTGCCCGACGAGCTGAGGCCGCTCATCGAGTCCTGCATGCGGATGGAGCCCGAGCAGCGGCCCACCCCGGCGGACCTCCAGGCCCAGCTCGCCCCGCACCTGTTCTCCTCGGGCAGCGACGACAGCGGTACGGCGTCGGCGTGGCTGCCGGCCGGCGCGGTCGAGCTGATCGAGCGGCACCGGGGCGGGCGGGCACGGCCCGTGCGTCCGCCCGCGCGGAGTCCGGAGCCCGCGCCCGCTCCGGCCCCGGCTCCCGCTCCGGCCCCGGCGAATGCCGGGCCCACCCCCGACTGGCGCTCCCCGGCGGTCGACCCGCGCGGCGGAGGAGCGGCCGTGGCCGCCCCGCCCCGCACCGTGCCCCCGCCGCCTCCGCACGCCCCCGCGCCTCCGCCGGTCCCCGCGCACGCCCCCCAGGACGGTCCCGTGCGGCTGCCGGGCACCCAGGTGCCGATCGGCCCCGGACCGAGACGGGCGCTGAGCCGGCGGACCGAGGTCGGCGGCGCCACGTCGTGGGTGCTGCGCGCGCCCGGCGGCGCCCCCGCGACGGGCGGCGCGGGCAGCGCCGGCGCGACCGTGGCCCACACCCCGTCCCCGGACGAGACCTCCGCGCCGCCGCGCTGGCGGCCGTGGCGCTTCCGGATGTCCAACGACGTGTGGGGCACGCCGGTCGTCGCGGACGGCCTGCTGTACGTCACCTCCTTCGAGGTCCACGCCCTGGACGTGGCGACCGGGCGCCGGCAGTTCAAGACCCGCGAGGTGGCGTGGTCGATGGCCGTCAGCA
Organism: Streptomyces glaucosporus; assembly: GCF_039533345.1. NCBI lineage: Bacteria > Bacillati > Actinomycetota > Actinomycetes > Kitasatosporales > Streptomycetaceae > Streptomyces > Streptomyces glaucosporus. The sequence continues at coordinate 165,037 of NZ_BAAATJ010000002.1, read as the reverse complement.
ACGGCCGGGTGCACGCCTCAGACGGCCCCAGCCTGTACGCGCTGAGCGCCAGGGACGGCTCCGAGCACTGGCGGCTGTCGACGGACGGCTGGGTGTACGCGCTGCGGGCCGACCGCGGCACGGTCGTCACCGCCACCCGGGGCGGCGGCGTCCAGGCGTGGGAGGCCGCGACCGGCGAGCGCCTGTGGGAGCTGTCGGGCGCGCAGACGGACTTCGAGACCCCCGAGGCGGGCCCGGTGCTCCGGGCGGGCACGGCCTATGTGTGGGGCGACGGGCGGCTGTACGCGCTGGACGCGCGCACGGGCGCCGAGCGGTGGTCGTACCCGGTCGGGGACACCTCGGTCACCGGCGGCGTCGCGGTGCGGGTGCTGCCCGCCGACGACGGGGTCGTGTACGTGAGCGCGGGGTCGCGGGTCTTCGCGCTGGACGCGGCGAGCGGCACGGAGCGGTGGCGCTTCGACGCGCCCGCCGCGTTCCTGTGCCCGCCCGCGTTCGCGCCGGGCGCGGCCATCGCGGGCGGCGGCGTCTACCTGGCGGACTACCTGGGCACGGTGTACGCGCTGGACGCGGTCAACGGCCACGACCGCTGGCGGATCGCCACCGAGGCCCGCCAGTCCACCGAGCCGGTGGTGGTGGCCGACGGGCTGGTCCACCTCGGCAGCGGCAGCGCGCTCTACACGCTGGACGCGGTCAGCGGCACCCCGCGCTGGCGCTTCGCGACGGGCGGTGAGATCACCGGGGCCCCGGTGGTGGCGGACGGCCGGGTCCACTTCGGCTCGGCGGACCACTGCCTGTACACGCTGGACGCGGTCGGGGGCCGGCTCCGCTGGAAGCTCGCCACGGACGGCGAGATCACCGGGTCGCCGGTGGTGGCGGGCGGTGTGGTGTACGCGTGCAGCCGGGACCGCTGCGTCTACGCCCTGGACGCCGCCAAGGGAACGGGGCAGCCGCGTTCCTGACATCCGGCACGTCCCGCCGCCGGTGTTCCGCCGGGTGGAACACCGGCGGATGGAACCCCGGTGGGGGGATGCCGCGTGAACCCTGGTAGAACTGCCAGGAGTTCACGCCGGGTGCGTGAGCGCGCACCGTACGTACCTCGGGGGAGATCCGGACATGCACAGTCGTGTGAGGCGTCATCTGAAGCTGGTGGCGGTCGTGACCGCCGTGATGCTGGCCCTGTCGGGATTCAGCCTGGCCCGCAGCGGCGGAGGCAAGGGCGGCGGCAGCAGGAGCGGCGGCAGCGGTGGCGGCGGCTGCGGCAAGGACAGCTCCAGCAGCAGCTCCGGCTACCGGTACAACGGGACGAGCGGCGGCAGCAGTTCCTCCGGTTCGTCCGGTTCGTCCGGCTCCGGTTCCTCGCGCGACCGCGAGCCGGACGCCGAGATCGTCAGCTGCATCGCCGAGAGCGGGAAGACCGTGGTCAAGCTGACCTCCCGGGGCGAGACCGACAGCTACCTGGTCTCCGTCGACTTCCTCGACTCGGCCGGGGACGTCGTCGACACCGGTCTGGAGTACGTGCGGCTGAAGGCCGGCGAGACCAAGCGCGTCGAGGTGAAGCCGGAAGAACCGGCCCTGGCGTCCCGGGTGAGGGACTGCCGCCTCGGCGACGTGTACTGATCCGTTCCCGGCGGGCGGAACCGCCGGGCCCGTTTCCGCGTGGTTCCGGAATGCGGAGCGCCCCCCGGGGGCGCTCCGCGCCATCGAATGGCATGCACGCGACACTCGTATGCTCGTGCGCTCCACAGCACTTTCTTCTCACAGGGGGATGAAGCGTGAAGCTTCGCCATGTTCGAGTGGTCGCCGTCACCGCCGTCGTGCTGGTGGCCCTGACGGGGGCACGCAAGTCGGGCGGAGGCGGCTGCTCCGGAGACGGCCACGACAGCTCGTCGACGTCCACGTCCGGGGGGATCACCAGCGGAGGGTCCACCACCGGCGGAGGGTCCTCCGGCAGCGGCAGCAGCGGCGGCAGCAGCACCAGGAACAGCGCCGAGAACGACATCACCATCGAGGACTGCCAGGTGAGCGCTGCCGACCGGAAGGTGACCGCCCGGCTGCGGGTCGACAACTCCACCGGACTCTCCGACGCGATGTACAACATCACCGTCGAGTTCGAGGACGCCCGGGACCAGGACTGGGGCACCGCCTTCGTCACCGGCTTCCAGGTGCCGGCCGGGGGGACCGCCACCGCCGAGGCCACCGGGATCTACACCGGCACCGGGGACGGCTCCGAGGTCACCGAGTGCGAGGTCAGCAGGGCCTCCAAGTACTGACGCCGCCACGGGCCGGCCGTGCGGCCCCACAGCGAACCGGGGCGGAACCGTGTCGACGGTTCCGCCCCGGCCGGTACGCGGACGGCCCTGGCGAGGGAGCTTCCTCAGCCTCCGAGGGGCTGGGAGGGGGAAGGGCTGGAGATGTGGTTGTCGGCCAGCGCCGGCCCCGTGCCGACGCCGACCACGGCCACCGCCGCCAGGGCCAGAGTGGTCAGGACCTTCTTCGCGTAGTTCATGCCAACTCCTAGTCGTGAGCCGGGGGCAGGGATTCTCGGCCGCAGGGTGAAGGTAGCCGCTGCGCGCTCGTGTGTCTCCACACCTGTGCTCAAGTGTCGGGTAATCGTTCCGCCACACATGGCAGGGACCGGCCACGACGGCTCCCCCCTGTGCCGTCGGGACCGGTCCCGCGTACCCCCGTGATGTGTGGTCTGTTACGCGTTGCTCTCGGCCGCCTGGGTCTCCGGGGCGGTGGTCCCGCCCTCCGCAGGAGCCGGAGTCGCCGTAGCACCGCTGCCGGGAGCCGAGGCGTGGTTGTCGCGCTGCGGACCGTCGGTGACGGGCTTCTTGGTGGTCTCGCTCATTCGGCCAACTCCTTGGTGTGGTGGCGAGGGCGACTCTGCCCGAGCACGCCCGGCGGCTCCCCCGAGGGCCGCCGGACGTGCTCCTCCGGGCCGCTCAGACCCGTTGTGCAGGGCCGTGGGCCCGCCGACCCGCCTGCCCCCCGACGCGGCGGATCGACATGAACAAGCATGTCGGACGGCGATAAACGATCGATGAACGCCGAAGAGGCGGATGAGAGCGGCCCGTTTACGCGGCGACGGCCGGCGACAGGAGCTTCCGCACCTCGGCCGCCTCGGGGGACTTCAGGGACTCGAAGATGTCCAGGGCGTCCTGCCAGCAGGCACGGGCCCGGTCCGTCTGGCCCAGCGCGTCCAGCGCGCGCCCCAGGACCGTCAGCACGGTCCCGCGCCGCCACTCCCCGCCGATGCCGCGCAGCGCGAGGGCCTGCTCGGCGTGGGTGGCGGCCTGCGCGGGGCGACGGGCCGAGAGGTGGGCCTCGGCCATCCGCAGATGGGTCACGCCCTCCCACAGCGGTTGGCGGCTGCTGTGGAAGAGCGCGAGGGCCTGGTTGAGCTGGTCGAGTGCCTCGGCGGGGCGCCCGGCGCTGGTCAGGGCGAGTCCCAGCGCGTAACGGCCGTTGGCCAGACGCAGGTTGAGTCCCATGTCGGCGTAGATGGCCACACCCTGTTCGGCGAGCCGGATCGCACTGTCGGTCCGTCCCAGCGCCAGGTGGATGCGGGAGAGGTTGCACAGCGCGCTGGCCTCGCCGGTGCGGTTGCCGTCCGCGCGGAAGGCGTCGATGGCCTGGTTCAGGCAGACCTCGCCGTTCTCGTAGTTCCCCTGGTAGATGGCGGCGATACCGCGGTCGTTGGGCGCGTAGCAGCCGGCGACCGGATCGCCGGTGGCCCGGGCCAGCTCCATGGCGTGCCGCGCGTTGTCGTCGGCCTGGCCGAAACGGCCCGCCACCGTGTACGCGTGGGTGAGCATGATCCGGGCGCGGCCTTCGGCCCAGGCGTCCCCGGCGGCTCGCGCGGCCCTGCAGACGACGGTGGCGGACCGCTCGTAGCGCAGCGAGTGGATACCGGAGTCGGCCAGGTCCTTGGAGGCGATCAGCAGGTCCGCCGCACGGCGCAGCGTGGCACCGTGCGCCGCCTGCTCCACGCACGCCAGGAGGCAGTCGGCCTCGGAGAACAGCCAGTCCAGTGCGGTGGCACGGTCGTCGAAGACCAGGCCGGGGTGCTCGGTGGCCGCGAGGTGCTCGGCCGTGCGGTCGCCGGGGCGTTCCAGGGCGAACACCCCGGCCGCCGTGGCCAGGTAGAAGTCCAGCAGCCGGGACTGCGCCGCGGACCGGTCCGAGGACGGGTCCTCGTCCCGTTCGGCGCAGGCACGCGCGTAGAGCCGCACCAGGTCGTGGAAGCGGTAGCGTCCGGGGGCGGCCGACTCCAGCAGGGAGATGTCGACCAGGGACTCCAGCAGGTCCTCGGTCTCCCCCGGGGAGCGGTCCAGCAGGGCGGCGGCTGCGTGGACGGAGATGTCCGGGCCGTCGGCCAGCCCGAGCAGGCGGAAGGCGCGGGCCTGCTCGGGCTCCAGCTGGCTGTAGCCCAGTTCGAAGGTGGCCTTGACCGCCTGGTCCCCGGCCTGGAGCTCGTCCAGCCGGCGGCGTTCGTCGGCGAGCTTGCTCGCCAGCACCGACACCGTCCAGGTGCGGCGGGCGGCCAGCCGGGAGGCGGCGATGCGGATGGCCAGCGGCAGGAACCCGCAGGCCGCGACCACGTCCATGGCGGCCTCGCGCTCGGCCCGCACCCGCTCCTCGCCGACGATCCTGGTGAACAGCGTCATGGCCTCCTCGGGGCTCATGACGTCCAGGTCCACCAGGTGCGCTCCGGCCAGGTCCACCATCCGCACCCGGCTGGTGATCAGTGCCGCGCAGCCCTCGGTGCCCGGCAGCAGGGGGCGGATCTGGGCGGCGTCGCGGGCGTTGTCCAGCAGGGTCAGGATGCGGCGTCCGGCCAGCAGCGAGCGGTAGAGCGCGGCCCGTTCCTCCACGCCCTCGGGGATCGTGGAGTCCGGGGCGCCCAGGGCCCGCAGGAAGGAGCCGAGGACGGTCTCGGGTTCGGCCGGGGACGGCCCGGCGCCCTGGAGGTCGACGTAGAGCTGCCCGTCGGGGAACCGGTCGCGGGCGGCGTGGGCGACGTGGATGGCCAGGGTGGTCTTGCCCACCCCGCCGATGCCCGCCACCGCCGAGACCGCCATGATCCGGGTCTCCGCGGTGGCCAGCTGGTCGGCCAGCTCCGTCACGAAGGCGGTCCGGCCGGTGAAGTCCGGGACGGTGGCCGGGAGCTGGGCGGGACGTACGAAGGTGGCCCGGTCCTGGGACGCGGAGTCCCCGGTGGGACGGGCGAGCTCCTCGTCGGCCTGGAGGATGCGGCGCTGGAGCTCCGCCAGCTCCGGCCGGGGGTCCACTCCCAGCTCCTCGGCGAGCAGCCGCCGGGTGTCGGCGTAGACGGCGAGCGCCTCGGCCTGCCGTCCGCTGCGGTACAGCGCCAGCATCAGCAGCTCCCGCAGCCGCTCGCGCAGCGGGTGCTCGGCGGTCAGGGCGGTCAGCTCGCTGACCGCCTCGGCGTGGAAGCCCAGCAGCAGGTCGAGGTCGAGGCGGTGCTCCAGCAGGGACAGCCGCCACTCCTCCAGCCGGGTCCGCTGGTTCTCGGCGTACGGGCCGGGGACGGAGGCGAGCGTCTCGCCGTTCCAGCAGGCCAGCGCCTCGCCGTACAGCTCCCGCGCCCGGAGGGCGTCCCCGCCGGAGGCGGCCTTCTCCGCCTCGGAGGCCCGGGCGGTCGCGGTGTCCACGTCCAGTTCGGTGTCCGGCCCCAGCCGGATCGCATAGCCGCCGGACTCGCTGATCAGGGCTTCGGCCCCCAGCGCCTTGCGCAGCCGGGAGGCGTAGGTGCGCAGCGCGGCCAGGGCCCGCTGCGGCGGTTCCTCGCCCCACAGCGCGTCCACCAGCTCCTGCGCGGTCGCCGTCTGCCCGCCGCGCAGCAGCAGCGCGGCCAGCAGGGCGCGCTGCTGCGGGGAGCCGACGTTCACGGCCTTGCCGTCACGCCAGGCGCGTACGGGCCCCAGTACGGCGAATCGCAGCCGGTGGTGGCGGTTGTCCGGCTGCTGTCGCTCGCGTCCCGTGTGCCCCTCGCCGTCCATGGTGCCCCCTGCGAAGTGTGTCGACCCGCAGCGGTCAGTGTGCCTTGCCGAGGGTCGGTACGTCAGCCATGCCCTGGGCTCTCCCCACAGTCATTGCAAACCCGCGACAGAACCGATAGCCAACTGCCTCGACAGATGCCTTCATATCTGACGGATCGCCATATTGCTTCAATGGTAAGGAGATCGGCGTTCGCGGGTGCGCCGGACGGCGTGCGGCGCCGGCGGACGCCGGTCCCGTCCCGCCGTGCCGGACGCGGTCCCGTCACCGTCCCACACCGACGTGACGGGCGGGGAAAGGGCCGCGGACGATTCCGGTCCGCGCCGGCCGGATCCGCATGACGCCGGATCAGTCGCGGTCACCCTTCCGCTTCCTCAGCAGGAGGAACACCACGAGGGCGGCGAACAGCAGGACGGACCCGCCGATCACCACCGCGGCGATCCAGTTGCCGCCCTTCTTTTTCTTCTTCTTGGACTTCGCGACCTCCTTCGGCGGATAGGGGGAACCGGACGTTCCGGAGGTGTCCGTCGTCCCGGAGGTGCCGGTCGTCCCCGACGTGCTCGACCCGCCGGAAGTCCCCGACGCCCCCGACCCCCCCGAGGTCCTCTTCGCGCCGGAGGTCCCCGAGGTGCCGGACTTCATCGACCCGCCGCCGCCCCGGCCGCCTCCGCTCGAACCACCGGACCGCGCGGGAGCCACCGCGCGCACCTCGGCGTCCCCGGTGGCCGCGGTGGTCGTGGCGGGAGCGGCGGCCGCGGCATGGGCGGCGGGCGCGCCCACCAGCAGGGCGCCGAGCAGGGCGAGGACGGTGGCGGTGCGCATGTGTTCCCCCGGTGGACTGAGCGGTTGCGGGCGGCAGGACGGAAGAGCCCGGCCTACGGGGCCGGGAGCGGAAGTCCGGAAGCATAGACGAGGCCGGGGCCCCCGCGGATGCACCGGGCTGCCGTTGTCCTCGTCACCGTCCCGGCCGGTCACCGCACCGGGGCCGTCCGCGGAGGCGTCGGGAGCCCGGGACCGGGCGCCGTCTCCCGGCGCGTCCCGCGGTCCCGCTCACCACTGGTGGAACAGCTTGGAGACGAGCGCGCAGACGATCAGCAGTGCGACGACGATCACCAGGGCGTACGCGGCCGTCGCGCCGCCGGGCCACCGCACGCCGCCAGTACCGCCCGTGGAACTCGTGCCGCTCGTGGAACTCGTGCCGATGGTGGAGGTCGTGCCGGCGGTGCCGCCCATGCTGCTCATGCCGCTTGAGACGCCCATGCCGCCCATGCTGCTCATACCGCTCGAGACGCCGATGCCGCCGACGCTGCTGGCGGAGGTCGTGCCGCCCGAGGTCCGGGCGGGAACCATGGCACGCGTCCCGGAATCCCCTGCGGCCGCGGTGGTGCGGGCCGGCTCCGCGGCGTGCGCGCCGGCCGGGGACGCGGCGTGGGCGAGGGCGAGAGCGCCCGTCAGCAGGGCGGCGAACAGGGTGAGGACGGCGATGACGCGCACGGTTCCCTCCGGGGACGGCACGGGCAGAGGACGGCGAGCAGCGACCCCGGACCGCCGGCACCGCACGGGACACCCGGGAACGCCGGACACCGCTGCCGTCCTCCTGCCCGCTCCGCCCGGGCCGGTACACCCGGCCGCGGAGGGCGCGTGGCGCGAGAACGCCCGCACGGCCGCTCCGGAGCGCACCGGGGGGCGCTCGTATGCTCGGGACATGACTTCGAGCAGCACACCGTCGGCCCCCACCGCCAACGCCATGCGCCGCGCGCTCAGACGGGCCCGCGACGGTGTGGCGCTCGACACCGCCGAGGCCGCCGTACTGCTCCAGGCGCGCGGCGACGACCTCGCCGACCTGATGGCCTCCGCCGCCCGGGTGCGGGACGCCGGACTGGAGGCGGCGGGACGCCCGGGGGTGATCACCTACTCGCGCAAGGTCTTCATCCCGCTCACCCGCCTGTGCCGCGACCGCTGCCACTACTGCACGTTCGTCACCGTGCCGGGAAAGCTGCGCCGCGAGGGGCGGGACATGTACCTCTCCCCGGACGAGGTGCTCGACATCGCCCGCCGGGGCGCGGCGATGGGCTGCAAGGAGGCGCTGTTCACCCTCGGCGACCGGCCCGAGGAGCGCTGGCCCGAGGCCCGCGAGTGGCTGGACGCCCACGGCTACGACGACACCCTCGCCTACGTCCGCGCCATGGCGATCCGGGTGCTGGAGGAGACCGGCCTGCTCCCGCACCTCAACCCCGGTGTGCTGTCGTGGACGGACCTCCAGCGCCTGAAGCCGGTCGCGCCGTCGATGGGCATGATGCTGGAGACCACCGCCACCCGGCTGTGGTCCGAGCCGGGCGGCCCGCACCACGGCTCGCCCGACAAGGAGCCGGCGGTGCGGCTGCGGGTGCTGGAGGACGCGGGGCGCTCCTCCGTCCCGTTCACCACCGGCATCCTCATCGGCATCGGGGAGACGTACACCGAGCGCGCGGAGTCGCTGTTCGCGATCCGCCGCGTCCAGCGGGCGTACCGCGGCATCCAGGAAGTCATCGTGCAGAACTTCCGCGCCAAGCCCGGCACGGCCATGCGCGGCATGCCCGACGCCGAACTGGAGGAACTGGCCGCCGCCGTCGCCGTCGCCCGGCACGTCCTCGGTCCCGCCGCCCGCATCCAGGCCCCGCCGAACCTGGTGGACTCCGAGTACGCGCTGATGATCGGCGCGGGGATCGACGACTGGGGCGGGGTCTCCCCGCTCACCCCCGACCACGTCAACCCCGAGCGGCCCTGGCCGCAGATCGACGACCTCGCCGAGCGCACCCGCGCCGCCGGCTTCGAGCTCCGCGAACGCCTCACCGTCTACCCGGAGTTCGTCCGGCGCGGCGAGCCCTGGCTCGACCCCCGGCTGCTGCCGCACGTGACGGCCCTGGCCGATCCGGCCACCGGCCTGGCCCGCGAGGACGCCGTCGTCACCGGACGCCCCTGGCAGGAGCCCGAGGAGGTCTTCACCGCCGCCGGCCGCACCGACCTGCACCGCGCCGTCGACACCGAGGGCCGCACCGGCGACCGCCGCGGGGACTTCGACGAGGTGTACGGCGACTGGGAGGCGCTGCGCGAGAGCGCCGCCTCCGAAGCCTCTGCGTCCGGCCCGTCCGGCGGCGGGCCGGGAGGGAGCATCGAGGCCGACGTGCGCGCCGCGCTCGCCACCGCCGCCGACGACCCCACCCGCCTCACCGACGACCAGGCCCTGGCCCTGCTGCACGCCGACGGCCCGGCCCTGGACGCGCTGTGCCGGATCGCGGACGACGTGCGGCGCGACACCGTCGGCGACGACGTGACGTACATCGTCACCCGCAACATCAACTTCACCAACGTCTGCTACACCGGCTGCCGCTTCTGCGCCTTCGCGCAGCGCCGCACCGACGCCGACGCCTACACCCTCTCCCTGGAGCAGGTCGCCGACCGCGCGCAGCAGGCGTGGGACGTCGGCGCGGTCGAGGTGTGCATGCAGGGCGGCATCCATCCGGACCTGCCCGGCACCGCCTACTTCGACATCGCCAGGGCGGTGAAGGACCGCGTGCCGGGCATGCACGTCCACGCCTTCTCCCCGATGGAGGTCGTCAACGGCGCGACCCGCACCGGCATGTCGATCCGCGACTGGCTGACGGCCGCCCGGGAGGCCGGACTCGACACCATCCCGGGGACGGCCGCGGAGATCCTGGACGACGAGGTGCGCTGGGTCCTCACCAAGGGGAAGCTGCCCACCGCCACCTGGGTCGAGGTGGTCACCACCGCGCACGAACTGGGCATCCGCTCCTCCTCCACGATGATGTACGGGCACGTGGACCAGCCGCGGCACTGGCTCGGCCACCTGCGGCTGCTGGCCCGCATCCAGCAGGAGACGGGCGGGTTCACGGAGTTCGTCACGCTGCCGTTCGTCCACACCAACGCCCCGGTCTACCTCGCGGGCATCGCCCGTCCGGGGCCCACGATGCGCGACAACCGCGCGGTGACCGCGATGGCCCGCCTCCTGCTGCACCCGCACATCCCCAACATCCAGACGAGCTGGGTGAAGCTGGGCACCGAGGGCGCCGCCGAGATGCTCCGCTCCGGAGCCAACGACCTGGGCGGCACGCTGATGGAGGAGACCATCTCCCGCATGGCGGGCTCCTCCTACGGCTCCTACCGCTCGGTGCGGGACCTCGTGGCCATCGCCGAGGCCGCCGGCCGTCCGGCCCGCCCCCGCACCACCACCTACGGGGAGGTGCCCGAGGAGCGGGTGCGGGCCGCCCTGGCCTCCGACGGCCACCTCCCCGAGCTGCTGCCGGTGCTCGACGACTGAGAGCGGCCGGGGTGCGGCCGGTCCTCCGCCCGCACCCCGGCCTCCGGGTGACGGCCCGGTGTCCTGGCGGTGTCCGTCCGGCACCCGGCCGGTTTCCGCCCGTCGCCGGCCGGCGACGGTCCACTACAGTGCGGACCGAGGCGGGAAGAGCACCGGACGGACGGAGGGGACGGCACGGTGACCGCGACATCGGGCGCCGGCATATGGGGCCGCGCCGAACAGCAGGACTTCCGCAGCCGCGTGCGAGGCTGCCTGCTCGGCGGCGCCATCGGCGACGCGCTCGGCGCGGGCATCGAGTTCGACTCCCTCGAAACCATCCGCGCCGCCCACGGCCCCCAGGGCGTGACCGACTACGTGCCGGCCTACGGGCGGCGCGGAGCCGTCACCGACGACACCCAGATGACCCTGTTCACCGTCGACGGGCTCATCCGCGCCCACGTGCGGCGCGACACCGGAGCCTGGCACCCGCCGACCGACGTGCACGCCGCCTACCGCCGCTGGGCCGCCACCCAGCGGGACTGGGGCCCGGACGAGCGCAGGAAGGAGGACGGCTGGCTGGCCCGCCAGGAGTGGCTGTACTCGCGGCGCGCCCCCGGCCGTGCCTGCCTGACCGGACTCGCCGACGACCGGATGGGCACCCTGGAGGCGCCGAAGAACCCCGACTCCAAGGGCTGCGGCACCGTCATGCGCTCCGCCCCCTTCGGGCTGCTCGTCGGCTGGGAGCCGCAGCTCGTCTTCCAGCTCGCCGTCGAGTGCGCCGTCCAGACCCACGGCCACCCCACCGGCTACCTGGCGGCCGGCGCCTTCGCCCTCATCGTCCACGCCGTCACCCGCGGCGAGAGCCTGGACGCCGCCGTACGGCGCTCCTTGGAGCACCTGGCGGCCCATCCCGGGCACGAGGAGACCACCGAGGCCCTCGAACAGGCCCTGGCCGCCGTACGCCAGGGGCTGCCGACCGCGGAGCGCGTGCAGTCGCTGGGGGAGGGCTGGACGGCCGAGGAGGCCCTGGCCATCGGGGTGTACTGCGCGCTGGTCGCCGAGGACGTGCGGCACGGCCTGCTGCTCGCCGTGAACCACGGCGGCGACTCCGACTCCACCGGTTCGGTCTGCGGCAACCTCCTGGGAGTCCTCCACGGGGAGACGGCCCTGCCGGCCGACTGGGTCGCCGAACTGGAGGGCCGCGCCACGATCCTGGAGCTGGCCGACGACTTCGCCATGGAGATGACCCAGGGGCCCGCCCTCCACACCCCGGCCACCCCGAGCGGCTCGCCGGGCTGGCTGACCCGCTACCCGCGGGCCTGAGCGGCCGGGCCCGGCCGCCCCGGAAGCGGGACGGCGCGGGCCCGGAACGTGCCGAGCCCCCTCGGCCGGGACGGCGGACCAGACGAGAGGGCTTCGGTCGGCGGTGTGCCGTGACGCGGGGCGGTGCGGCGCCGTACGGGTCGGAGCGCCCGTGCGCCACCGTGCCGCGTCGGCGCGGTCGCCTCAGCCGCGGATGAGGGCGTCCCGGCCGACGGCGTCCACGAAAGCGGTCCACGAGCGCGGGACGAAGGCCAGCGACGGCCCCTGCGGGACCTTGGAGTCGCGTACGGCGACCGCCTGCGGCTCCGGGGACTTCACCTCCACGCACGCGCCGTTGCCGGTGGAGTAGCTGGACTTGGTCCAGTCGTCGGTCATGCCCTGTCGGATGGCCATGTCTGCTCCGGTTCCTTCCAGAGGGTGGACAGTGCGAAAAGCGCCGGGCCGACCCGGCACGCGGCCGACGGTACCCCCCGGCTCGGCCCTCCAAAGCCACTGTTCACCCGACCGAATGGCATATTCCGGAACACCCTTCACACCGGCCCGACCAGGGTGTAGCTTGCTGCGTCGTCCCCCGGCACGAGGCGCGCGTCCGGCCCTTCGCGCGGCGCCCGCACCGCACGACCGGACGGGACGACAGGGCCAGGCGACCGCACCGCACGACCGGACCAGGCGGCCGGCCGGGACGCCGCCTGCGCGCGCCGTCAGCCCTGGGTGTACTCCTTGGCGATCCGCTCGACGAACTCCCGCGTCTGCTCGGGGTTGAGGGCCTGCGCCCGCAGGTGCTCGTACATCACGCTGTACTTCTGCACGTCGCCGGCCTTCTCCAGGTAGAGGTCGCTGGTAACGCCCTCCAGGTAGACCACCGTCGAGTCCGTGGCGTCCGGGAACTCCAGGATCGCGTACTGGCCGTTGACGCCCGGGTGCGCTCCCATCGAGAAGGGCAGCACCTGCACCGTCACGTGGGGGAGCCGGGAGAACTCGATGAGCTGCTCCAGCTGTTCCCGCATGATCTGCTTCCCGCCGATCAGCCTGCGGAGCGCCGCCTCGTCGATCACCGCCCACAGCCGCAGCGGGTTCTTCGTGTCACGGATGCGCTCCTGCCTGCGCATCCGCACCTTCACGCGCTTCTCGATGTCCGCCGCGGACGCCTCGGGCAGCGCGCCCGTGACGACGGCCTCCGCGTACGCCTGGGTCTGCAGCAGGCCGGGCAGGACCTGCGGCTCGTACACGCGCAGGGACGCCGCGTCCGTCTCCAGGCCGATGTACACGCTGTACGGGATGTCGCCGAACGCGTGCCACCAGCCCTGCTGTCTCGACTCCTTGGCCATCTGCATCAGGGAGTCGACTATGCGCTGGTCCTCGACCTCGTACACCCTGCACAGGTCGCGGACGTCACGCTGGCTGATGCTGCGACGGCCGTTCTCCAGCCTGCTGATCTTGGACTGGGACACCAGCAGACGCTCGGCGACCTCTTCGGCCGTCATGCCCCTCTGCTCGCGGAGCCGGCGCAGCTCCTGCCCCAGCCGACGCCTTCTGACGGTGGGATTGACGTTGGACGCCACGGCGCGCACACCTCCGCTTACGGCCGATTGCCACTCTTCACCAAGCAGGTTGCCACCAACAGCGGTCCCTCCGCTGGGAAACGGGCACAGAGGGTGCGCATGCGCACGCGCGGGGTGGCGAAACCGTTCTCCTTCCGGGGAACGGACGCCACCCCGCGCTTCGCGGCTCCCGGACCGGGTCCGGCCGGACCGTGAAACCCGTGCGGTGCGCGGACGTCAGCGGGCGCCCGCGCGGGCCATGCCGCTCCTCCGCGCCTGCCCGGGCAGCGGCTGCGGCGCGGACGACCGCGCCGCCGGCCGGGCGACCGCGCCGCCCCGGGCCGGGGCGGCGCGCCGCGGCTGGGCCGCCACGCCGTTCTGCACGTCCATCACGGCGTGCGCGACGAGACCGCCCATCGGGTCGTGCCTGATCAGGTCCCGCAGCCTGGAGCGGGAGGACCGCCCCTCGTTGCCGGGATAGAGGTGCTTGCCGAGGCCGATCGCGTGGGCCAGGGCGGCGAGCGCGGCGGTCCGCGGGTCCGGGGGAACACCGGTGCGGATCGCGTTGTCCAGCCGGGCCCTGATCTCCCGGCTGACCGCCGTGTCCGTCGCCTGGTAGCGAGTCGTCGGCAACACCCCGCACATCTGGCCCGATACGGCATGCACCATGCCGCAGCGCTCCAGGTGTGTGAGATAGGTTTGGCGGAGACCCAGCCTGGGCCCGCCGATCCAGTGGACCGCGCGCACGGGGCTGCCGCGCCTGCGCAGCAACTCCAGTGCGGAGTCCAGTGTCGGATCTCCGGTCGGCCGTGGCAGTACCACGGCTATGCGATCCCCGTCAGGGGCTATCCGTCCTGCGAGAGCCAGCTCCACGAGCTGGGCCCCGGCCAGGCCGAGGTCAAGCGACTGCGGCTGCGCCGTGGTACCCGTGGCCGGGTCCAGGGCCAGCAGCAGAAGCTCCTCCGGAAGTGTTCTGCGGCTCCTGCCCATCCATGCCTCCCCGCGTGGATGCATGACAGGGTGACCCCTCTCACAGAGGTCTGTCGAGAGTGCCTGAGGGCTTTGTCATGGAACCGGTAGGTATGTCGTTACCGTCTGGCAATTTAGCGGGCCCTCAGAGCCCTGAAACAGGGCCGGAGTACCGGGCCCGGACAGGCGTTCAGGACACTGTTTACTGATATGACGAGTGGCGGACACAAGCGGGAGGTATCGGTGGCGGGCAAGTCCCCCGACAGGTCGGAACAGCAGATGTCGTCGGGGGAGACGACGGGGAAGGCGGAAACGGTTCCCGAGCGGGCCCGCGACCCCCGTGTGGCGTTGCAGGAGCCGCCCCGGGACGCGGAGGCGGCCGGCGGGAGCGGAAAGCCGTCCCCCGACGGGGGCGCTCCGGAGGAGGCCGCCGAGGAGGCTTCCGGAGAGCCGGAGAAGGCGGACGGGAGAGCCGGCGCCGAGGCCGGGGACGGGAGCCGCGCGGACGAGGCCCCCGGGGAGCAGGACGCGGACGAGACGGCCGGTGCGGACGACTCGGATGACTCGGACGAGGTGGAGGAGGGCGCCGGCGGTGCTTCCGGGACGGAGGCGCCCGCGGACGACGTGACCGAGGCCGGGAAGCCGGACGCCGGGAAGCCGGGGACCGGGGACGAGCAGGAGAAGGCCGAGCCCGGGCCGGAGCGTCCGGTCGACCGGACGACGGCGTTCCTCCGGGTGCCCGAGGGCGAGGCCGAGCGGGCCGCGAAGGCCCCGGAGGACGGGGAAGGCCCGGAGGGCCCGGAGGACACGGAGCCCGCCGAGGACGCCCGGGACACCGAGGACGCCCGGGACGGGGGCGGCAAGGACGAGAAGCCCGAGCCCGCCACCGAGCCGGAGCCCGAAGCCGAGTCCAAGTCCGAAGCCGAGTCCGGGCCGCAGCGTCCGGTCGATCAGACGACGGCGATCTTCCGCGTGCCCAGAAGCAGGAAGGAAGACGCCGAGTCCGGCGATGCCGGGAAGGCCGGGAAGGACAAGCCCGGGGCCGGGGAGGCGGAGGACGGCGAACCGGTCGACCAGCCCACCGCGATGTTCCGGGCCGTCCGTCCCGCGCCCGCCGCCGAACCCTCCGACGAGGCCGCGGGGACCGGCGAGGCGGAGGCCGACAGGACCGGCGAGACGAAGACCGGCGGGGTGAAGGCCGACAGGACCGCCGAAGCCGACGAGGACGCCAAGAGCGGCGGGACCGCCAAGGCCGCCGCAGCCGGCGCGTCCGCCGTGTCGTCCGAGGAGGACGCGGCCGGCAAGGAGGACGGGGCCGGGAAGCCCGGGGAGGCCGCCGCGGAGCGGACCAGCCGCTTCGTGCCGCTGAGGTCCCCCGACGCTCCCGGCGCCCCCGGCGCGTCCGAGCGGCAGCCGGTGTCCGACCTGCCGGAGACCGAGCGGACGAAGCAGCAGCCGCTGCCGCCGCACATGCCGCTGGAGCTGCTGGCGGAGCTGACGAACAAGCCCGCTCCGCCGCCCACCCCGCTGCGCGTCGCCCTGCGGCGGATCAAGATCTGGTCGCCGCTCGTCGTGCTGCTGGCGATCATCCTCTCCATCGTCCAGCTCGTGCGTCCGCTGCCCGAGCCGGAGCTGGTGCTCACCGTCCCGGCCACGCACTCCTTCGAGGGGGACAAGCCCTCCCTGGCCTGGCCGCCGGAGGGGCAGGCCGTCGTGGAGGTCGAGGGGCTGGGTTCCCTCGGCTCCTACGGGGAGCAGAAGCCGGTGCCGATAGCGAGCGTGGCGAAGACGATGACCGCCTACATCGTCCTGCGCGACCACCCGCTGAAGAAGGGCGAGGAGGGCCCCCGGATACCCGTCGACCGGCAGGCCGAGGAGGACGCGGGCCTCAGCTCCGAGGGCGAGTCGACCGTGGAGGTGAAGGAGGGCGAGAAGATCACCCTCCGCGAGGCGCTCAACGCCCTGATGATCGCGTCCGCGAACAACGTGGCGCGACTGCTCGCCCGCTGGGACGCGGGTTCCGAGAAGGCGTTCGTGAAGAAGATGAACGACACCGCCAAGGAACTCGGGATGACCGACACCACCTACACCGACGCCAGCGGGCTGCGGGAGGACACCGTCAGCACGGCCGCCGACCAGGTGAAGCTGGGCAAGAAGGTGATGGACTTCGAGGTGTTCCGGGAGGTCGTCAAGCTGCCCAAGTACATCGACCGCAACGGCACCGAGCACCGCAACTGGAACGGTCTCGTCCCGTTCAACGGCGCCGTCGGCATCAAGACCGGCACCACCACCGCCGCCGGAGGCAACCTCCTCTTCGCGGCCGAGAAGGAGATCGGCGGCACCACGCAGCTGATCGTCGGTGCCGTCTTCGGGCAGCACAAGCCGTCGATCATCGACACGGTCATCGCCGAGACCCGGGAGCTGATGATCTCCGCCCAGGAGGTCCTGGAGTCGGAGAAGATCATCAAGAAGGGCGACGTGGTGGGCTACGTGGACGACGGCCTCGGCGGCCGGACCCCTCTGGTCGCCACCGAGGACGTCACGGCGATCGGCTGGCCCGGCGTGGAGACCGAGCTGGCCCTGACCGACGGCGGCAAGGGCGTCCCGCACGAGGCCGCGGCCGGCGAGACCGTGGGCACGCTGACCGTGGGCAGCGGTCCGGGCCAGGTGAAGGTGCCGGTGGCGGTCCAGGAGGAGCTGACCGAGCCGGGCGTGGGGGCGAAGCTCACCCGCGTCCTGTGATCACCCGGTACGGCGGCCGGCGCTCTCCCGCGCCGGCCGCCGTACCGTTCCCGGGCCCCGCCGCCGTCCCCGCGGCCCGCACATGACCGCGTCCGCACCGGCAATCCGTAGGGCATGACGAAGACGTGGTGGGGACTGCTGCGCGGCACGGGCAAGGAGTTCCTGGACGACGAGATCCCCGACCGGGCGGCGACCCTCACCTACTACAGCGTGCTGTCGGTCTTCCCGGCCCTGCTGCTGCTCGTCTCGCTGCTCGGCGTCGTCGGGAGGAGGGCGACCGAGTACATCCTCGACAACCTCGAACGGCTGGCCCCCGGCCCGGCCCAGGAGATCCTCCGCGACGCCGTGGACGAACTCCAGCGCGGCAGCGGCGGCGGGGTCCTGGCCGTCGTCAGCCTGCTGGGCGCGGTGTGGGCCGCGTCCGGCTACGTGGCGGCGTTCATCCGCACCGCCAACCACGTCTTCGACATCCCCGAGGGGCGCCCGGTGTGGAAGCTGACCCCGCTGCGGATCGGCGTCACGCTGGTGCTGATGGTGCTGCTCGCGCTGAGCGCGGTGATCGTGGTGTTCACCGGCGGTGTGGCCGAGCAGGTCGGGGCGGCCATCGGCCTGGGGGAGCAGGCGCTGCTGGTGTGGTCGGTCGCCAAGTGGCCGGTGCTGGTGCTCCTGGTGGCGGCGATGATCAGCATCCTGTACTGGGCGGCGCCCAACGCCCGGCTCAGGGGGCTGCGCATGGCGCCCGGGAGCGTGCTGGCCGTGCTGCTGTGGATGGTGGCCTCGGCGGGCTTCGCCCTCTACACGGCGAACTTCGGCTCGTACAACAAGACCTACGGCACGCTCGCCGGGGTGGTCGTCTTCCTGGTCTGGCTGTGGCTGTCGAACCTGGCCATCCTCTTCGGACTGGAACTGGACGCCGAGATGGCCCGCAGAAGGGCGTACGACAACGGCCTCCCACCGGGGGAGGAGCCGTACGTGGAGCCGCGCGACACCACCAAGTGGCCGCGCTCGCTCCGCCGGGAGACCAGGCGCCGCAGGGAGAGGCGGCGGAACCGGAAGGACTCCGCCGCCCGGTGAGGCGTCCCCGTGACGCGCCGGCCGGCGCGGTCCGGAAACCGCCCGGTCAGCGGCGCCTCCGCCGGCGGTGCCGGCGCTCCCGGCGGCGGTACAGCAGCCCGGCGGCCAGGGCGAGGACGAGGGCGGCGCCGCCCCCGGAGGCGGCCTTCCTCGCGCGCCCCGTCCGCACCGCGCGCCCGGCCTTCCGCCGGGCGCGGGCCTTGACGTCGGTTCTGGACGCCAGCTCCTCCAGGGTGTCGCCGAGTTCCCGGCGTGTGAGGTCGATCCGTGCGCGGAGCTCCGCCGGGGTATCGGGATCGACGGGGATGCCCGGAATGTGCGGAACGCTCATCGGCGCACCCTCGCCCTGATCTCGTCCAGGTCGTCGTGCACGCCGCGGATCGCCCGCTCCGGCTTCGCCGGGCCCGCCCTGCGGACCTCCTCCCGGCCCAGGTAGGCCATCAGCCCGGCGACGGCGAACAGCACCGCCATGACCACCAGGGCGGACAGCCACACCGGCCACACCACGGACAGGCCGGCGATCGCGGCCGTCACACCGGACGCCACCGCGAAGAGGGAGACCATCGCGGCACCGCCCAGCAGGCCGCCGCCCAGCCCGGCCCGCTTGCCCTTCTCGGCCATCTCCATCTTGGCGAGCTGCAGCTCCTCCCGTACGAGCTGCGACATCTGCGCGGTGGCCAGCGCCACCAGCTCGCCGATGGAACGCTCGCTCCCGGGCTTGTGTCCGTCCGTCCGATGCATCGTGCTCATCGCCGTCGCGCTCCCCTCATGGGCCGGTGCTCCGAGTACCTCCGGCCGCCGCCCGGCTAACCACGGCTCACCCGTTCGCCGCAGCGGAGGCGGAAACGGGCGGGACGCGCGGTGGGGGATCGGCCGGGACACGGTCCGGACGGACGGGCGCCGGCGCCGCCGGACCGGCGCGGGGACCGGACCGGGGGGCGGCCGACCGCCCCCCGGGGGCGGGTACGGCCACTCGCCAACCCGGCGGGGGAGGTGGCACGCTCATGGGAGGGACCGCCGAAGTCGCCCTACAGCAAAGGGAGTTCGCCCATGGCATCGACCGCCCGGCCCGGACCGGCGAGGGAACGGACCCATGCCGTGGTGATCGGCGCCGGGGTCGCGGGGCTGGCGGTGGCCCGGGTGCTCACCGACGCCTGCGAGCGCGTGACCGTGATCGACCGGGACACGCTCCCCACCGCCCCGGCCCCCCGCCGGGGCGTACCGCAGGGCCGCCAGCTCCACACGCTGCTCGCCCGCGGCGCACTCGCCCTCGACGAGCTGTTCCCCGGGTTCACGGACGAGCTGGTCGCGGCCGGGGCCTCCCGCGCGGACACCCAGGGCGACGCCCACTGGTACCTCGACGGCCACCGCGCGTACCGGGCGCCCTCCGGACTGATCTCGTACGGCGCGAGCCGCCCCCTGGTCGAGCAGCTGCTGCGCGCACGGGTCGCCGCGCTCGCGGGCGTCGGGATCAGGGACTCGACCGAGGTGCTCGGGCTGGCCGCCGCGCCGGACCGCACCCGGATCACGGGCGTCAGGGTGCGTCCGAGATCCGGGGGCGCGTCCGGGGACGCCGGGGAGGAGACGCTCGGCGCGGACCTGGTCGTCGATGCCTCGGGCCGGGGCTCACGGGCCCTGACCTGGCTGGAGGAACTGGGCCACCCCCTGCCGGCGAGGACGCGGGTGCGCGCCGACGTCGTCTACGTCACCCGCCGATTCCGGCGCGAACCCCACCACCTCGGCGGCCTGATGGGCGTCGCGGTCGTGGGCTTCCCCGGAATGCCGCGCGGAGGGGCCCTCCTGGCGGAGGAGGACGGCAGGTTCGCGGTCGTCCTCGTCGGCCAGTTCGGGGAGGAACCCCCGACCGACGACGAGGGCATGCTGGCCTACGCCGAGAGCCTGCCCGGACCCGACATAGCCGAACTGCTGCGCACGGCCGAACCGCTGGACCGGCCCGTGAAGATGCGCTACCCGGCCAGCGTCCGCCACCACTACGAGAAGCTCGGCCGGCACCTCGGCGGCTTCCTCGTCGCAGGCGACGCCCTGTGCAGCTTCAATCCCGCCTACGGCCAGGGCATGACGGCGGCGGCCCAGCAGGCGATCCTCCTGAGGAAGCTCCTCGCCGAGGGGACGGACGACCTTCCCCGGCGCTTCTTCCGAGCCGCCGCCAGGGCGGTCGACACCCCGTGGCTGCTCGCCGCCGGAGGCGACCTCCGCTTCCCCGAGGTGGAGGGGAGGCGCGGCCCGGCAGACGGCCTGCTCGACCGGTACCTCACCCGCTACCGCGCGGCGGCGTCCGCCGATCCCGTACTGGCCAGGACGTTCCTGGCGGTGGCCCACATGATGGAGCCGCCCGCCCGGCTGATGTCACCCGGCCACGTGCTCCGCGTGCTCCGCGCGGCGCGGAAGGCCGGCGGGCCCGGCACGGGCCGCCCCCGCACCCCGGCCGCCTCCTGACCGCCGGGGCGGCGGCACTTCCCCGGCCGGGGCACTCCGCCCCGGCCGCCTCCTGACCGGCCGGGTGCCGCCGGTCACGCGTCCTGCGGGTACCAGCGCAGCTCCACGGTGTTGCCGTCGGGGTCGCGGATGTAGACGGACTGCGCGGTTCCGCGGGCGCCGAACCGCGGACCGGGGCCGTCCAGCACCTCCAGCTCGCCCGACTCGATCACCTCCTGCCAGTCGAGGGGCTCCACGACCAGGCAGATGTGGTCGACGTTGGACCCCGGCGCCGGCTCCCCGTCCTTCCGCCGCACCAGATCGATGATCGTGGACGGGGACACGCGCACCGAGGGGAAGGGTGCCTTCCCCTCGCGCCACTCGTCGACACGCACCGGCTCCAGGCCGAACGTGCCGCAGTAGAAGTCGAGGGATCGCTCGACATCGGCGACGTTGAGGACGAGGTGGTCGAAGCCGATCACACGCATGGTTCCTCCGCGGGACGGTGAAAAGGGGCGGCTGACGCCCTGTCACGAGGTGGAACCGCCGGAGCGCGCACCGTATTTCCCGCCGTTCCCGCCGTTCCCGCCGTTCCCGCCGTTCCCGCCGTTCCCGCCGTTCCCGCCGTTCCCGCCGTTCCCCGCCACGGCGTGCCGCCGCGCGCCGGACCGGAGCGCACGGCCCTACGCTGGCCCGGTGATCCGAACCGTCGCCCTCGACATCGGCGAGACCCTGGTCCGCGACGACCGCTACTGGGGAGGCTGGGCCGACTGGCTCGGCGTGCCGAGGCACACCCTCGCGGCCCTGGTCGGCGCCGTCGTCGGGCAGGGCAGGGACAGCGACGACGCCCTCCGCCTGCTGCGTCCCGGCATCGACGTCGCCGCCGAGTACGCCGCGCGGGAGGCGGCCGGACGCGGCGAGCACCTGGACGACACCGACCTCTACCCCGACGTCCGCCCGGCCCTGACCGCCCTGCGACGGGCCGGTCTCCGCGTCGTCGTGGCCGGGAACCAGACCGTCCGCGCCGGGCAGCTCCTACGCGCGCTCGGCATCCCGGCGGACGCCGTCGCCACCTCGGGCGAATGGGGCGTGGCCAAGCCCTCGCCCGGGTTCTTCGCCCGGGTCGCCGACCTCGCGCAGGCCGCCCCGCACGAGACCGTCTACGTCGGGGACCACCCCGTCAACGACGTGGCGCCGGCCAAGGCGTACGGCATGCGCGTCGCCCACCTGCGGCGCGGCCCCTGGGGGCACCTGTGGGCCGGCACCCCCGAGGCCGCCCCCGCCGACTGGCACATCGACTCGCTGCACGACCTGCTCGCCATCGCCGCGGCCTGACCCGTCCCCGGCCTCGCGCACGGCGTCCGGCCCCGGGCAGACCGCCCGGTGCGCCGGACGCACGGGCTCGTCGGGCAGCGGCCGGACGCCGCGGAGCCGCACGGCCACGACGTCCACCGCGGTGGCGGAGTGCCGCGCCCGTACGGTCTCCAGCCGCCACCGGTGACGGGGCGGCACGTCCCCGGCGGGGAGGTCCCGGGTGGCCAGGTGGACCCAGCGGTCGTAGTCGGTGGGGTAGTGGGCGACCGGGGCTCCGCAGTCGGGGCAGAGCGGCGGTTCGTGACGGGAGACGTCGTCCGGCCCCGGTTCGGGCCGGGGCGGCGCGGTGGCCCCCTCCTCGGCGGCGAGGGCGTTGGCGCAGACGTTCCAGCAGCGGTCGCACAGCACGGCCCTGGGACGGACGCGCCCCCGCTCCCGCACGGTGGGGCCGCTCTCACGGCAGTTCCGGCAGACGTCTCGGCTCTGGCAGGTGTTCCGGCCTATGTCCTCGAATGCCCCCATGTGTCGCAGAGTGGGCGCCGGCGCCGGGCTGCGGCAGGGCGCGGCCGGGGCGCGTGGGGGCGGAACACGGGCGCGGACGCCGGGTCGCGAGCGCCCGCCGTACGGTCCCGGCACGGTCTCGCCCCACGAGGTGCCCCGTGGCCGACGGCGACCTCTTCGCGTACGTGGGTCCGGATTCGGCTCCGCGAAGCCGCCGCCCGACGGGCACGTGCCCTCCGTGCGGGGGAGCCGCGGGCCCGGCGGCGGCCCCGGCGAACTCCGCCCGCACCGACCGCGTCCACGCCTTCCGCGGCCACGTCTTCCGCGCTCGCGTCTTCCTCGGTCACGGGACCTCGGCCCCCCGGGGGCGTCGCCGCGCCGGGGACCGGGGAGGTCCCGGCCCGCACCCACGGAGCGGCCCGAGGACCCGGGCCGCTCCGGGAGCCGCCCGCGAGCCCGTGCGTGCGGCGTTCGCCCGGCTCCTCCCCGAAGCCCTCGGGCGCGGATCCCGGCCCGCCAGGCCGCGTTCGGCCGCCCGGCGCCCGAACGCCCCGCGCCCGGAGCGTTACCGCTCCGGGCGCGGACCGGGGGAGGCGGTGGCGGTGGGCTCCCCCGGGCGGGCGCCGGAAAGGGCGGAAGGAGAAGGGTCAGAAGGAGAAGACCGCGCCCGCGCGGTCCGCCATGACACAGGCGTTCGGGAAGGTGTGCGCGTAGGAGACCCGGCGGCCGTCCCAGGTCCCGTCCGCGGTGACCGTGACCGGCTCCCAGACCATCGGGCAGACCCGGTCGCTCTCGGCCTCCACCAGCGAGGCGAAGTCGCCGCCGGCGGAGCGGAGCTCCGCGCAGGCCCGCTCGGGGGCCGGGTGGTCGCCGCCGGGAGCCGGCGAGCAGCGGAGGACGACGGCCCGCTCGACGGTGGCCGTCGCCGGATCGTCTCCCTTGCCGACGGTGAGCACCAGCGCCGAAGGTGCGTACAGCCCCTCGGGGTGCGCGGGCGCGGCGGTCGCGGTGCCGGCCGCTCCCGCCAGACAGGCGGCGGCCAGCGCGGCGCTGAGCCCCAAACCCTTGATGGCATACCGCATTTCGAACACTCCTTGGCTCGGTGTGGCAAATACCGGACGGGAGTCTTGCGAAGGTGACCGCAGGAAGCACATCCGAGCGATCATTTTCGGTCACCCTATGCCACCACCCGGTGGCTCACCGTGCCACTCGGGCGGTTCGGGAGTCCGTCACCTGCTTCGCGGAAGCGTGTCCGGCATGTGGACGGAAGGGTGAGGGAAGATGACCGGCCCGCCCCCGGCCCGCGACTCCGCTCCCCGGCGTACGCACCCGGCCACCCCAGGTCGGCCGGAAAGCGTCAGCGGGCCCCGCCGTGGGCTCGCTCCCACCGTCCGGCCGCCGCCCGCGCGCGACACGTCCGGCCGCCGCGCGCTCACGGGGAGGAGACGGCCAGGGCATGCCCCCCGAGCAGCACCGCCACGACCAGGGACACGACAGCGGCGCCGGCGGCCGCGTACCGCACCGCGGAGAGCGCGCGCGGCATGGCGAGCGACACGGCGGCACCGAACCACGCGGCGAGCACCAGCCGGGGCAGCCACGCCTCCGCCCGGTCGTTCACGCGGTGGCAGTGTTCGGCACGGGGTCCCGTCTCGCCGAAATGGAAGAGGCAGTCACTCCCGAAGTTCTCGGTGGCCAGCCCGGCGAACCCCCACCACATGGTGGCGAGGACGGCGGCGGCCAGCGCGGCGCTGCGGGCCGGGTACCCCCGCGAGCCGCCCGGCGAGCGCTCGCCGGGACCTCGCTCCGTACCGGACGTGCTCACTTCCCGGCCTCCCTTCGTGCGACCGACGCCCGCCAGGATGCCGTACCCGCCCTCCGTCGTCGGCGGAACGGCCAAGTCCCGAATGTCCCGAATGACGAGAACCGAATAGCCTGGCGCCATGAGAGCCATCGGAGTCATGGAGTTCGGCGGACCCGAGAAGCTCCAGGTCGTCGACATCCCCGAACCCCACCCCGGCCCCGGCGAGGTGCGCATCCGGGTCCACGCGGCGGCGGTGAACCCCACCGACACCGTGCTGCGGGCCGGACTGCGCAAACCCTCCGAGTTCCGTCCGCCCTACGTACCGGGCATGGACGCGGCCGGGGAGATCAGCGAGGTCGGCGAGGGAGTCCCCTGGAAGACCGGCGACAGGGTGATGGCCGTCGTGGTGCCGTCGGGGTCCCACGGCGCCTACGCGGACCAGATCGTGGTGCCGGCCGAGTCGGTGGCCCGGATCCCCGAGGGCGCCGACTTCGCCGCCGCCTCCACCCTCCCGATGAACGGACTCACCGCGAGACTGGCCCTCGACCGGCTCGCCCTCTCACCGGGACAGACGATCGCGGTGACCGGAGCGGCCGGCGCCTTCGGCGGCTACGTCGTCCAGCTCGCGAAGGCCGAGGGGCTGCGGGTGATCGCCGACGCCTCCGCCGCCGACGAGCAACTGGTCCGCGACCTGGGCGCGGACGTGGTCGTGCGCCGCGGCGACGACGTCGCCGACCGCATCCGCGAGGTGCGGCCGGAGGGCGTCGACGGCGTCGCGGACGGAGCCGTCCTCGACGAGCGCATCGCCCCCGCCGTCCGCGACGGCGGAGGGCTGGCCGTGGTCCGGGGCTGGAACGGCGACCCCGGACGCGGCATCACGGTGCACAGAGTGCTGGTGGCCACGGCGGCCGAGGACGCCGCCGCCCTGGACCGGCTGCGGCGGCAGGCCGAGGAGGGAACCGTCACACTGCGGGTGGCGCGCGTACTGCCGGCCGACCGGGCCGCCGAGGCGCACCGCCTGCTGGAGGCCGGCGGCGTCCGCGGACGCCTGGTCCTCGACTTCTCCTCCTGACGCCCTGCGAGGCAGGCGGCGCCGGGATGAGCCGGGACCTCCCGGAGCGCGCCCCGGGCGGGACCGTGCCCCCGGACGACCGCCGCGGTCGCCACGCGTACCCCGTGCCCCGGGCGGGGAGGCACCGGCCCGTACACCGGCCCGTACGTCTCAGCGGAAGGCCGCGGCGTTCTCCACGGCCCACTGCCGGAACGTCCTCGCCGGGGAGCCGGTGACCTGCCGCACCGTGTCGCGGACCTTCAGCGGCTCGTCGTTGACGTCCCCGCCCAGCAGGTCGAGCAGCGCGTCCGCGAGCCGGTCGCCCATGAGGGGCGCCAGCCGCCGGCGGGCCTCCTCGCGCCCGATCCCGACGACGGCCACCTCCCGTCCCAGAGCCGCCGAGACGGCCTCGACCTGCTGCCGCGCCGTGACCGGTTCCGGGCCGGTCAGCGCGTACGTCCTTCCCCGGTGCCCCGGATCGGTCAGCGCCACCCGGGCCACCGCCGCGATGTCGGCGGGGTGGACGGTCGGGAGCCCGACGTCCTCGTACGGCAGGTGGACCGTCCCGTGCTCGCGGATCGAATCCGCCCACCACAGGGCGTTCGAGGCGAACTGCGTCGGGCGCAGGATCGTCCAGGACATGCCGCTCTCCCGGAGCAGCCGTTCGACGGCGAGGTTCTCGCGGGCCGCGGGCAGGTGCGGGTGCGTCTGGACGGTGATGGACGACACGAGCACCACGTGCTCCACACCCGCCTGCCGGGCGGCGGCCAGGACCTCGGCGTCCGGTCCCATGCCCGGCACCAGGAACAGCGAGCGCACCCCTTCCAGGGCCGGCTTCAGCGAGGCCGGCCGGGAGAGGTCGCCCTCGACGGCCTCCACCCCCACGGGGAACGAGGCCCGCGCGGCGTCACGGGTCAGCCCCCGCAAAGGCGCGATGCCCCGCGCGTGCAGTTGCTCCAGAAGGGCGCTTCCGATGTTTCCGGTCGCTCCGGTCACGAGGATCATCGTGGTCTTCTCCCGCCGTCGTCCGGTGAGCACGTCCACGGCACGCTAGAACCTCAACCGAACTTCAGGTCAAGGCGTGAGAGGGAGTCCCGCGCGGTCCCGCGGGGCTCCGCCGGGCTCCGGGCCCCTCACCTGACCAGGGGTCACGGCGGAACGTCTAGGCTGCTGCCGATCAGCTCATCGGGCGAGGGGATCAGGGGAACGGGGGGCGGGACGGATGAACCACACGACCGAGGCGTTCCAGCCGCTGCAGGCGGACGATCCGCCCATGGTGGCCGGCTACCGCCTCGCCGCCCGGCTCGGCGCGGGCGGCATGGGCCGGGTCTACCTGTCGCACACGCAGGGCGGCCGGCCGGTGGCGATCAAGGTGGTGCGCGCGGAGCTGGCCGACGACCCGGCCTTCCGGCAGCGGTTCCGCCGGGAGATAAAGGCGGCCCGGCGGGTCCGGGGCGCGTACACCGCCGAGCTGATCGACGCCGACGCGGACGGCGCACCGCCCTGGCTGGCCACGCTGTACGTGCCCGGACCCTCCCTGGCCGAGGCCGTCGCCCGGCGCGGACCGCTGCCGGTGCCGGCGGTGCTGTGGCTGATGGCGGGGGTGGCCGAGGCGCTGCAGGCCATCCACGGCGCGGGCATCGTCCACCGGGACCTGAAGCCGTCGAACGTCCTGCTGGCCGCCGACGGGCCGCGTGTGATCGACTTCGGCATCTCGCTGGCCTCCGACGTCACCTCGCACACGGCCACGGGCGCCACCGTCGGCACACCCCAGTTCATGGCTCCCGAACAGGCCACCGCGGGCGAGGTCACCGCGGCGACCGACGTCTTCGCGCTCGGCCAGACGGCGGCGTTCGCGGCACTGGGCGAGCCGCTGTACGGGAACGGCCCCTCGGTCAGCGTGCTGTACCGGATCGTCCACTCGAAACCCGACCTGTCCCCGCTGCCCGAGCAGCTCCGTCCGCTGATCGCCCGGTGCCTCGCCGCCGACCCGGAGGAACGGGCCACCCCGGCGGAGGTCATCGAGTGGTGCCGGCAGCGTCTGGGGCGGGACGCCGAGGCGGGCGCGGGGCCGGCGGTCTGGCGGGAGATCGCGGGACCGGAAGTGACGGTTCCGCCCCCGGTGCCCGACCCCACCCCGGTGCACACGCTGCCGCTGCTCGCACGGCCGCAGCAGGCGGACCCGGACGAGCGGCGGTCCCGTAGGCGGCGCACCGCGCTGATCACGGCCGCCGCCGTGGCAGCGGGCGCACTGCTGCTGACCGGCCTGGGATGGACTGTCGTGAACATGGTGGACCAGCTCCGCCGCCTGGACATCTCCGGGCCCTCGACGCCCGGCCCGGACGCGTCCGCACGGCCGTCGGAGTCCTCGGACGCGTCCGCGCCGGACGCGCGGGACTCGCGGGGCTCAGGGGACTCAGGCGGTGACGACGGCCGGGCACCGGACGCGTCGGGCCCTCCCTCGACCGCGCCCTCGGCCGCGTCCGGCCAGCCGCAAGCCGTCCCCTACGCCCTGCAGCGGCTGAACGAGAAGAACTCGCTGGACATCAAGGAGCCGGGCGGCCAGCGCAAGGACCGCAAGGGAGACATCCGTTTCGTCTGCGGGGACACCAGCTGCTCACTGGAGAGCGACACCAGCGTGATCGGCGTGTCCTACGGCAAGCCGGGAGCCTCCCTCGAAACGTGCCGCAGCGTCCTCGACGGCGCCGAGAGCCACAGCCTCCCCCTGGCCGTCGTGGCGACCGGCAGCGAGATCTGCGTCAAGCATCCCTCCGGGGACATCGCGCTGCTCGTGGTCCAGGTGAAGTCGACCGCTCTGCCGGACAGCGGAGTCAGCTTCCTGATGGCGGACATGACGGTCTGGCGAGCGGACTGACCCACCCCCGACCGGGGCCGCCGTCGGAGCTGAGGGAAGCCGAGGGGGCCTGCGGACCACTCCGCAGGTCCCCGCCCCCACCGTGCCCCGGCAGGGCGGCGCCGACGTCATACTGCGCCGCGTCGCCCGTGGCCGGCCCGCGGTCCGGGCAGCACGTCGGCCACCACGCCGCCTCGACTGAGGCGACCTCAAACACGCCCTGACCGATTCGACCAGCCCCTCCGGCATGGTGATGGTGATCTTCCGGGTTGCCGTACTCCGCGCACGCCGGGTTCTGCGTGGAGCAGCCCGGCCTGCTCGGAGGACCTGGGCCTGCGGGCCGCCGCTGTCCGCCGACATCACCATCGAACACGGACGCCAAAGGCCACCCAGGAACGTCCCTGGGTGGCCTCTACGCCGGTGCCCCCGGCAGGATTCGAACCTGCGACACCCGCTTTAGGGGTTCGGCTCCGCCCCGCTCGTAACAGCCGAAACGTGCCCCCGCGCTCGCTGCCGAGGCCATCGTCGTCCCTGCTCGTCCGTTGGCGTCCGGCCGTGTTGATGTCAGCCGGTGATGTCAGTCGGGCGGGCGCTCGCCTTCGCGGTACAGGGGGTGGTAGGTGAATTGATCAGTATCTGGCAGCGGCTTCCGGCCCATGTGGATGTAGACGGGACCGTAGGAGGTCTTCGTCCGTATGAGCGCCCACTGGTCCAACTCGTGGCGCAGAACCGGTGCAACAGTCCGCGGAACTGATCCCACTCGTCATCCGGCAGGGGGCCTGTGCTGCCTGTGCCACTCATGGCGGCAGCCTAGAAGCTGTCTTGATGTTGGACGCAGTGTCACATAAGGTTCCGCAGCCGGTCTTCTGCTTCCTGCTCGAACTGATGACTTAGGGCCCACACTCTGCCAGAGCGTCGGGCCCTCAGTGCGTTCACAGGCGATTTTGGTAGCCAGCGCACCAGAAAGTCGATTATCAGCCAGTGGCTGAAGCATGTCGGTGGATGTGAGGTCGGCGGAGCGGCTTTGGGCGGGAGCTGCCTTGGGGCGAGAGATCGGAGCCCGTACGCTGGCCCCGCGAATCGGGCTGGCTCCTGGCCTGCCCGCAAGTGCCCGATGTGGGCCCCGATCGTCGAGGCTCGCCCCAAGGTGGCTGCGTAAAGCCGCGGAGCCGACCGCCCCAGCCACCGACCAGCCCTGACAGCAACCCGGGTGCTTGCTGCTTTCGCGCGGCCGGCGGACGCCGGGGCGGAGCGGGGCGGAGACAGGAGCGCAGGCCCGGCGGGGAGCCGGGCCGCGCGCGGCGAGCGGCAGCGAGCCGCCTTGAACCCGTAGAGAAAGTTGTTACTCAGACTGTGGTTGGTGCTCGGTCCCTTTCGGGGGTCGGCCTGTCTTGAGCTGGAGCTGGCGGCTGTGTGCTGCTGCTCGTTGGAGGGCTTGAGCTACCTGCTCCGCACCGTCGGGGGATAGAAGGATTTCCTGTGTCCAGAGGATCGACAGCCGGACCGTGCCTGTCAGCAGGTTGGTGGCAACATCGACTTCTGTGCCGGTACCTGTCGCGTCCTGGACGTTCAGGTCTGGATCGCTGCTGAAGGCGCTCATGGGTCGAGTGTGTTCCGTCGGGCCTACGTGCTGGGGGAAGTGCTGGTGGTGATGCGCCAGAGCGGGGCTTCGTACTGCTCGGGGTGGCTGGTGAGCAGGAGGTCTCTGAGGTCCTGGCGCTGGGCGCCGTTGAAGCCGAGGGCTTCGGTGATGCGACGGAACGTCGTGTGGGTGATGCCGCGGGTGCGGGCGTCGGCCTCGAACTGGTCGAGCCGGCTCAGGGCGGCCTCGGGGTCGAGCTGGGCCGGTGTGTGGTCGCTGAGCCAGGCGGCCTTGTTGCGCTCGTAGTCGATCTCCGAGAAGCCGCAGATGTCGCGGCTGTGCTGCTCGGCCTCGTCGAGGGTGGTCGTGGTGGCGATGGCGCGGGCTAGCTCGTTGCGGCTCAGGGCCTCGTCGAGGTCGGCTTCGTAGACGCTGGGGCCCTCGTCGGTGAGGGGGACGGGGAGTCCGGCGTCTCGTACCTCGCACAGTCCGCGGACGCCGCGGGCGGTGGCGGCGAGCATCGCGGTCGCCTCGGAGGGGTGCCAGTCCAAGGCGGTGCCCAGTGCTGCGGTGTGCTCGGCGGTGAGGGTGCACACCAGGGCGCCGAGTCGGTCGCGGAGGTCGCCGGCGGGGATCTCGCCGTCGAGTCCGGGGCCTGCGATCAGCAGGCGGACGGGTGCGTCGACCTGACAGCAGGCGGCCAGGGTGAGGGCGTCGCCGAGCGGGCTTTTCAAGGTGGGCTCGTCGCCCTGGGCGAGGATGTCGCCTCCTACGTCAAGGAGGTCGATTGAGTTCGGCTTGAGGTGGGTCAGGAGTTCTTCGAGCTGGTGGGCGATGCCCGTGGCGCCGTGGCGTGGGTCGATCAGGGCGAAGGTGTTCGGCAGTTCGGCGGCCAGGCGGGGGAGCGTCGAGCCCGCCGGGGCGATCGGCTGCGCGTCGCCGGGGACGGCGAAGACGTTCGGGGTGAGGTGCCGGAGGTCGGTGAAGTCGGCCGGCCCGCGCGGGCCCGGTACGGGGTCGATCAGCAGGCGGTCCCAGGCGTACGTCAGGATCACTGACGGATCGTCCGACCCGTACAGGGCGGCGTCGAGCATGGCGGCGGCGACGGCGTCGCCCCCTCCTCCGGCTGCCACGATGACCCTCGTCACGCCGCTCAGCGTACGGGCTTCGGGGTTGGCTGCTCACCCTATAGTGGCCAGAGGCCATAGCCACTTGGACGAGGGAGAGCCCGTGCCGCAGATCGAGGAGGCTCAGCCCAAGTACCTGCAGATTGCGCACTACATCCGCGATCAGATCCTGCGGGGCGACTTGCGGCCGGGTGATGAAGTCCCGTCGGAACGGCAGCTCGCGGCCGACTGGAACGTCTCGCGGCCCACCGCGGCTCGCTCGCTGCAGGCGCTGGCTCACCAGGGCCTGGTCGAGAAGCGGCAGGGCTCGGGCACGTACGTGCGGAACCTGGAGGTCAACCGGCGGGCCCGTGAGTTGTACGGCCGAGCTCGGCAGACGGGGAAGATCTACACGCCCGGTGAGTACGCGGTGATCACCTCGGCCGGCTGGCTGGACGCGCCGGACCACGTGGCCGAAGCGCTCAACCTGGCCAAAGGTGGCCAGGCCGTACACCGCCGCAGGGTGACCAACAACGAGAACGGCCCGATCACGCTCTCCACTTCGTGGTTCCCTCCGGATGTGGGGCAGCGGGCGCCGAGGCTCCTGGACCCGGAGCGCATCCGCGAAGGCACCCTGATGTACGTCGAGAAGGCGACGGGGCGCCAGGGGAGTTACGCCGAGGATCGCATGTGTGCCCGGCTGGTGACCGAGGAGGAAGCGACGGACCTGGAGCTGGAGTCGGGATCGGCGGTCCTGATCGTGCACCACGTGGTCTATGACCTGCAGGACCGGCCGCTGGAGTTCGCCGAGGCGACCTACCCGCCCGGCCGCTGGATCTTCGAGAAGGGCTACCCGATCACCTGACGGTGAGCACTTTCGGTGACGTTCTGCTTGCGCCCTCCAAGTGGCTAATGCCACTATCCAGAAGTGGCCAAGGCCACTTGGGTGAAGGGGGAGCGCTGTGAGCGGTGCGCGGCCGGACAGAGCAGCACGTCCGACCTGCCGAGGGTGTCGCGGACGAGGATGGAAGCGGGTCGGCTCCCGTACGGCTCTGGCGCTCTCCGTCACCAACGACCGCACCCGCACCGCACCTAAGCGGCGCTGCCCGGACTGTGACGGCACAGGCAAGGAGTGGATGCGGATGGGCGCCCTCGCCGACGGACGCGAAGAGACCGGCGCAGGAAGTCAGCCACTGGGGGCCATGACCCTGTACCCGGTGCCCGAGTCGGTGCCGCGGGCACGCCGATGGTTCGGGAAGCTCGTCGCTCGGCACAACCTGGCCTGCTCGCTGGACGACTGCCAGGTGATGATCTCGGAGCTGGTCAGCAACGCCGTCCTCTATGGGCAGGCTGAGGAGGAGTGGCGGGTACGGGTCGAATGGTGGCGCATGGGCGACTCGCTGCGGGTCGACGTCCACAACCCCGGTCGGCCAACCAACGTCCGCATGCGGGAGGCCGCGGCTGACGACGAGCACGGCCGGGGGCTGCGCCTCGTCCATGCGCTCGCCGACTCCTGGAGCGCGGGGCCGAGCCCGTATGGCGGCACCGTGGTCTCGTTCACCATGCGCAAGGCATGGCCGCCCTGAGGTCGTTGAGGGGGGATCGCCGCGGCCGAGCGGCGCTGGAGCGGGACGAGGCCGGGACGCCGGGGCGGCTCTGGGAGTGCGCCGTGGGGAAAACGTCGGTCTGCGCTGGGTGGACGTCGACCTGGACAAGCGGGTTCTATACGTGCGGCAGCAGACGCAGCGGCGGCGAGGGCGGCTGTACGACGACGATCCCAAGGGGTGCCGTCGCCGAGCGGAGTCGCTGCTTGCGATGTGCATCGCTCCGCTGCGCTGGCACCGGATGCGGCAGGCGGCCCTGCGGGAGCGGATGGGAGATAAATGGGAGACGAGCGGCCACGTCTTCACCACCCGGACCGGCCGCCCGGTCGAGCCGCGCAACGTCTACCGCTCCTTCAGTCGCGTCGCCAGGAAGGCCGGCCTGCGGGTGATCCGGCTGCATGACGCCCGGCACGGCTGCGCGGCACTGCCGATCGCTGCCGTTGATGCCAAAGGGGACCCACTCACCGTGAGTGGGTCCCCTTTGCGCCGGTGCCCCCGGCAGGATTCGAACCTGCGACACCCGCTTTAGGAGAGCGGTGCTCTATCCCCTGAGCTACGAAGGCGTGACTCAGGACAGGTTAGCGGATGAGGGCCGGGCGTGCCGAACCTGTTCGGGTGCGGTGGGCGAGTCAGTGGCTCAGGCCGTGGCCGAAGGGGTAGAGGGTGCCGGGCGAGTCCAGGGCCGGGATGGCGACGGGGAGCCTGCCGGAGGGGGAGAGGTCGCCGTAGAGGACGCGGACGGCGGCCCGGAGGGAGGGCGCGCCGTAGGAGTAGGTGGCCAGGTAGGCGGGGACGTCCGGGAAGCGGCGGATGTCGTACGGGTTGCGGACGGCGATCGCGACGACCGGTTTGCCCGTGTCCGTCAGGGCGTGCACCAGGCGGGCCTGGGCGGCGCCCTGGTCGCCGCCCGAGGCGGCCGCGTTCACCGCGACGACGATCAGGTCGTGGCCGGCCGCGGCGTTCGCCGCCTCGGTGACGCGGGCGGCGGAGGGGACAGCGCCGGTCTCCAGGACGGTGGCCGCTTGGCCGTCCCGGGCGGCGACGGCGTCTGCCAGGGCCCGCGTCGTGCCGACGCCCCAGCCGGTGACCAGGACCGATCGGGCGGCGGGGGAGAGGGGCAGGAGGGCGCCCTCGTTCCTGACCAGGGTGACGGTGCGGTCGGTGATGGCCTGGGCGGCGGCGGTGTGGCGCTCGTCGCCGACGATCCGCTCGGCGCGGTCCTCGTCCACGTACGGGTTCCGGAGCAGGCCGCGGCGGATCTTGTGCTCCAGGACGCGGACGACGGAGGCGTCCAGGCGCTCCTGGGAGATCTCGCCGCCGCGGACGGCCTCCAGGACGGCGTTGTAGGCGGTGTCCATCTTCGGGGCCAGGACGAGCTGGTCGCAGCCGGCCTTGAGGGCCCGGACCGGGGCGACGTCCGGCGGGAACTGGCCGGAGGCGCCCTGCATGTCCAGGGCGTCGGTGACGATCAGGCCGTCGAAGCCCAGCTTCTCGCGGAGCAGTCCGGTGACGATCGGGTGCGACATGGTGGCCGGGACGCCCGACGGGTCCAGGGCGGGGACCACGATGTGGGCGGTCATGATCGTGTCCACCCCGCGTGCGATGGCGGCCCGGAAGGGCGGCAGGTCGACGCGGCTCAGCTCCTCGCGGGTGTGGTTGATCTGCGGGAGGCCGGTGTGGCTGTCGGTGTCCGTGTCGCCGTGGCCGGGGAAGTGCTTGGCGGCGGAGGCGACCCCGCCGCGGTGGTAGCCCCGTACGGCGGCGCCGACGAGGGCGGCGCACAGGGCCGGGTCGGAGCCGAAGGAGCGGACGCCGATGACCGGGTTGGCGGGGTTGACGTTGACGTCGGCGACGGGGGCGTAGTTCTGGGTGATGCCCAGCGCCGCCAGCTCCCGGCCGATGATCTCGGCCGAGCGCCGGGTGTCGTCCTCGGACCGGCCCGCCGCCAGCGCCATGTTCCCGGGGAGGAGGGTGGCGGGCTCGGTGAGCCGGTAGACGACGCTGCCTCCCTCCTGGTCGACGGAGATCAGCAGCGGCACACCGGCCCCGGTGGAGCACGCGGTTCTCTGCAGGCCGTTGGAGAGGCGGGCGGTCTGGCGGGGGTCGTGGACGTTGTCGGGTCCGCGACGGGCGTCGAAGTAGATGACGCCGCCCGCGTGGTACTTGGCGACGACCTCGGCGGGGGTGTCCACGCCGTACAGGGTGCGGTTGCCCGCGGCGGCCTGGTCGGCGGACCGGCCGTGGACCTCGACGACGAAGAGCTGTCCGACCTTCTCCTCCAGCGTCATGCGGCGGGCGATGGCCCGGGCTCTGGCGCGTGCGCTCCGGATGCCGGCGGCGTCCGCGGGGGAGGCGAGGGCGGTGGACGCGGTCAGCGCCGCGGTCACACCGAACAGGCCGGTGGCGAGGGCTTGTCTGCGGGAGGGGGACGCGGGCTGCTGCATCGGGGCTCTCCTCACATGAACGGACGGGACGGACGGCGCGGGCTGGGCGGATGGGGCGGGGGACGGCGGGGGAAGCCGGAGCCGCGGCGGGCACATCGTTCCAGCGCGCCGGGTTCGCTGCCAGGGGCGTGCGCGACTGTCAGTGGTCGGGCCATTGGCGACGGTGACGGTACGGGGGCGTGGATGGAGGTGAGGGGATGGTGATGAGATGGAGTATTCGGGACAAACGGAAGATATGCATGTTTCCGGATCTCTGCCCAGAGCCGTGACCAGCCATGCGCCGCGCGTCAGGGCTCCGGCGGTTCCCCGCGCCGGGCGACGTCCCGGCGGCGGCCCGGGCCCTGCCCCGTGGGCAACCGGGAGAAGGCGCGGGCCGTCTTCGGGGTGGGAAGGCGGTCGGAGGCACCCGTCCTCCGGCTTGAGGGATTCGGCATCGGAGGTGATGGGAATCTCACGGACCTGGTGATCGCGAATGTCCATCGGTGCCGGAAGGCCGCCCTCTTTTCCGCTCCGACCAGGGCTTCTCCGTATTGCGCCCGAAAGGCCCCCGGTGTGCGGCGGCGCAGAATACCGCATGATCGGGAAAACGATGCGCAGCTTGGGAATTCTGTCCCGATTGAAGTCGTTGTTTCCTTCGGAGCGGGCACCCGAGTGAGGAGACGCCGGGTGGCCGGACCGCCACCGACCAGTTGTAGACCACACTCGTAAGGGAGTACGCATGGCAACCCGTGCCGTCGCCCGTCGTCAGGCCACTACCAAGGGCGCTGACGAGGCACGCACTGT
This sequence comes from Streptomyces glaucosporus, assembly GCF_039533345.1. Taxonomy (NCBI): domain Bacteria; kingdom Bacillati; phylum Actinomycetota; class Actinomycetes; order Kitasatosporales; family Streptomycetaceae; genus Streptomyces; species Streptomyces glaucosporus. The sequence goes on along the minus strand of NZ_BAAATJ010000002.1, from coordinate 129,591 downwards.
ACGTACCTCGTCATCCGGGGATGTCGCGGACCGGGACCTGGTCGGCATGTACCTCGACGAGATCGCCCGCACTCCGCTGCTGGACGCGGCGAAGGAGGTCGAGCTCTCACTCGCCATAGAGGCGGGCGTCTATGCCCAGCAGATCCTCGACGGCGAGGTCGAACCCGTCTCCGAGGACTCGCCGAGCGCGGCCGCGAGCCGTGAGGAGCTCGAGGCGATAGTCGCCGAGGGCGAGCGTGCCAAGGACGTCTTCATCCGTTCCAATCTCCGCCTGGTCGTCGCGGTCGCGCGGCGCTACCCCCGCAGCGGGCTGCCGCTGCTGGACCTGATCCAGGAGGGGAACGCGGGCCTGGTGCGCGCCGTCGAGAAGTTCGACTACCGCAAGGGCTTCAAGTTCTCCACATACGCGACGTGGTGGATCCGGCAGGCCATCACGCGGTCGATCGCGGACCAGTCGCGCACGATCCGGCTCCCCGTCCACCTGGTGGAGGAGCTGGGCCGCATCCGCCGTGTCCAGCGCGAGTTCAACCGCGAGCACGGGCGCGAGCCGGAGCCCGCCGAGATCGCCAAGGAGCTGGGGTCGAGCGCCGAGCGCGTCATCGACGTGCTGGACTGGGCACGCGACCCGGTCAGCCTCAACATGTCCGTGGACGACGAGGGCGAGACGCAGTTCGGCGATCTGCTGGAGGACACCTCCGCGACCTCGCCGGAGGACTCCGTGCTCGTGATGCTGCGGCGCGAGGAGCTGGAGGACATGATCGGGCGGCTCGACGACCGCACCGCCTCCATCATCCGGGCGCGCTACGGCATCGAGGACGGCCGGGAGCGCACGCTGACCGAGGTCGGGAAGCAGCACGGCCTGACGCGGGAACGCATCCGCCAGATCGAGAAGCACGCCCTGCTGGAACTGAAGAAGATGGCTCGTGACACGGGATTCGACGCGGCGGCGTGAGCCGGCGCGGCACGGTGAGGGGACCGTGCCGAGACCTGCCACCGCCATATCACCACCTTTCGGAAACCTCTGGAACCAGGGCCCCGGCGCACTCCCTTGAGCGCCGGGGCCCTGTCGTGTCCGGGGCCCTGTCGCGTCCTGGGGCCGTGACCTTGGGTTCTGGGGCCGTGTCCGTGACCGTGCTCGGGCTGCGCACGGAGTTGCTCCGGGCCGTGCCCGCGAGGTCAGGGGCCGCCGTAGAGATCGCGGTACGACGGGAAGACGCCGCCCGGCCCGTCCACGCCTTCCGCGGCCAGCACGGCCTTCACCACCGCTCGCGCCAGGGTGTCGGCGCCGGCGGCCAGCACGTCGTTGATCCCCTCCGGTTCCGGTGGACGCGCGCCGGTGGCCAGGGCGAAGACGGTGTCGCCGTCGTTGAGGAGGTGAACCGGGCGGACGGCGCGGGCCAGCCCGTCGTGGGAGGTGCCCGCCAGCTTCTGTGCCTGCGCCGGGGAGAGGTCGGCGTCGGTGGCCACCACCGCCAGTGTGGTGTTGAGCGGCGGACGCACGGCGGCGGCCGACCGGCGCTCCGATTCCCTCCGCGCGGCGGCCAGCCGCCGCTGCGCCTCGGCGTGCCGCGCCTCGGAGGGCGGGAGCGGACGCCCGCCGTACAGGTCGCCGTAGAGCGCGCCCGTCGCCGGATCGAACACCGAGCCCACCGCGTTGACCACGGCCAGCGCGGCCACGGTCGTTCCCGACGGCAGGACCGTGCTCGCGGTCCCCACCCCGCCCTTGACGCCGCCCGCCACGGCACCCGTCCCGGCGCCGACACTGCCCTGGGGGACCGGGGCCCCGGCGTCTGTACGCGCCGCGGCCTCGGCCGCCTCCCGGCCGAACGCGGCGTCCGGCCGCGCCCGCCAGGAGCCCCCGCGACCGAGGTCGAAGAGGCAGGCGGCCGGGACCACGGGCACCACCTGCTCCGGTTCGGGCCCCACGGGGAAGCCGCGGCCCCGCTCCTCCAGCCAGTCCACCACCCCGCAGGCCGCGTCCAGCCCGAAGGCGCTGCCCCCGGTCAGCACCACGGCGTCGACGCGCTGCACCAGATTGCGGGGATCCAGCGCGTCGGTCTCCCGGGTGCCGGGGCCCCCGCCCCGCACGTCCACGCCGGCCGTCGCCCCGCCCTCCGGGGCGAGCACCACGGTGGTGCCCGTCAGCCAGCCGTCCCCGATGCGCTGGGAGTGGCCGACCCGCAGGCCCCGTACGTCCGTCAGTCCGTCCATGACGGCCATGATCCCGCGGGGGCGGGCCGGGGCCGCCGTACGCTGGGGGCATGGACACCCCCGCCACCCCCGGAAACCCCGGGCACCGCGATCCGGCTCCCACGCTGGACTTCACCGATCCGCTGAGCCTGCCGCCGGCCGACGAGACCGACCACGGCTGGGGCGAGGGAACGGGAAGCGGCGGCGGCGCGGCGGACCTGGCCCGCTTCCTGGACGAGAAGCCCCCGCACCACTTCTGAGACCCGCACCACTTCTGAGACCCGCACCACCTCTGAGACCCGGGCCGCCCCCGGGACGCACCGCCTCCGGCGTGCCGCCGCGACGGCACGCCGGGCGGCGTCACCGCTTCCCGGACGTCCCCGACGGCCCCTCCGGCCCGGCCTGCGCGCCGCCGCCGGGGACCTTCCGCTGTGCCGCCAGGACGGCGGCGCTCAGGGGGCCGTCGCCGTCGTGCCGGGCGGCGAGCAGTGCGTCGCGGATCTCCGTGAGCAGCTCCAGCTCGGTCTTCTGGGGCGGGGACGCGGCCTCCTCCGCCTCCTTGGCGTCCAGTCGCTCCTTGAGCTTGTTCATCGGCACGATCATGAGGAAGTACACGACCGCCGCGGTGATCAGGAAGGTCAGCGAGGCGCTCAGCACCGAGCCCCACTTGATCGTGATGCCGGCGACGGCCTCGCCCGTCTTGTCGTCGATCTCGCACGGACTCTGGAGGCAGAACTGGTAGTGCTCCAGGTCCTTGGGGCCGATGGAGCCGACCACCGGGTTGATGACGCCTTCCACCACCGTGTTCACGATCTTGGTGAAAGCGGCCCCGACGACGACGGCGACGGCCAGCTCGACCACATTGCCCCGCATCAGGAAGGTCTTGAACCCGGCCAGGACACCCTGCTTCTCGCTCAACGGACCGCCTCTCTGCCCACCACGCACACCGGCCACCGCCGGAAGAACGCAGCACACGCTGCACGAACACCGTGCGAGCTGTCCAGTCCGGGCGGCCCGCGCGGGGCGGAGAGGACGGGTGCGGCAGGCAGCGGGGCCGGTGCGGGCGCCGGTTCGCGGGGCCGGCGGTCAGCACAGCGTCACCGTCAGCCGGGAGTGCGCCGCCGCGGCGGCGAGTCGGGCCGCCGTCGCACGGGGCACCGAGAGGACCACCAGCGCCCCGGCCTCCTCGTCGTGCGCACCGCCGGGCGGATCCGCGCCCGGGCCGGGCACGGCGGCCACCCGTACGCTCCGGGCGACGGTCCGCGCGGGACCGGCCGGGGTGTCCGCGGAGTGCTCGTCGGCGGGGGGCGTCGCCAGGACGTCGACCCGGTCCCCGGGCCGCAGCAGCCGAACCACCGCCGCGTCCGGAATCCGCACCGGGGCCTCGACGGTCGCGGCGCCGGCGCCCTCGGGCGAGGGCCGGATCGGCGGGGACGGCGAAGCGGGCGGGGACGCCGGTGCGGGTGCCCGTCCGGACGCGGACCGGGCCGCGGGGGACGTGCGACTCCCGTCCGGCTCCCCGGGCGGCCCCCAGGCCATGGCCGCCACGGCGGCGACGGCCAGGGAGACGGCCGCCATCCGCGGACCCGCGCCCCGGACGGAGCCGGCGAGACCGCGCCTGGCGCGCACCGGGTCGAACTCCGGGACGGACCAGGAGGGCGGGGGACAGGACGCCGGAGGGGCCGGGGGAGAAGGTGCGGGGGGAGGTGCGGGGGACGGGGAGGAAGAGGGAGTACTGGACAACGCGATCACCGCCTCGTGGTGGAAACCCCTCCACGATGTCCGGTGCGGCGGAAGTCCGCCGGGGCCTGTGGACCACCCGCCGGTTGTGGAAAACCCGCTCACCCACACGAGCCCGCACGAGCCCCGTCCGTCCCACCCGTCCCGCGAGGCGCTCACCGCCCGGCGAGCAGCCCGGAGACGGCAGCCCGGAAGCCGGAACCCCGGGAGAAGACAGCCCGGAGACGGCGGTCAGGGAAGCTCGATCCCCGGTTCCATCCCGTCCAGCGCCGACGCGCACGCGCAGTCCCGCTCCACCGGCAGCGCCGCCACCGCGTCGAAGAGGACCTCCCGCAGCCGCCCGACGTTCTGGGCGAAGACCCGCAGGACCTCCTCGTGGGAGACCCCCTCGCCCGCCTCCGCGCCGGCGTCCAGGTCGGTGACCAGGTTGACCGAGGTGTAGCAGAGGGCGAGCTCCCGGGCGAGGACCGCCTCCGGGTGCCCGGTCATCCCGACCACCGACCAGCCCTGGGCCGCGTGCCAGCGGGACTCCGCACGGGTCGAGAAGCGCGGCCCCTCGATCACCACCAGCGTGCCGCCGTCCACCGGCTCCCAGCCGCGCCCGCGCGCCGCGGCGATCGCGGCCTTCCGCCCCGCCGCGCAGTAGGGGTCGGCGAAGGACAGGTGGACGACGTTCGGGACCGAGCCGTCGGCCAGGGGCTCGCCGTCGTAGTACGTCTGGACGCGCGACTTGGTGCGGTCCACGAGCTGGTCCGGCACCACCAGCGTGCCCGGCCCGTACTCGGGGCGCAGGCCGCCCACCGCGCACGGCCCCAGCACCTGGCGCACGCCGACGGAGCGCAGGGCCCACAGGTTGGCGCGGTAGTTGATCCTGTGCGGGGGCAGGTGGTGCTTGCGTCCGTGCCGCGGCAGGAAGGCCACGCGCCGCCCGGCGACCTCGCCGATGAAGAGGGAGTCGCTCGGCGCGCCGTACGGCGTGTCGACCACGACCTCCGTCACGTCGTCCAGGAACGAGTAGAACCCGGACCCGCCGATGACGCCTATCTCCGCCTGAGGGGCTGCCTGCCGGTGGTTTCCCGCCTGTGCGCTCATGGCCGCCACCCTAGCCCCGATCCCGCGGACCCCGCCGGGCATACGCCTCGACGGGGTTCCGGGAGCGTGCCGGGCCGGGCCCGGGCGGCGGGGATCAGGCGGCCGAGGAACCGGCCTTGGACGAGTCGCCGGACGAACCCGAGCTCTCGCTCTTCGAGGACGAAGAGGAGGACGACGAGGACGACGGGCTGCCCGAGGTGGAGCCGCGGCTGTCGTTGCGGTAGAAGCCGGAGCCCTTGAAGACGATGCCGACCGCCGAGAACACCTTCTTCAGGCGTCCCTTGCAGCTCGGGCACTCGGTGAGCGCGTCGTCGGTGAACTTCTGAACCGCTTCCAGGCCCTCGCCGCACTCGGTGCACTGGTACTGATAGGTCGGCACTTGCTCCTCCTGGCACTCTGACTCGTGGAGTGCTAACGACGCACCATGGTGCAGTATTCCGGCGGCTTAGTCCACCGGAGCCGGTGGACGGTGACCCTCACCACGTGCCGCCACCCGGCCGCCGTCCCCCGTCCGGGGGGTGTCGGACGGCGGGTCCAGCCGGCCGCGCAGCGCCGCCACGGTCACCAGGGCCAGGACCGTCGCGGCCAGCGGCACCGCGAAACCGGCGCTCGCCCCGAAGCCGTCCGCCAGCCGCCCGGCCACCGTCGCGGCCCCGGCCTGCCCCAGCGCCACCGCGCCGGTCAGCCAGGTGAACGCCTCGGTGCGCAGGGTGGGCGGAGTCAGCCGCTCCACCAGCGTGAAACCGGTGATCAGGCTCGGGCCGATGCCCGCGCCGGCCAGCAGGCCGAGGACGGCCAGCAGCGGCACCGAGTCCACCGCCCACAGCGGGGCGGTGGTCAGCGCCAGCAGCGCGTACGCCACCAGCAGCCGCCGGCGCGGGGAGGACCGCCAGGAGAGGGCCCCGTAGACCAGGCCGGCGAGCATGTTGCCCGCGGCGAAGATCCCGTACAGCACGCCGTTGATGCCCGGCTGCCCGATGCCCTCGGTGAAGGCGGCCAGCGACACCTGCATCCCGCCGAAGACCGCGCCGATGCCCAGGAAGGCGACGACCAGCACCCGCACGCCCGGCACCGACAGCGCCGACGCGTGCCGCTCGCCCTTCGCCCGGGGCCGGCGGTGCGCCGGGGGCTCGGTGCGGCGCTGCACCGCGAAGAGCAGGCCGCCGACCGCGGTCAGGGCGCCCTCCGCGACCAGCCCGGCGGCCGGGTGCACGGTGGTGCACAGCGCGGTGGCCAGGACCGGGCCGATGACGAAGGTCAGCTCGTCGGTGACCGACTCCAGCGCCGCCGCCGTCGGCAGCAGCCGCGTGCCGTCCGTGCCGTCCGCCCGGGGGCGGCCGAGCAGGTGCGCCCAGCGGGCCCGCACCATCGGGCCGATCTGCGGCACCGAGGCGCCGGCCGGCACGGCCGCGAGCAGCAGCGCCCACAGCGGCGCGCGCGACAGGGCGAGCGCGACCAGCAGACCGACGAAGGCGGCGTGCAGCACGACGCCGGGCAGCAGGACGGCGCGCTGGCCGAAGCGGTCGGCGAGTCTGCCGCTGCGCGGCGCGAACAGGGCCATCGCCACACCGGTCGTGGCGGACACCGCGCCCGCGGTGCCGAACGAGCCGGTGGTGTGCTCGACCAGCAGCACGATGCCGAGCGTCAGCATCGCGAAGGGCTGGCGGGCCAGGAAGCCGGGCAGCAGGAACGTCCACGCGCCGGGGGTGCGCAGCAGCTGCCGGTAGCCGGGCTTCCGGCCGGAGCCGTCGGGGGAGGGGGAGACCGAGGAAGTGACCGTGGTGGTCACGACCGGACCTTTCTGCCGCCTGGTAGCGCGCCGCGGGCACCGCACGACGGGTGCGGCGGGGCGTGCCGAGGGCCGTCCTCATCGCGCGCAGCCGTGGCGTGTGGTCAGCCGTGCGGTCGCGCCGGCCCTGCATCAGGCGGAGTCGAAACACCGAAAGTCGGACAAACGTACGACGTTAGGTTAACGGATGGCTTCAACGGCCTCACGTGTGCCGGTGCCGCCGGGGTGTCGTGCCCGCTCCCCGGAGCCCCTCCCCCGAACCGGGCCGGAGGACGGACGCGGAGGACGGACGCGGAGGACGGACGCGGAGGACGGACCGGGTCAGCGGCGGCGGCCCAGCGCCGAACTGCCCGTGGAGCCCAGCCAGCCGGCCAGCTTGCCGCCCCGGCCCACGGCCAGCAGGCGCCGCTCGGCGGCGTCCCGCACCGCGTCGGTGGTGACGACCAGAAGTTCGTCACCGCGTCGCAGGACGGTGGTGGGGGTCGGCACGAAGCTGCTGCCCTCCCGCACGACCAGGGTGACCGCCGAGCCCTTGGGCAGCCGGAGCTCCGACACCTCCACACCGTGCATCCGCGACCCCTCGGGGATGCCGACGGAGATCAGGTGGCCCTGCAGCCTCTCCAGCGGCGCCGACTCGATCTCCAGGTCCGTCGCACCCCCGCCCCCGCCCAGCCCGAGCTTCCGGGCGACCCAGGGCAGGGTCGGGCCCTGGACCAGGGTGAAGACGACGACCAGGACGAAGACGATGTTGAAGATCCGGTCGCTGTCCCGGCCCGGGTGCACCATGGGAATCGTCGCCAGGATGATCGGCACCGCGCCGCGCAGCCCCGCCCACGACATCAGCGCCTGGTTCCGCCAGGGAAGCCGGAAGGGCAGCGTGCACAGCACCACCGACACCGGCCGGGCCACCAGCGTCAGCACCAGGCCGATGACCAGCGCGGCCCCGAAGTCCTCCAGCAGTTCCGACGGGGTGGCCAGCAGGCCCAGCAGGACGAACAGGCCGATCTGCGCGATCCACGCCATGCCGTCGGCGAAGCCCCGGGTGGCCGGCCGGTGCGGCAGCCGGGCGTTGCCGAGGACGATCCCGCAGATGTAGGTCGCCAGGAAGCCGCTGCCCTGCGCCAGTGCGCCCCCGGCGTACGCCAGGACGCACAGGGCCATCACCGCGATCGGGTACAGGCCGGAGGCGGGCAGGGCCACGTGCCGCAGCGCGTACTCGCCGAACTTGCCGACGGCCGCCCCGATCACGACGCCGATCGCCAGCTGCAGCACGATGTTTCCGATCAGGACGTACCAGGGGTCCAGCGGGCCGGCCGTCGAGAAGGCGACGACCAGGATCACCACGGGAGGGTCGTTGAACCCCGACTCCGCCTCCACCGTTCCGGCCAGCCGGCGCGGCAGCGGAACCCTGCGCAGCACGGAGAACACCGCCGCGGCGTCCGTCGACGAGACCACCGCCCCCATGATCAGCGACAGCCGCCAGTCGAGTCCCACCAGGTAGTGGGCCCCGGCGGCGGTGATCCCCACGCTGATCGCGACGCCCACGGTGGCCAGTACGGTCGCCGCCGGCACCGCCGGCCGGATGTCGCGCCACTTGGTGCCCAGACCGCCCTCGGCCAGGATCACCACCAGTGCCGCGTAGCCCAGCACCTGTGTCAGCTCGGCGTCGTCGAACCGTACTCCGAGCCCGTCCTGTCCGATGGCGAGCCCGATGCCGAGGTAGAGCAGGAGGCTGGGGAGTCCGGTGCGCGAGGAGAGCCTGACCGCCGCGACGGCGACGAGCAGGACGATCGCGGAGACCAGCATGAGTTCGTTGAGGCGGTCGACAGTCAGGGGCGGATCCTTCCGTGCGGACCGGGCGGGAACGGCCGGGATCCGACCGCCGAAAAGTCATTTGGCTGCCTAACAATTTACCATTGCTTGAATGTTGCCGTTCCGTTGCGCAGGACTCCCTGGCATCCGGCGGGGCGGCTCGTCCTATGGTTGCTCCAGCACTCAGGACCACCCTGCCCTCGAAGGACAGCGATGCCCGCCAAGAAGACCTCACGACGCGCCCGTCTTCCCGTGATCGCAGTCGTGCTGCTGCTCGTGGCGGGCATCGGCTACGGCACGTTCTGGAGCGTGGACACGGTCCGCGCCTCCTTCCCGCAGACCACCGGCTCACTCCAGCTGGACGGTCTGTCCGCGCCGGTGACCGTCAAACGCGACGCCAACGGCATACCCCAGCTCTACGCCGACACCGCCGAGGACCTCTTCCGCGCCCAGGGCTACGTCCACGCCCAGGACCGCTTCTGGGAGATGGACGTGCGGCGGCACCTGACGGCCGGGCGCCTGTCGGAGATGTTCGGCGAGAGCCAGGTCGAGACCGACGCCTTCCTGCGCACCCTGGGCTGGCGGAAGGTCGCACAGGAGGAGTACGACACCAAGCTGTCGAAGACGACCAAGGACTACCTCCTGGCGTACTCCGAGGGCGTCAACGCCTACCTGGCCGACCACAGCGGCGACGAGCTCTCCCTGGAGTACGCGGCCCTCGGCTTCACCAACGACTACAAGCCGCAGAAGTGGACGCCGGTGGACTCCGTCGCCTGGCTCAAGGCCATGGCCTGGGACCTGCGCGGCAACATGCAGGACGAGATCGACCGCGCCCTGCTCTCCAGCCGCCTGACGGACGAGCAGATCGAGGAGCTGTACCCGGAGTACCCGTACGACCGGAACACACCGATCGTCGGGAACGGCGCGGTGGACGCCGCCACCGGCGAGTTCGACCCGAAGGCCACTCCCTCCGGCGGCGCCACGTCCCCGGGCGGGACCGCGAACCCCGACGGCACGGTCACGTCCCCCGACGGCACGGTCACCTCTCCCGACGGCACGGTGACCCCCGACGGCACCGCCCCGCAGGGCTCCCCCGACGCCGCGGCCCAGGGCGTCCAGACCCAGCTCGCCGCGCTCTCCGACGCCATCGACGGCATCCCCGCCCTGCTCGGCCCCAACGGCAACGGCATCGGCTCCAACTCCTGGGTCGTCTCGGGCGAGTACACGACCACCGGCAAGCCGCTGCTGGCCAACGACCCGCACCTGGCGCCGCAGCTCCCCTCGATCTGGTACCAGATGGGCCTGCACTGCACGACGGTGGGCAAGTCCTGCCCGTTCGACGTGGCGGGCTTCACCTTCTCCGGCATGCCGGGCGTGGTGATAGGCCACAACCAGGACATCTCCTGGGGCTTCACCAACCTCGGCGCGGACGTCACCGACCTGTACCTGGAGAAGATCGAGGACGGGGCGTACGTCTACGACGGGAAGCGGGTCCCCTACGAGACCCGCGAGGAGGTCATCAAGGTCGCCGGCGGCAAGGACCGGAAGATCACCGTCCGCTCCACCCGCCACGGCCCGATCGTCTCCGACCGCAGCACCGAACTGGGCACGGTCGGCGACCACGCCCCCGTCCGGGACGGCGCCCCCGACCGCGGCAAGGGCTACGCCGTCTCGCTGCGCTGGACGGCCCTGGAGCCCTCCAGGACCATGGACGCGGTCTTCAAGCTGAACACCGCGGAGAACTTCGCACAGTTCCGCGCGGCGGCCCGCGAGTTCGCCGCCCCCTCGCAGAACCTGATCTACGCCGACACCGAGGGCCACATCGGCTACCAGGCCCCCGGCCTCATCCCGGTCCGCGGCAAGGGCGACGGCCGCTACCCGGCGCCCGGCTGGGACCCGGACTACGAGTGGAAGGGCTGGATACCCCAGGAGGCGCTGCCCTGGGAGTACGACCCCGAGCGCGGCTACATCGTCACCGCCAACCAGGCCGTCATCGACGACAAGTACGCCCACTTCCTCACCGACGACTGGGGCTACGGCGCCCGCAGCCAGCGGATCAACGACCTCATCCGGTCGAAGATCAAGGACGGCGGCAAGATCTCCATGGACGACATGGCGTCCATGCAGCTCGACAACAGCAGTGAGATCGCCAAGATCCTGGTCCCCTACCTGCTGAAGATCGACATCGAGGACCCCTACGTCCGCGAGGCGCAGAAGCTGCTGGAGGGCTGGGACTACACCCAGGACGCCGACTCGGCACCCGCCGCCTACTTCAACGGCGTGTGGCGCAACCTCCTCAAGCTCACCTTCGGCCACAAGCTCCCCAAGGAGGTGCGCGTCGAGGGCGAGTGCCTGCGGGTCCGCCCGGCCGACGACTCCGGCCCGATCGAGGACCTGGACGGCACCGTCCGCACCGTCCGCGAGTGCGGACAGCGCGCCCCGGAGTCCGCGCAGCCCGACGGCGGCGACCGCTGGTACGAGGTCGTGCGCACCCTGCTGGAGAAGCCCGAGAGCGGTTGGTGGGTCCCCGGCAGCCGCTACGAGCAGGGCAAGGGCGACCGGGACGAGATGCTGGAGGAGGCCATGACGAGCGCCCGCTGGGAGCTGACCACCAAGCTCGGCAAGGACATCGACACCTGGAACTGGGGCCGCCTGCACCGGCTGATGCTCAAGAACCAGACCCTGGGCACCGAGGGGCCCGGCTTCCTCCAGCACCTGCTCAACCGCGGTCCGTGGAACCTCGGCGGCGGCGAGGCGGCGGTCAACGCCACCGGCTGGAACGCGGCCGGCGGCTACGAGGTGGTCTGGGTGCCGTCGATGCGGATGGTGGTCAGCATGGCCGACCTCGACGAGTCCCGGTGGATCAACCTCACCGGCGCCTCCGGCCACGCCTACCACCCCAACTACAGCGACCAGACGGACCTGTGGGCCGAGGGGAAGATGCTGGACTGGGCGTTCAGCGAGAAGGCCGTCGAGAAGGCGACCGAGGACACCATGGCCCTCACGCCGTGAAGCGGTGCACCCCCTCGGGGGTGACCGCGGCGTGCACGGGCCGGTCGTGGGGCTCGGCGGGCACCCTCCCGTCCAGCAACTCGCCGGCGTGGAGCAGCACCACGCGCGCCGGCCGGGCCCCGGACGCCTCGACGCGGGCCAGCAACCGGTCGTAGCTGCCGCCGCCGCGCCCCAGGCGCACTCCGCGCCGGTCCACGGCCAGCCCGGGCAGCAGGACGGTGTCGACGGCCGTCACCGCGTCCGGGCCGAGCCGCGGACCGGTGGGCTCCAGGAGCCCGCGTCCGGCGCGCGCCAGCCGGTCCGCGCCCTCGTACACGGCCCAGTCCAGGTCGTCGTCGGGCAGGAGGACCGGCAGCAGCACCCGTACGCCGCGCTCGCGCAGCGCGTCCAGCAGTGCACGGGTGTCCGGTTCGCGTCCGACCGACACGTACGCGGCCACCGCGCGCGCCCCGGTCAGCTCGGGCAGCTCCAGGGCGTGCCGGGCGAGCGCCGCGGCGGCCCGCCGCACCCCGTCCTCCGGCAGTGCGGCCCGTGCCGCCAGGAGGGCGCGCCGCAGCGCCCGCTTCCCGGTGGCCGTGGTGGTCTCGGGGGTGTTCTCCGCGTCGCTCACGGTGGTTCGGCTCCCGGTGTCCGGCTCGCTGGTCACGGCATTGACCGCCGCGGGCGCATTATCATCCCGGTGGCATGGCGGACCGGCTCCGACCTGTTCCGGAGGCGATCCGGCGGCCCCGGAATGATTGTCTGCAGAACGCAACGGACGTGTTGAAAACGCACGTTGTGTAACAAGGCAGGGGCTAAGGTGCTGGACATGACTACCTCGCGTACACGGATCACCAAGGCCGTGATCCCGGCCGCCGGGCTCGGTACCCGATTCCTCCCGGCGACGAAGGCCACTCCCAAGGAGATGCTGCCGGTCGTCGACAAGCCCGCGATCCAGTATGTGGTGGAGGAGGCCGTCACCGCGGGCCTCCCCGACGTCCTCATGGTCACGGGCCGCAACAAGCGCCCGCTGGAGGACCACTTCGACCGCAACTACGAGCTGGAGGAGGTGCTGCGGAGGAAGGGCGACGAGACCAAGCTGACCAAGGTCCAGGAGTCCACCGACCTCGCCACCATCCACTACGTGCGCCAGGGAGACCCCAGGGGACTGGGCCACGCCGTCCTGTGCGCCGCCCCGCACGTCGGCGACCAGCCCTTCGCCGTCCTGCTCGGCGACGACCTGATCGACCCGCGCGACCCGCTGCTGTCCCGCATGATCGAGATCCAGGCGGTGTACGGCGGCAGCGTCGTGGCGCTGCTGGAGGTCGACCCCGAGAACATCCACCTCTACGGCTGCGCCGTGGCCAAGCCCACCGGGGACGACGACGTCGTGCGCGTCTCCGACCTGGTGGAGAAGCCCTCCCGCGAGGACGCCCCCAGCAACCTGGCCGTCATCGGCCGCTACGTCCTCGACCCCGCCGTCTTCGAGGTCCTGCGCAAGACCGAGCCCGGGCGCGGCGGCGAGATCCAGCTCACCGACGCCCTCCAGACCCTCGCCGCCGACCCCTCCATCGGCGGCCCGGTGCACGGCGTGGTCTTCAAGGGCCGCCGCTACGACACCGGCGACCGCGGCGACTACCTGCGGGCCATCGTCCGGCTGGCGTGCGAGCGCGAGGACCTGGGGCCGGACTTCCAGCAGTGGCTGCGCGACTTCGTGGCCAAGGAGCTGTAGTCCCGTGAGCAGGACCTGGTCCGTCGACGAGCACCTGGCCGACATCCTGCGGTCGGTGAGGCCGCTGGACCCCATCGAGCTGCACCTGCTCGACGCGCAGGGATGCGTACTCGTCGAGGACGTGCTGGTGCCCACCCCGCTGCCGCCCTTCGACAACAGCTCCATGGACGGGTACGCGGTCCGCGTCGCCGACGTGGAGAAGGCGAGCGAGAACGACCCGGTGACGCTGGAGGTCGTCGGGGACGTGGCGGCGGGCACCGGACGGCTGCCGGGGATCGGACCGGGCCAGGCCGTCCGCGTGATGACCGGGGCCCCGCTGCCGCCCGGCGCCGAGGCCGTCGTCCCCGTGGAGTGGACGGACGGAGGCACCGGCGGCGGCCCGGCCGACGCCATGGCCGCCCACAGCGCCGACCCGTCCGGCGCCACGGGCGAGGTCCGCGTCCACCGGCCGGTGACGGCCCGGCAGCACGTGCGCGACAAGGGCGGCGACATCCGGGCCGGCGCGGTCGCCCTGGAGGCCGGCACGGTCCTGGGGCCCGCCCAGATCGGCCTGCTCGCCGCCGTCGGCTGCGAGACGGTCACCGTCCGCCCGCGCCCGCGCGTGGTCGTCCTCTCCACCGGCAGCGAACTCGTCCGGCCCGGCTCGCCGCTGGGCCCGGGCCAGATCCACGACTCCAACAGCTACGCCCTGACCGCCGCGGCCCGGGCCGCGGGCGCCATCGCCTACCGCGTCGGAGCGGTGGCCGACGACGCCGACACCCTGCGCACGGTGATCGAGGACCAGCTCGTCCGCGCCGACGCCGTCGTCACCAGCGGCGGCGTGAGCGTCGGTGCGTACGACGTGGTGAAGGAGGCGCTCTCCGACCTCGGCGGCACCATACTGGGCGGCGCCGACCCGGCGGAGTCCGAGGAATCCGGGACGGACCCGGAGCACGGGGAGTCCGGGCGGCCGCCGGAGGGCGGAAAGCCGGCCGCGCCCGCACGGAGCGTGGAGTTCCGCAGACTCGCCATGCAGCCCGGCAAGCCCCAGGGCTTCGGCCTGGTCGGCCCCGACGGCATCCCCCTGTTCGCCCTGCCCGGCAACCCGGTCAGCTCCTACGTCTCCTTCGAGCTGTTCGTCCGCCCGGCCCTGCGCGCCCTGATGGGGCTGGAAACCGTCTCCCGGCCCACCGTCCGCGCCCGCCTGGAGTGCGAGGAGCCCATCGGCTCCCCGGCCGGGAAACGGCAGTTCCTGCGCGGCCGGTACGAGCCGCCGGGCGACGGCGAGCGGGTCGGCACCGTGCGGCCGGTGGGCGGCGCGGGCTCCCACCTGCTCGGCTCCCTGGCCCGTGCCGACGCGCTGATCGTCGTACCCGAGCAGACCACCGAAGTCGCCCGGGGCGACGAACTGGAAGTCGTGCCCCTGGACGGAACCGACTGACCCGATGTCCTGCGGGTACCGTTGTCGTCCGACACGGAGCGACGCGGGAGAGTGATGAACAGCGCGCCACAGGGGAGCACCCCCGGCACGGCCGGCGGCCTCACCCACATCGACGAGGCGGGCGCCGCCCGCATGGTCGACGTCTCGGCCAAGGAGGTCACCGCCCGCACCGCGCGTGCGGCCGGGCGCGTGCTCGTCTCGCCGCGCGTCGTGGAACTGCTGCGCGGCGAGGGGGTCCCGAAGGGCGACGCACTCGCCGTCGCCCGCATCGCCGGGATCATGGGCGCCAAGCGGACGCCCGACCTGGTGCCGCTGTGCCACCCGCTGGCCCTGTCCGGGGTCACGGTGGACCTCTCCGTCGCGGACGACGCCGTGGAGATCACGGCGACGGTGAAGACCACCGACCGCACCGGGGTGGAGATGGAGGCGCTGACGGCCGTGTCGGTCGCGGCGCTGACCGTCGTGGACATGGTGAAGGCCGTCGACAAGGGCGCCGTCATCACGGACGTGCGGGTGGAGGAGAAGACCGGGGGCGCCTCCGGGGAGTGGAGGCGGGACCAGTGACCGGCACCGGCGCCCCGAGCGGTACGCGGGGCCGCGCCCTGGCCGTCACCGTCTCCGACCGCGCCGCCGCGGGCGTCTACACCGACACCACCGGGCCGCTGCTGGTGAAGGCCCTGGCCGAACTGGGCTTCGCCGCCGACGGCCCGCGCGTCGTCCCGGACGGCGACCCCGTGGAGGAGGCGCTGCGCGCCGCCGTCGCCGCCTCCTACGACGTGGTGCTCACCACCGGCGGCACCGGCATCTCGCCGACCGACCGGACGCCGGAGGCGACCCGGCGCGTGCTGGACCACGAGATCCCCGGCATCCCCGAGGCCATCCGCGCCGCCGGTCTCGCCAAGGTGCCCACCGCCGCCCTCTCGCGCGGCACGGCGGGCGTGGCGGGCACGACGCTGATCGTCAACCTCCCCGGCTCCAGCGGGGGCGTCCGCGACGGACTGGCCGTCCTGGCGCCCCTTCTGGCCCATGCGGTGGAGCAGATCCGCGGAGGCGACCACCCGCGGCGGGACGCCCATCCGAGGAGCGGTCCCGGAGACGCCCGGGGGAACGATCCGGAGCACACCCCGAGGGAGGAACCGAACTGAACCCCTCCTGGCCGGTCGAGTTGACGGACGGTGATGTGACCCTCCGTCCCATAAGGCTGCGCGACCACCGCGCCTGGCGGGAGGTGAACCAGCGGAACCGGGACTGGCTGCGCCCGTGGGAGGCCACCATTCCGCCCGCCCTGCCCGGCCACCTGCCGCCGCGGCGCCCGACGTACCGGCAGATGGTCCGTCACCTCCGGACGGAGGCGCAGGCGGGCCGGATGCTGCCGTTCGTGATCGACTACCGGGGGCGGCTGGCCGGGCAGTTGACGGTCGCCGGAATCACCTGGGGCTCGATGTGCTCGGGGCACATCGGCTACTGGATCGACCACGAGGTGGCGGGGCGCGGGGTGATGCCGACGGCCGTCGCGCTCGCCGTGGACCACTGCTTCCGCACGGTCGGGCTGCACCGGATCGAGGTCTGCATCCGCCCCGAGAACGGACCGAGCCGCCGCGTGGTGGAGAAACTCGGATTTCGCGAGGAGGGTCTCCGTCCGCGCTATCTGCACATCGACGGCGCCTGGCGCGACCACCTGGTGTACGCCCTGACCACGGAGGACGTCCCCGAGGGGCTGCTGGACCGCTGGCACCGGCGCACGAGTCCCGGAACTCCGCGTAAATAAAATAAATGTTCGATTCTATCTACGGATTGGGCATCTTCCGTTCACCATCCGCGCAAAGCAGCGAACGTCAGTCGCAACAATCACAAAAAAAGGTAGAGATATCAGCCAGATCGTGCGACACACCGCGCCAATTGGCGTATGGGGTTCGGCAAACCCCTCTACCGTGTGAGGCGTGAGCAGCAGCGGCCTCATCTACGCAGTCATCGTCGGGGCCTGGGCCGCCTACCTGGTGCCGATGTGGCTCCGTCGGCAGGACGAACTCAACGAAGCTCGTCCCACCGAGCGCTTCAGCACCGCCATCCGGCTGCTGTCCGGCCGGGCGGGGATGGAGCGCCGGTACGCCAGGGACCTCAGGGAGGCGGCCGAACGCGAGGGAGACGGTCCGCCGGATCTCGCGGTCACCGACGAGGACGCCACCGGCGTGCCCGCGGACGGCGTGGACGTCCGGGCCCTCGCCAACCCCGTGACCGAGCGGCACGAGGTTCCCGGGCCCGCGACCATGGCCCGCGCCGAGGCCCCCACCGAGGTGCGCCGCCCGGCGGGCACGGGCCGTGCCGACCACGCCGGCACGGCGGGGCAGCCGGGCCGCGTCCGCCGGGCCAAGCTCCTCGCCCGGCGCCGCCGCACCACGATGGTGCTCTTCCTCGCCTTCACGCTCGGCACGATCGTCGCCGCGGTCGGCGGCGTCGCCTTCCTGTGGGCCCCCGCGATCCCCGCCGGACTGCTGAGCGCGTACATCGCCCACATGCGCGCCCAGGAGCGCCGCCGCTTCGCCTTCGTGATGGACCAGCGCCGGGCGGAGGCCGCGGCCCGGCACCTGCGCGAACAGCGGGGGATGCCCGCCTCCCCGGCCCCGGTTGCCGAGCCCGAGGCGCCCGACCCGGAGGCCGCCGCCGAACGACGGGCCCTGGTGGAGCAGACCGACCACGCCGAATGGGTGGACTCCCAGCGCCGCGAGCGCACTCCCGGCCCGGCGGACGGAGGCTGGGAGCCCACGCCCGTGCCGCTGCCCACTTACGTCAACGCCCCCGTCGCCCCGCGCACCGCGCGCGGCGTGGACCTCGGCGCCCCGGACACCTGGAGCTCGGCCCGCTCCACCACGGCCCCCTCCACCACCCCGGCCTCCGCCGCCCCGGTCTCCTCCGTTCCGGTCTCCTCCGCTCCGGACCAGCAGCCCGCGGCCGACCGCGCCCCGGCCTCGGCGCCGCGCAGGCAGACCCCGCTGTTCGACCAGTACGCCGACGAGGACCGCCCCCGCGCCGCCAACGAGTGACCCGTCCCGCACCGCACCGGGCCCACGGGGACCGGCGGGAGAACGGATTTCCGCGCACGCGGTTGGGGATGCTAGGGTTTCACCCGTTGCAAGGGCCTGTAGCGCAGTCCGGTAGCGCACCTCGTTCGCATCGAGGGGGTCAGGGGTTCAAATCCCCTCAGGTCCACACCGCAGCAGAAAGCCCCTCCCGGGTACCGGGAGGGGCTTCGCCGTTCCCGAGCCGGCGCCGGGGAGGCTCCGTCAGTGGGGCCGCCGAGGCCGCCGAGGCCGCCGAGTGCGGTCAGGACGCGGGGATCAGCGTGAGGTAGGCCATGCCCAGCACGCCCCGGTAGGCCATCCAGGCGGCGCGGTGCCGGTCGGCGCGCTCCCGCACCTCGGCCGCCAGGGGGTGGTCGGGGTGGGCGGCGAGCCACTCCTCCTCGCCGGCCAGGTATCCCGACTCGAACTCCTCCCACTCGTCCTCGTTCGCCGTCTCGGTCCACTCCGGCCGGAACCCGGCGGCGACGGCGGTGTCCACCAGGCCCGCGAGGTCGAGGTGCTCGTCGGCGGACGCCCCCGGCCACATCCGGGACAGCTCGGCCGGGGTGGGGGTGCGCTGCCAGAAGCCCTCGCCGAACAGGACGCGTCCGCCCGGATTGACCAGCCGGCGCAGCTTCCGCAGGGCCTCGACGGTGTGTCCGGGCGGCGCGGCCGTGCTGAGCGCCTGGCCGGAACCGACGCACAGGACGAGGTCGGCCGGACCGCGGGCGGCCTCTTCCACGGACGCCTTGACGAACTCCACCCGGTCGGCGAGTCCGCGGGCCCCGGCCTCGCGGCGGGCGCGGGCCAGGTCCTCGGCGTTGATGTCGAGACCGACGGCGGTGGCCCCCGGCGCGGCGGCGAGGAGACGGAGCGTCAACTCGCCCCAGCCGCAGCCGATGTCGAGGACGGTGGCGGGGTCCGTGCGGACGAGCCGCCGGACGACGCGGTCGGCGCGCGTCTCGGAGAGGGGGCCGTGGAAGACGAGGCGGGTGAGCCGGGGCGGCCGGCCGGTGTCCGTGGTCACGATGGGCACCGTAGTTCCGCCGGGAACGGCGGGACACCGGTTTTCCCGGCGGGACGGCACCCTCCCCGCGTCAGTCCTTCGCCTCGGGGGCGCGGGGAAGGCGTTCGAGCGCCGCGGCGAACGCGGCGGCGTCGTCCGCGTCCAGCACGATGCCGAAGACGTCCTCCAGCACCTTGGGCCCCTCGTGCGGCTCCAGCTCGCGCACTCGGCGCGAGCCGTCCGCGAGGACGGTGGTCACCCAGGTGGCGCCGTACAGCGCCTGGTGGACGCCGGGGCCGGTGCGCTGGACGACCGGACGCCGGACGAAGGGCGAACGGGGGTGGGTGGAGACGTGGTGGTTGCCCACCACCCAGTCCACGGCGTACTGCGGGTTCGGGGTGAAGGTGTGGAGGTCGAGCCAGCCGTCGCCGTCCCCGCCCCGGAGATCGCCGTCCACGGGCGCGCGCCGCTCGCGGAGCGTCCACTCCTCGGCGGCGAGGGTCGTCCCGAGGCGGACGGTGCGCCGTTCCAGCCGGAAGGACCGGCCGCCGTCGGTGGTCCCGGCCCCGTCGGCGAACTCGATCGGTTCCAGGGGGCTGGAACCGAATCCGACGTCGCAGATCCACACCCGCCCGGTGTCGGGCGTCTCGGCGGTCTCCACCCGCAGCACGGCGTGCGTGGCGGGCCGGAGGCGGTCCGAGCCCATGCCGACCCGGGAGGACAGGCCGGTGACGCCGAAACCCAGCCGTTCCAGGGCGGCGGCGAAGATCCGGGCGTGCTCGAAGCAGTACCCGCCGCGCGCCCGGCGGACGAGCTTGTCCTGGAGGGCGGGCAGATCGAGCGGGACCGGCCGCCCGAGGACGATCTCCAGGTTCTCGAAGGGCACGGCCAGGACGTGCGCGCGGTGCAGGGCCCGCAGGGTCTCCGCGGTGGGGGAGAGGTCCCCGGTGTGGCCGATCCGGGCCAGATAGGCGTCCAGGTCCAGCAGGCCGCCGTCCCACCGGCGACCGGTCTCGACATCGTGTTCCGTCATGGTGTGGCCTCCCCGTCGTGACGGCCGGGCCGGCGGTCGCCGGCCGGTGGAACCGACGCTAGGACCTCAAGCGGACATGAAGTCAAGGGAAGGGGGCGGCCCCCGGTGGGAGAGGGGGGCGAACCCCATGGCGGGACCGCTCGTGGGCGGCTAGCGTCGACGGCATCGGCCTCTCCGGCCCCGGAACGCCGTCTCCGCGACCGCGGAGGACCCCAGTGATGCGGAGACAGACATGCCCCAGCGGTTACGCCTCGTCCAAAGCACCACGGCCGCCGTGCTCGCCGCAGCTCTGGCCGGCTCCTGCGGCCTGGTGCCCGGCGAGACCTTCGGCGACGGCGCCACGGTGGACGCGGAGATCACGTCCGTGCGTCTGGAGTCCGGCCCGGGGGACGTCACCCTGCGCGGCAGGGAGGACCTGGACCGGGTGACCCTGGAGCGCACCGTCGAGTACCGGGGGGACAGGCCCGAGGGCGCCACCCACCGGGTGGAGGACGGCGTCCTGGTGCTGGGCGGCTGCGGCCGGCGCTGCGAGGTCCGCTACACCGTCGACGTCCCCGCGGGGATCACGGTGACGGGCTCCACCTCCAACGGCCGGGTGACGCTCGACAAAGTGGGCGCGGTGGACGTGTCCACCTCCAACGGCCGGGTGGAGCTGGAGGACGTGGCGGGCCCGGTCGAGGTCCGCACCAACAACGGACGGATCACCGGCCGCGGACTGAGGGGCGACGGCATCCGGGCGGAGACCTCCAACGGCGAGGTCGACCTCGCTCTCGCCGCGCCGCAGGACGTCCGGGTGAGGACCTCCAACGGCGACGTCGTCCTCACCGTGCCCGGCGCCCGCTACCGCGTCACCGCCGACAGCGACAACGGCGACCGGAACATCGGAGTCGACGACGACCCCTCCGGCCCGTACACGCTCGACCTGGCCACCGGCAACGGCGGGATCACCGTCAAGCGCGGCTGAACCGGCCCGGAGGGACGGCCCGGGCCGTCCCGGGGCTCAGCGCAGGGGCTTGGCGTAGCAGCGGCTGTTGGGCTCGTTGCGGTAGACCCCGAACTTCTCGCAGAGGGCGTAGCCGCTCGACTCGTACAGCGCCATCGCCTCCGGCTGCATGGTGCCGGTCTCCAGCACCATCCGGATCCGGCCCGCCTGCCGGGCGTCCTCCTCCAGGAGGGCCAGGATGCGGCGGGACAGGCCCTGCCGCCGGGCCTCGCGGACCACGAACATCCGCTTCAGCTCGGCGTCGCCGTCCCGGTAGTTCTCCTCGTTCTCGTCCATCGCCCGCCAGCCGCCGGTGGCGACGGGACGGTCCAGCTCGTCGTAGGCCACGAGGAACAGGCCGTTCGGCGGCTGGAACATCGCCGGGTCCAGCGGGGTGACATCGCCTTCTCCCCCGTACCGCTCGGCGTACTCCTGCTGCACCAGGTCGTTGAGCTTCACGGCGTCGGGATGGTCGAAGGGAGTGGGCACGATGCGCATGCCCGCATCGTAAGGTGCCGGGGTGCTGACGATTTCGACGGTCAATGTGAACGGGCTGCGGGCAGCGGCGAAGAAGGGCTACACCGAGTGGCTGGCCGCGACCGAGGCGGACGTGGTGTGCCTGCAGGAGGTGCGCGCCGAGCCGGACCAACTCCCGGACGGGGTAGGTGAACCGGAGGGCTGGCACGCGCAGTACGCCCCCGCCGCGGCCAAGGGGCGCGCGGGTGTGGCGGTGCTCACCCGGCGTGCGCCGGAGCGGGTGCAGGTGGGGTTCGGCGTGACCGAGTTCACCGACTCCGGCCGCTACCTGGAGGTCGACCTGCCGGGGCTGACCGTCGCCAGCCTCTACCTCCCCTCGGGCGAGGTGGGCACCGAGCGGCAGGAGGAGAAGGAGCGCTTCATGGCGGCCTTCCTGCCGTACCTCGCCGGGCTGCGCGAGCGCGCCGCCGCCGAGGGGCGCGAGGTGCTCGTCTGCGGCGACTGGAACATCGCGCACCGGGAGGCGGACCTGAAGAACTGGCGGGCCAACCGGAAGAACTCCGGTTTCCTGCCGGAGGAGCGCGCCTGGCTCGGCCGGGTCTTCGACGAGGCGGGCTACGTCGACGTCGTCCGCCGTCTGCACCCGGACCAGGAGGGGCCGTACACCTGGTGGTCCTACCGGGGCCGCGCCTTCGACAACGACGCGGGATGGCGGATCGACTACCACGTCGCGACGGAGGGCCTGGCGCGGCGGGCGGTGAAGGCGATCGTGGAGCGCGCGGCCGACCACGCGGGGCGGTGGAGCGACCACGCGCCCGTGACGGTCGTCTACGGGCCCTGACGGTCTCCCGGCGCGCCCTCGCCGCCACCGCGTCCGCCGCCGTCCCCGCCCCCGGCCGGGTCGCCGTCGGCGGGCAGGAGGGATTCGGTGAGGCGGCGCGCCTCGGCCAGGAGCGTGCCGAACACCGCCACCCGCCCCGGGTCGGCCCCGGCCTGCCGGGGAAGGTCGGCGCGGAGCCGGTGCCGGGTGGCGCGGGCCGCCCCGACGGCCTCCCGGAGCTCCTCCCGGGCCGCGTCGGGGGCGTCGCCGGTGACCGCGCGGCCGTAGGCGTCCAGGGCCGTGGCGACCTGGCGGAGGAAGCCTGCGTAGGGGCGGGTGACGGAGTGGTCGGGGCGGGGGGTCTCGTCGCTCTCGTCGGCGGCCTCCACCAGGGTGCGGGTCAGTCCGACGAGGCGGGCGGCGACGTTGTCCAGGGTGTCCAGGGTTTCGTCGTACACCGCGTCCAGCCGCGCCAGTTCGGCCCGGCGGCGGCGGTCGGGGTTGAGGCGGAGGCTCTCCCGGCTCCAGCCGAGCGCCGAGTGGACGCCGCGGACCAGCCGCGGGAGGCGGCAGGCCCGCTCGTACCAGGCGCGGACGCGGTCGTACTCCCAGGGCTCGTCCAGGCCGTCGGCGAGTTCCGCCACGATCTCCCGGGCCTCGCGGACCACGTCGTCCACCGCCTCGCGGGTGCTGCGCAGGTAGACGGGCGGCAGGACCAGGGCGTTGACGGCGATGCCGACGGCCGTGCCCAGCAGCGTGGCCAGGATGCGGGAGACGGTGGAGTCGAGCGTCGTCTCGCCCGGGACCAGGGTGAACAGGGCGGCGGTGGAGGCGTAGATGCCCTGGTCGCCGAAGCGCGGCCAGTTGCTCAGCAGGGTGGTGAGGGGCAGGACGACGACCATCGCCAGCAGGGGGTGGCCGAAGGGGATGACCAGGGCGGCGGCCAGCACGGTGCCCGTGGTGATCGCCAGCGTCTGGTGGAGCCCCTGCCGCACCGACCGGTAGACGGTCGCCTGCACCAGGACCACGGCCACCCACGGCGCCATCAGGGCGAAGGCCTCGGGCAGCAGCCAGGAGGCGGCGAACCAGGCGATGAGGGCGGCGAGCGCGGCCTTGCCGGACTGGACGGCCAGGTCCCGCTCGCGGCCCGGTTCGCGCCAGGCGCGGCGTGCGGCCCGGGCGATCCAGGAGGCCTCCGCCCGTACGGCCCGCCACGGCGAGGCGGTCCGGGCGCGCTGCGAAGCGGAACGTGTGTGCACCATTCGGGTACGCCTGCCACGGGGACGGGCCGGGCATGCGCGGCGGAACCGGTCCGGACGCCGGACGGTTCGGACGCCGGACGGTCCGGAGCGCGGTACGGGCTCAGGCGCCCGCGGACTCCGTCCCGGGGTCTGCCCCCGCGTCCGCTCCCGCCCCTGTTCCGGGGTCCGCCCCGGGGTTTTGCCCCGGTTCCCGTCCGGCCCCGGAACCGGTCCGCGGGCCGGCGTCCGAGCGCGGCCACGACTCCAGCTCCGCGCGGACGCGGCGGTCCATGGCCAGTGCCAGTTCGGTGTCGACGACCTGCTTGGCCAGCGGGCGCAGCCGGTCCATGAGCTCGGAGAGGCGCTGGAGGCCGGCGGGGGACAGTTCGTCGACGTCCGCGAGCAGGTGCCTGCGGACGAGGCCGGTGAACAGGTCGGCGACGGCGTCGGCGTGCTCGCGCACCACGCGTCCGGCCTCCAGCACCGCCGCGAGCGGTATCCCTTCGCGCACCAGCGCGGTGGACGCGTCGAGCAGGCGGCGGCTGACGTGGACGACCTCCTCGCCGTCGACGGCGACGTAGCCCAGCCGCAGTGCGGCGGCGAGGTTGCCGGAGGTGACCTCGCCGGGGAAGTGCGCGGCCAGTTCCTCGGGGGTGAGACGGACGGGGGTCTCCTCCGACCAGGGGGAGACCAGCGCGCTCTCCAGGCCGAGGAGTTCGGCGGCGTTCCCGCTGTCCCGGCCCTTCTCGAAGGCGTCGATCAGGTCGGCGATGCCGCCGAGGGTGTGGCCGCGGGCCAGCAGTGCGGAGATCGTCCGCAGCCGGGCCAGGTGGTGCTCGTTGTACCAGGCGATCCGGCCCTCGCGGCGCGGCGGCGGGAGGAGTCTGCGCTCGCGGTAGAAGCGCAGGGTGCGCACGGTGATGCCCGCCGCCCTGGCGAGTTCGGCCGTGCGGTACTCGACGGGGGTCTTCCCGCCGGGGGCCGGCCCGTCGGGGTGTGCCGTGCCGTCCGCCCCTTCGGCGTCCGGCGCCGGCCCCGGTGCTGCGTCTGTCTCTGGGTCCGCCACACCCGGAAGCCTATGCGGAACGGGCGGGTTCCCGGGCCGCCGGAGCAGGGTGCGACCGCCGGTAACTTTCCCCGTCCCGCCCTCTACCGATCAGTACGCTCCTGTCCTACGCTCCCACCATGCCAGTGATCACTGGCATGTTCCGTGAGTGCGACGCAGGAAGTCGGGAGGCGGCATGGCCGAGCACGAGCATGTACGGGTGGCGGTGATCGGATCGGGGTTCGGCGGCCTGGGCGCCGCCGTACGACTGCGCCGCGCGGGCATCACGGACTTCGTGGTGCTGGAGCGCCGCGACTCCGTGGGCGGCACCTGGCGGGACAACAGCTACCCGGGGTGCGCCTGCGACGTGCCCTCCCACCTCTACTCGTTCTCCTTCGCGCCCAACCCCGACTGGCCGCGGAACTTCTCCGGACAGGAGCACATCCGCGCCTACCTGGAGCGGGTCGCCGACACCTTCGGGCTGCGCCCCCACATACGCTTCGGCGCCGAGGTGCTCCAGGCCCGCTGGGACGCGGAGGAGCTGCGCTGGGAGGTCGAGACCGCCGCGGGCACCCTGACCGCCGACATGGTCGTCTCGGCCACCGGCCCGCTCTCCGACCCCAGGATCCCCGACATACCCGGCCTGGACGGCTTCACCGGCAAGGTCTTCCACTCCGCGCAGTGGGACCACGACTACGACCTGCGCGGCAAGCGCGTCGCCGTGATCGGCACCGGCGCCTCCGCGATCCAGATCATCCCGGCGATCCAGCCGCTCGTCGGGCGGCTCACCGTCTTCCAGCGCACCCCGGCGTGGGTCATGCCGCGCGTGGACCGGGAGATCAGCGCCTTCGAGCGCCGACTGCACGCCGCTGTGCCCCCCACGCGCGCCCTGCGCCGCCAGATGCTCTGGCTCATCCGCGAACTCCAGGTCGGAGCGTTCACCAAGCACCCCGCCCAGCTGGGCCTGGTCGAGAAGCTCGCCAGACGCCACATGCACAAGGCCGTCAGGGACCCGGCGCTGCGCGCCAAGCTCACCCCGGACTACCGCATCGGCTGCAAGCGCATCCTGCTGTCCAACACCTACTATCCGGCGCTGGCGAAACCCAACGTGGACGTCGTCGCCTCCGGTCTGAAGGAGGTCCGCGGCAGCACCCTGGTGGCCGCCGACGGCACCGAGGCCGAGGTGGACGCGGTGATCTTCGGCACCGGCTTCCACGTCACCGACATGCCGATCGCCCACCGGATCAAGGGCGCCGACGGCACGACGCTGGCCGAGGCGTGGAAGGACGGGATGGAGGCCCTGCGCGGCTCCACCGCCACGGGCTTCCCCAACTTCATGACGATCATCGGCCCCAACACCGGACTCGGCAACAGCTCGATGATCCTCATCATCGAGGCCCAGCTCAACTACATGGTCGACTACCTCGCGCAGCTCGACACGCTCACCACCGCCGGCACCGGCCGGGCCGCGCTCGACGCCCGTCCCGAGGCCGTCCGCGCCTGGAACGACCGCGTCCAGGAGCGCATGAAGCGCACGGTGTGGACCACGGGCGGCTGCCGGAGCTGGTACCTGGACGCCAACGGCCGCAACACCACCGTCTGGCCGGGCACCACCGGCGAGTTCCGGAGGGTCACCAGGCGGGTCGACCTGGCCGAGTACCGGGTGCTGCGCGCCCCGGCCCGGACGGGGCGGCAGACCGCGGACCTGGCGGAGGCGGCCCGATGAGCGCGCCCCGTCCCGGACACGTCACCTCGGGGCCGTACGCCCCCGTCCCCGCCCGCCGCGAGTTCACCGTCACCTCCGCCGACGGCGCGGAGATCCACGTGGAGGAGCACGGACGCGAGGACGGCCCCACCGTCGTCCTGGCGCACGGCTGGACCTGCTCCACCGCCTTCTGGGCCCCGGTGATACGGCACCTGGCCGACGGCCACCGGGTGATCGCCTACGACCAGCGCGGCCACGGCCGCTCCCCGGCCGCCGGCCCCGGCGGCCACACCACCACCGCCCTCGCCGACGACCTGTGCGCCGTGCTGGAGGCCGCCGGTTCCCGGGTGGTGGTCGCGGGCCACTCCATGGGCGGGATGACGGTCATGGCCGCCGCCGGACGCCCCCAGATGCGCGAACGCGTCGCCGCCGCGCTGCTGTGCAACACCGGCAGCTCCCGGCTGCTGCACGAGTCCACGGTGGCGCCGCTGAGCGCCGGCCGGCTGCGGTACCGCGTCCAGAAGGCCGTCCTCGGCTCCAGCCTGCCCCTGGGCCCCGTGACGCCGCTGGGCATGCGCGTCCTGCGGTACGCCACGATGGGCCCCGCCGCCACCCGGGAACAGATGGAGGCGTGCGCCCGCATCGTCCACGCCTGCCCCCGCGCGGTGCGCGCCTCCTGGGCGAGGGACGTCCTGGCGGTGCTGGACCTGGACGCCAACCTCGCCGCCCTGGACATGCCGGTCGGCGTCGTCGCCGGCGAGAAGGACCGGCTCACCCCGCCGGTGCACGCCCGCCGGCTGGCCGGGGCGCTGCCGCACTGCACCGGCCTGACCGTACTGCCCGGCCTCGGGCACATGACCCCCGTCGAGGCGCCGGAGACCGTCGCCGACGCCGTGGCCGCCCTGGTGCGCGACCACCTGTCCGGGGCCGGGGACCCGTCGCCCGCCCTCCCAGCCGTGAAGGAGCTCTCGTGACAGGACGCAGAAGTCTTCAGGACCAGGTCGTGGTGGTGACGGGCGCGGCCCGGGGCGTGGGCGAGCTGCTCGCCCGGAAACTCGCGGCGCGCGGCGCGCGGATCGCCCTGGTCGGCCTGGAGCCGGAGGGGCTGCGGAAGGTCGGCGAGGCGCTGCCGACGGACTCCGCGCACTGGCACGCCGACGTCACCGACCACACCGCGATGGCGAAGGTCGCGCGGGAGGTGAGGGAGCGCTTCGGCTCGGTGGACACCGTCGTCGCCAACGCCGGCGTGGCCACCGGCGGCCTGTTCGCCGACTCCGACGAGACCTCCTGGCGCCGGGTGATCGAGGTCAACCTGCTCGGCAGCGCCATCACCGCCCGCGCCTTCCTGCCCGCCCTGATCGAGTCGCGCGGCTACCTGCTCCAGATCGCCTCGCTCGCGGCGATCACCCCCGCTCCGATGATGACCGCCTACTGCGCCTCCAAGTCGGGTGTGGAGGCCTTCGCGCACAGCCTGCGCGCGGAGGTCGGCTACCAGGGGGTGCGAGTCGGCGTCGGCTACCTGAGCTGGACGGACACCGACATGGTCCGCGGCGCCGACGAGGACGAGGTGATGCGCGAGCTGCGCGGCCGGCTGCCCTGGCCGGCGAACAGGACGTACCCGCTGGGCCCGGCCGTGGACCGGATCGTCGCCGGCATCGAACGCCGCTCGTTCCACGTCTACGGGCAGTGGTGGCTGCGCGGCATGCAGCCGGTCCGCGGGTACCTGCCCGGGATCATCGGCCGGGTCGGGCAGCGCGAGATGCGGCACTTCGCGCCGCGCCTGGCCGCCGCGGGCGGGGGGCGCGGGCTGGTGGGCGCGGGCGGCGCGGCGGACGAGAAGGAGCGCGCGAACCGCTGAGCGCCGCCGGGGTTCGCCGCACGGGGCGGCCGGGTCCGCAGGCCCGGCCGCCCCGTCGCGTCGGGACGCCGGCGCGTCAGGACACCGGCGCGGCGACGGCGGCCGGGCACGCGGACTCGCGGTAGCGGCCGGGCGGCATCCCCGTCGCCGCGCGGAAGACACGGCTGAAGTCGGCGGGCCGGGTGAACCCCCACCGGGCGGCGATGGCGTGGACGGTGAGGTGGCGCAGGGCGGGGTCGGCCAGGTCCCGCCGGCACCGGTCCAGGCGCCGCTGTCTGATGTGGGCGCCCACCGAGGTGCCGTGCTCCTGGAAGATCCGGTGCACGTAGCGCAGCGAGATCTGGTGGGCCGTCGCGACCGCGGCGGGGCCCAGTCCGGGATCGTGCAGGTTCTGGTCGATGAAGGCGGTCATGCGCAGGAACAGCGCGTGCCGGGGCGACCGCGACGGCACGGCCGCCGTGTCGTCGAGGTGGTGGGCCAGCACGGCGGTGACCAGGTCGAGCGCGGTGTGCCCGAGCCGGGCCCGGTCGTGGGCGGTGCACCCGGCGGACTCGTCGGTCAGGGTGTCCACGAACCGGGTCAGGACGCGGCCGACGCCCCGCGTCCCCGGCAGCGGTACCGCCAGCAGCCGGGCGGCCTTCGACTCCGGCAGCGGCAGCAGCCGCTTGGGGAACTGGAGCAGCACCGACTCGGACATGCCCCGGCCGGCTTCGACGGGGGCGTCGAAGGGACGCGAGCTGTCGTAGAGGACGATGTCGCCGGGGCCGAGACGGGCGCGGTTGCGGGCCTGTTCGATGCCCTGGCGCCCGCTGCGGACCAGGGCCACCTGGTAGTGCTCGGGATCCGACCGCCGGATCAGCGCGGGCGTGCGGCGGGACACCAGCGGCCCGTAGGACATCCGGGTCACCTGGACGGCCCCCAGCGTCGTGGCCCGCAGCCGGGCCCCGAACGCCGACGGGTGCGTGACTTTGAACTCCGTGGTCACCAGCGCCAGGGCCGTGACCTCCACCCACGCCCCGACCCGGTCACGGACGGGCAGCGCGGCAGTGTCGAAGACGGTCTCCACAGGAACCCCCCGGTTCACGGTGATGCTCGCCCGGCAAGCCTTCCGTACCAACCGGCCGGAACGACAGTGCGCCGTGCGCCAACAACAGTGCGCCGGCGGCCAACGACACGGCGGGGGAGGAACGGCAGCATGGTCGCCGCAGTCCGCCGGGAGGCGGCTCCGTCCACGACCGAGGAGGCAGAACATGCGTATCCGCTCACGTGCCGTCAGGGTCCTCACGGCCACCGCCCTGGTGCTCGGAGGGACGACCGCCGCGACCGGCGCGTCCGCCGCCGAGGCGCCCGTCACGGTCCAGTCCTGCTACGGCAGCGGCAAGAGCTTCACCACGACGAACAAGGTGTGGCCCGCCTACCCGAACTGGGCGTACACCACGAGCAACTGCGCGGACATCAACATCAGGCCGAACGTCACGGTACAGGTGCAGACCTGCTGGAAGGACCACTCCTGCAACAAGCTGCGGACGATCAGGGCGGGCGAGTGGGGGCTGGCGGCCACCGATGTCTACGACGGCAGCAGGTTCTACCTGAAGTTCGACCGCAACGTCAGCGGGACGATCGCCTACTGATCTCCGGCGCCCGTGGGACGGGCCCCGGGAAGGGTTCCTTCCCGGGGCCCGTCCGCGGAGGCGGTGCCGGACGGGACGCTAGGCGTCCGGCCTGTCCTCGTCGTCCCACTCCGGGGGGCTGTCCTCGCGCGGGTGGATCTTCCAGTCGTCCTGCTCGCGGTCGCGGCCGCGCCGCTGGGAGCGGTCGCCGCCCGGCTCGTTCCCGCCGTGCTGACGCGCGGTGCGGCGCTCCTCGGGGAACTCGTCCCCGTGCTTGTCCCGTGTGCCCATGCGTAACTCCCGGAAGGTGTCCAGGTGATCCGTCCCCTTCAGGGTGACACGACCCGGCGAACGGCGCACATCGGACTTACCGCCCGGCCTGCCCGGCGGGCGGACGGTCACGGCCGGGGCGGCAGCGGCGGGCGGCTGCGGTCCGGCACCTCGTCGTAGCCGGGCGGTGTGGCGGCCGGATGCCGCTCCAGCAGGTCCAGGGCGGTGCGCACGGCCGTCTCCAGCATCGGGTAGCGGTTCTCGGCCCAGTCGGTCGGCGTCCGCAGGACCTCGATGTCGGGCTCCACGCCGTGGTTCTCCACCGACCACTTGTACTCGCCGAACCACGCCGCGTTCATCGGCACCGTGATGACCGTGCCGTCGCCGAGCCGGTGCCGTCCGGTCATCCCGACCACCCCGCCCCAGGTGCGGGTGCCCACCACCGGGCCGATGCCCAGCAGCCGGAACGCGGCGGTGATCATGTCGCCGTCGGAGGCGGTGGCCTCGTCGGCCAGCGCCACGATGGGACCGCGCGGCGCGTTGGAGGCGTAGCTGACCGGCTGGGCGTCGCGCACCAGGTCCCAGCCGAGGACGGTGCGGGTCAGCGCCTCGACCACCAGATCGCTGATGTGGCCCCCCGCGTTGCCGCGCACGTCCACGATCAGCGCGGGCCGGGAGACCTCCACCCGCAGGTCGCGGTTGAACTGCGCCCAGCCGGAGCCGCCCATGTCGGGGATGTGCAGGTAGCCGCACTTGCCGCCGCTCAGCTCCCGCACCACCGCCCGGCGCCGGCTCACCCAGTCCTGGTAGCGCAGCGGGCGCTCGTCGATCAGCGGTACGACGGCGACGCGGCGGGGACGCTGCGGCGGGACGTCCTCCCCCTCGGCGTCCGGGCCGCCCAGGAAGGTCAGCTCGACGGTGGTGCCGCCCGCGGCGGCCAGCAGCGGGTACGGTCCCGCGACCGGGTCCACGGGCCGCCCGTCGACGTGGGTGAGCACCGCGCCCTCGCGGATGCCGGAGCCCGCGAGCGGCGAACGGGCCCGGGAGTCGGAGGACTCGCCGGGCAGGATGCGCTCCACCCGCCAGCGTCCGTCCCCGGTGCGGGCGAAGTCGGCGCCCAGCAGCCCGATGGGCCGCTGGTAGTGGGCTGGGCCCTCGTTGCGCCGGGCGGGCGTCACATACGCGTGGGAGGTGCCGAGTTCGCCCACCGTCTCCCGGAGCAGGTCGGCGAACTCGTCGGGGGAGGCGACCCGTTCGACCATCGGGCGGTACTGGTCGAGGATCGCGTCCCAGTCGACGCCGGACATGCCCGGGTCCCAGAAGTACGACCGCATGATCCGGCCCGCCTCGTCGAACGCCTGCCGCCACTCCGCGCAGGGGTCCACGTCGTGGAGGATGCGGCGCAGGTCGAGATAGGTGGTGGAGTCCCCGTCGGCGGTCTCGGCGGCCGGGACCGCCCGCAGCTCCCCCTCGTCGTTGACGACCAGCCGGGTGCCGTCGACGCTGACCGCGAACCAGTCGATGCTGCTGGTCAGTTCGGTCCGCTTGGCCTTGACCAGGTCGAAGTGCTCCAGCGTGGGACGGCCGGAGGTGTCGGCCGGGTTGGCGAAGGTCTCGCCGAGGGCCCCGGAGATCGGCCAGCGCAGCCAGACCAGCCCGCCGCCGCCGACCGGCCGGAGGGAGGAGTACTTCGAGGCCGGCACGGGGAACGGCGTGACCCGGCTGGCCAGCCCCTCGGCCTCCACCAGCACGGTGCCCTCCTCGCCGGCCGACTCGCCCAGGGCGTCCGGGTCCAGCCCGCCGGCCGCCGGCCGGCCCTCGGGGGAGAGCGCGAACGGCGAGGGCGTGGCCGAGGACAGCGGCACCAGGTACGGGCGGCAGCCCAGCGGGAACGACAGGTCCCCGGTGTGGACGTCGTAGACCGGGTCGAAGCCGCGCCAGGACAGGAAGGCCAGGTAGCGGCCGTCGCGGGTGAAGACGGGCTCCTCGTCCTCGAAGCGGCCCTCGGTGACGTCCAGGATCGTCCGGTCGCCCAGGCGGGCGATCCTGATGCGGGTGAGCGCGCCGTCGGTGCCGGGGTGGGCCCAGGCCAGCCACTGGGAGTCGGGGGAGAAGGCCAGATCGCGCACCGGTCCGTTGACGGACCGGACCAGCTCGACGACCTCGCCCTCCTCCTCGGCGACCTCCTCCCCGGCTGCCCCGGCAGCCCCGGTCGCTCCGGCTGCCCCTTCGGCCTCTCCTGTCCCTTCAGTCCCTCCAGCCCCTCCGGCCACGGCGGTCCCGCCGCCCTCTGCCTCGCCGGCGCCGGTGCGGACCAGCAGCAGCCGCCCGTCGTGGGAGGCGACGGCGAGCGTCTCGCCGTCCGGCGAGGAGACCAGCTCGTGCACCCGCCCCAGCCTGCCCGCGGCCAGCCGCCGCGGATCGCGGCCGCCGCTGACCCGCGGCAGATGGGCGATCTCCACGGCGTCCTCGCCCTCGGCGTCGGTGACGTAGGCGATCTGCCCGGTGGCGCCGAGCATCTCCGGCAGCCGGACCCGCACCCCCGGGGTGTCGGCGATGACCCGCGCCGGACCGTCGCGGTGCGTGAGCCAGTACAGGCTGCCGCGCACCCCCACCGCGCTGGCCCGCCCGGTGGTGTCCACGGCCAGGGAGTTGACGTGGCCGGCGGCCGACACCTGGTAGGAGCGCCGCCCGGCGCGCGGCCCGCCCAGCCGTACGGACAGGCGGCGCGGCCGCGCGTGCGGGGAGAAGTCGTCCACCAGCCACAGTTCGCCCGCGCACTGGTACACCACGCGTTCGCCGTCGGTGGAGGCGTGGCGGGCGTAGAAGTCGGCGTGGTCGGTGTGGCGGCGCAGGTCGCTGCCGTCGGGCAGGCAGGAGTAGAGGTTGCCGACGCCCTCGTGGTCGGAGAGGAAGGCGATGCGCCCGGCGACGAACATCGGGCAGTCCAGGTGCCCGTACAGTTCGGGCACCAGGCGCTCGGAGTCCAGCCACAGCCGTCCCATCGCGCCGCCGCGGTAGCGCTTCCAGTCGGCGGGCTCGTGGAACGGCTTGCCCGTCAGCAGCAGCGTGCGCCGCTCGCCGTCCAGGTCGGCGGTGTCGATGTGCGCCACCGGACCCCACGGCAGCCGCTCCCCGGGGCTGCCGTCGGTGGGCAGCCGGTAGGCCCAGGTGAGGTACGACAGCGGCTGGCCGTGCGAGGCCACGGCGAGGATCTCCCCGTCGGGGGTCCAGCCGCAGACCCGGGTGTCGACCGCTCCCCAGTACGTCAGCCGCCGCGCCGGGCCGCCCTCCGCCGGGACGAGGTGGACCTCGGGGTCCAGGCTGCGCCAGTTCGTGTACGCGATGTGCCGGCCGTCGGGGGAGAAGCGGGGGTGCCCGATCCGGGTGCGGTCCACGGTCAGCCGCCAGGCGCGCGGAGGATCGGCGTCCCCGGTGGCGACGGGGGCGATCCACAGGTCGTCCTCGGCGGCGAAGCACACCAGTTCGCCGTGGATGTGGGGGAACCTGAGATAGGCGCCGGCGGCGCCCGGGGAAAGCGGTGCGGACGGGTCCGGGGGGCGGGTCGAGGCGGTCACCTCTCCCATGGTCGCCAGCCGGCCGGCCCGCGGCAACTCCTGCCGGTCACCGGGCCGTGCGGTGCCGAGGCCCTGCTCGTCTCGTGCGCCCGGCCGCCGGGCGCGGACCGGTGCGCGGGCGCGCCGCCCGCGGTCTCACGGACGTGGACGGGAAGTCGCGGGGCGCCTCGTCGCGGGCGCCCTCGGAGGCCGGGAAACGCCTCCCGGAGCCGAGTCGCCTCCGACGCGCCCGAGTTTTCCGGGACCCGTCGGCGGACGGGACCGGGCCGGGGTGCTCACACGCCCTTGAGCAGGGCGCTCAGGGCCCGGTCCAGGTCCAGTTCCAGGTGCTCGGCGCCGTTGCGCACCAGCTTGTACGTGCCGCGCAGGAAACCCCGCAGGGCGGTGGTGTCGAACTCGATCACAGCCACCCCCTCCGGAGCGCGGAGCTCGACGACGGTCCGCGTCCCGCCGTTGGGCCGGACGCGGACATCGCCCTGGCCCACCGAGACGCGCAGCCCCTCCTCCAGCAGCTCGCGGGAGAAGACCCAGGCGACCTCGTGCCCGTCGAGGGAGACGTCGGGAGGGAAGACGATCTGCACGGCGAAGGGGTCGTGCCGGTCGTAGCGCAGGGCGACGGTGACGTCCCGGGTCGCCGAGGGAACGGTGACCAGGCGGGCCTGGACGGTGTGGTCGATGACGGCGGGCATGACGCTGCTCCTTGCTCGGGCGTTCGAGGGGGCCTTTTCTCCTTCGACCCCGTCAGGGCGTTTTCATGACGGAATACCGCGAGTAATTTCTGTGAGCTCTGCAACAGTTCTGTGAGGGTCGGGCATAACCCTCTAGTGCCCCAGAAAGGACTAATACCTTCATACCTTCGGGAACCAGGTCGGACATTGCTTTTCGGTGCCCAACGGGTCGCCCACGGTGACCGCGGCGCGGACGTTCCCGCGCGGAAGGCGCGGCGGCCCCGCACCGCCGGAGACCGCGGGCCGGCCCCGTGCCGCCGTGGAACCCGAGGGGGTCCGGAGCCCGTGGAGGGGAACCCGCCGTACGCGTTCCCGGCGGATTTCCGGTACCCCGCCGCGGGCGGTCCCACCGGGAACCGCCGGGCGGCGCGGAACCGGCGCGCGCCCGCCGCCCGGAACCGTCCCCCGGACCCGACCCCAGGTCCGTGGCGCCGCCACGCGCGTAGCACCATGGACGGTGCACGCATCGACCAACGACCGGCAGGAGCACAACCACAGTGGCGGACGTCCAGGGCACGGTGGCGGACGGCTGGGAGCCGGTCCGTGACGCCTTCCGCGCCAACCTCACCGAGCGCGGCGACCGCGGCGCGGCCGTGGCCGTCTACCGGGACGGGCACAAGGTCGTCGACCTGTGGGGCGGGCTGGCCGACCCCCACGGGGACGAGCCCTGGAGAGAGGACACCGCCCAGGTCGTGCGGTCCGTGACCAAGGGGCCGGCCGCCGCCGTCCTCCACCTGCTGCACCAGCGCGGGCGGCTGGACCTGGACGCCCCCGTGGGCACGTACTGGCCGGAGTTCAAGGCGGCCGGCAAGGAGCGCATACCGGTGCGCCACCTGCTCACCCACCGTGCGGGCCTGCCGGTGCTCGACACGCCCCTCACCCCCGGGCAGGCCCTCGACGGCGTCTCCGGCCCGCGCGCGATCGCCGCCCAGGCGCCCGCCTGGGAGCCGGGCACCGCACACGGCTACCACGCGCAGACCTACGGATGGCTGCTGGGCGAGCTGGTGCTGCGGGTCACCGGACGGACCCTGGGCCGCTGGTTCGCCGACGAGGTCGCCGGTCCGTACGGTCTCGACATCTGGCTCGGGCTGCCCGCGGAGCAGGCCCACCGGGTGGGCCGGATCGCCGACGTCCAGGCGCCGTCCGTGCCGCTCTCGCGCGGTCTGCGGGTCCGTCCCAAGCGCGAGGTCGCCGAGGCGTGGGGCGATCCGGGCTCCCTCACCCGCCGCGCCTTCGGCGCCATCGCCCCGCCGCCCGACGAGAACGCCCCCGCCTACCTGGCCGCCGGACTGGCCGGTTCCGGGGGCGTGGCCACCGCCCGCTCCCTGGCCCGCTTCTACGCGGCCCTGCTGGGCGATCTCGGCGACGGCGCCCGCCGCCTGTACGCCCCCGCCACCCTCACCCAGGCCCGCACCGAGGAGTCGAACGGGCCGGACCGCGTCCTGGTCGTGGGCACCCGCTTCGGGCTGGGCTACATGCTCCACGGCCCGTCCTGCCCGATGCTCGGCCCGGGATCCTTCGGCCACCCCGGCCGCGGCGGCTCGCTGGCCTTCGCCGACCCGGAGACGGGCCTGGCCTTCGCCTACGTCACCAACTCCCTCCAGAAGTCGGTCACATCCGATCCCCGGGCCCAGGCCCTCGTCCGCGCCCTGCGCCGGGCGGCGGCGGAGGGCTGACCGCCCGGGCCGGGGCCGGCCCCGCACCGGCTCCCGGTATGCGGGAATCCGGCCGCACCGGAAATCGAAGGGTTCGCCTCCGTGCCGCCGGGCAGAGCGGACGCCGCATCGTCCCCACGATCCGGCAGGCCTCCCACACGGACCGGGCATATTTCCTCCGCAGCCTTCCTCCGCAGCGACGTGAA
The DNA here is from genome assembly GCF_039533345.1 of Streptomyces glaucosporus. Classification (NCBI taxonomy): domain Bacteria; kingdom Bacillati; phylum Actinomycetota; class Actinomycetes; order Kitasatosporales; family Streptomycetaceae; genus Streptomyces; species Streptomyces glaucosporus. The sequence goes on along the minus strand of NZ_BAAATJ010000002.1, from coordinate 93,552 downwards.
CTCCCGCTGACCCAGGTCCGCCGAACCGCATCCCCGGCGACCTCGGTGGTGGTACGGCCCCGCCGGACGCACCCGCGCCCGGCGGGGCCCTCCCGCTGCCGACGGCGGGAAATCCCGTGCCCCGGCTCCGCCGGTCTGCCAGGCTCCCGGCCATGACGGAACACAGGGGATGCGAGGCGCTGCTCATCGCGGGACGCTCCGGCGTCGGCAAGTCCACCGTGGGCTGGGAGGTCTCCGCGCTGCTGCGGGACGCCGGCACGGCCCACTGCCTGATCGAGGGCGACACGCTGGACCAGGTCCACCCCGCCCCGCCCGGCGACCCGCACCGCTCGGCGATCACCGAGCGGAACCTCGCGGCGCTGTGGGCCAACTACGCGGCGCTCGGCCACCGCAGGCTGATCTACACCAACACCGTGAGCATCCTGGAGGGCGGGATGTTCGAGCGGACCATGGGCGTCCCGACGCGGCTCGTACGGATCCTGCTCACCGCCGGCGACGCGACGGCCCGCGCCCGGCTCGCCGTCCGCGAGACCGGCTCGCAGCTCGACGCGCACATCCGGCGCGGCGCGCTCATGGCGCGGCGGCTGGAGGAGCAGGCCCCGCCGGACACGGTGCGCGTGCCCACCGACGGGCGGTCCGTCACCGACATCGCCCGCGAGGTGCTCGCCGCCGCCGGCTGGTGAACCCGCCTCACCCCGCCCGGCGGCCCGCCCGCTCCACCGCCAGCCAGCCCGCCGCCGCCATGGCCACCGCCGCCGGAGCGGTGACGTGGACGGCCACCAGCAGCGCGCTGCGGCCCTCCAGCAGGCCGCCGAAGCCGACCGACGACAGCCCCAGCACCCCCAGCAGGCACAGCACGGCGCCGAACGCGGCGACCGGACCGGCGGCGCGGGACGCGGCGGCCGGGGCGGACTCCGACGAGGGTTCCGGCGCGGGGGCCGGACGCTCGAAGCGGCGGAAGACGGCCACCAGCAGCGCGGTGAGGACGGCCGCGGCGCCGATGCGGACGGGAGCCTGGAGCCACCACGCCGCGCCCGCCGGAGCGGCAAGGGGGACGTCCAGGGCGAGCAGCAGCCCGTACACGCCGAGCATCGCGGTCAGGTGCCACAGGAACGCCGTCATCGCCACCCCGTTCGCGGCGACCACCGCGCGCCACACCCGGGGCCGCTCCAGCAGCCGCGCCGCGGGGCCGCGCAGCAGCTCGACAGCGCCGACCAGCCACACACCGTGGCAGAGCAGGGCCAGGGTGGGCGGGGCCATGTTGCTGACCGGCTCACCCGGCATCCCCACCATCGACAGCGGGTACGGGCCCAGCGCCACCAGTGCCGCGGCCGACGCCAGCCCGGCCGCGGCCAGGGCCGCGGGGACGCCCGGTCCCGCCCGGAGGCGGCCGTCGGCGCGGAGGAAGCCCAGCTGGTGGACGGCCAGCCAGACGAAGGCGAAGTTGAGGAACGCCACGTAGGGCACACCGGCGGCGAACCGCAGCAGGTCCACCATCGCGGCGGACCAGGCGAGCGCGGCGAACACCCCCCAGCCGTACCGCTCGTGGAGGCGCAGCAGCGGCGGGGTGAGGGCCGCCATCGCCAGGTAGACCCCGACGAACCACAGCGGCTGGGCCGCCAGCCGGGCCGCCGTGTCCGCCAGCGGCCCGCCGACGCCGGCGAGCTGCGAGGCCAGTGCGAACACGCCCCACACCGCGACGAAGACCATGGTCGGACGGAGCAGCCGCTGGAGCCGGGCACGCAGGAACACCGGGTAGAGCGGCGCGCCGGCCGGTGTGCGGCGGCGCAGCGAACGGTAGGACAGCGCGTGCGAGAAGCCGCCGACGAAGAAGAACACCGGCATGATCTGCAGCAGCCAGGTGGCGGGCTGCAGGGCGGGCACGACGGCGAGCAGGTTGTCCACCTCCACGCCGCCGTCCGGCCCGGCCGCGACGGCGGCCATCAGCCAGTGGCCGAGCACCACCGTGCCGAGCGAGGCGACGCGCAGCAGATCGACGAAACGGTCGCGCGTGGCGGGCGTCGCCGCGGCGAGCGCGCGGACGCCGACGGCGTTCCCGGTCCTCGTGACTCCCCTGGTCTCCATGGGAGGAGCCTGGCGTGCGGGGCCGTCCGCCCGGCACGGCGTTCGTACTCAAAGCACGTGTACGGGGCCTGAGTCGGGATACTCAGGCCCCGTCCGGAAGACCGGTCAGAGCTTCGCCCGGACCACCGTCGCGCCCGGGGCCGGGCTCGTCGCCGTACGGGCGGCGCGGCAGACGTCCGCGTCGCGCAGGGCCACGGCGATGTCCGACGCCGACACGGCGTCCTCGGCGAGGAAGGCGCAGGTCGGGCCGGAGCCGGAGACCAGGGCCGCCAGCGCGCCCGCCTCCCTGCCCACCGCCAGGGTCTCGTCCAGGGAGGGGAGCAGCGAGAGGGCCGCGGGCTGGAGGTCGTTGGACAGGTTCGCGGCCAGCAGGCGGGGGTCTCCGGCGCGCAGCGCGGCGAGCAGCGCCGGAGACGCCTCCGGCTCGGGGACGTCGCCGACGCCCGAGCCCGTCCCCCGCCGCTCGCGCAGCCGGTCGCACTCGCGGTAGACGGCCGGGGTGGACAGCCCGCCGTCGGCTACGGCGAACACCCAGTGGAAGGTGCCGCCCACCTCCAGCGGCGTCAGCACCTCGCCGCGCCCCTGCCCCAGGGCCGCCCCGCCGGTCAGGGAGAACGGCACGTCCGAACCCAGTTCGGCGCAGATCTCCAGCAGTTCCTCGCGCGGGGTCCTCGTGCCCCAGAGCGCGTCGCAGGCCAGCAGCGCGCCCGCCGCGTCCGCGCTGCCGCCCGCCATGCCGCCCGCGACGGGGATGTCCTTGTCGATGTGGACGTGGACGTCGGGGGAGATGCCGTGCCGGAGCGCGAGGGCGTCCACGGCGCGCAGGGCCAGGTTGGAGCGGTCCAGGGGCACGTGGTGGGTGTCGTGGCCCGAGCAGGTGACGCGGGGGCCCTCGGTCGGGCCGGCCGGGGTGACGGTGATCTCGTCGTACAGGCCCACGGCGAGGAAGACGTTCGCCAGGCCGTGGAAGCCGTCCGGCCGCCGCCCGCCCACCGCGAGCTGCACGTTGACCTTGGCGGGGACGCGTACGGTGACCGATGTCGGGCCGTCCGCGCCGGGGAGGGCGGGGGAACCGGGGAGGCGGTCCGTGTCGGGGGCGCTCATGAGGTGGTGGTGTCCTTCCGCTCCGCGATGGCCGCGAAGTCCTCGATCGTCAACGACTCCCCCCGGGCCCGGGGCGGGACGCCGGCCGCCTCCAGGGCCGCCTCGGCCGCCGCGGCCGAGCCGGCCCAGCCGGCCAGCGCGGCGCGCAGCGTCTTGCGGCGCTGGGCGAACGCCGCGTCCACCACCGCGAAGACCTCCTCCCGGGTGGCCCTCGTGCGCGGCGGCTCCCGCCGTACCCATGACACCAGCCCGGAGTCCACGTTGGGGGCGGGCCAGAAGACGTTCCGCCCGATCGCGCCGGCCCGCTTCACCTCCGCGTACCAGGCGGCCTTCACCGACGGCACCCCGTACACCTTCGATCCGGGCTCGGCCGCGAGCCGGTCGGCGACCTCCGACTGGACCATCACCAGGCCGTGCTCGATGCCCGGGAAGGCGGCCAGCATGTGCAGCAGCACGGGCACGGCCACGTTGTAGGGGAGGTTGGCGACCAGCGCGGTGGGCGCCGGACCCGGCAGCTCGGTGACGCGCAGCGCGTCCTGGTGGACCAGCGCGAAGCGGTCGGCGCGCTCCGGCAGCCGTGCGGAGACCGTCGCGGGCAGCGCCGCCGCCAGCACGTCGTCGATCTCCACCGCCGTCACCCACGCGGCCTCCTGGAGGAGACCCAGCGTCAGCGACCCCAGGCCGGGCCCGATCTCCACCACCACGTCGTCGGGACGCACCCGGGCGGTCCGCACGATCCGGCGGACGGTGTTGGCGTCGATGACGAAGTTCTGGCCGCGCTGCTTGGTGGGACGGACGCCCAGCGCGGCGGCCAGCTCGCGGACGTCGGCGGGCCCCAGGAGAGGGTCGGGGGACGCGGCGGGGGAGGGCTCGGGGGCGGTGCTCACCGGTGCAGTTTACGGCCGCACACCGGCCAGGGACTCGCCCCCTTCTGCACGTACAGCTTCTTCGCGCGGTAGGTCTGCTCGGCCGGCGGGGCGTCCTGCGGACGGCCCCTGCCGCCCAGGCTCCGCCAGGTGCGGGTGTCGAACTGGTACAGGCCGCCGTGCGTTCCGGTGGGGTCCACCGCGTCGGGACGGCCGCCGGACTCGCAGCGGGCCAGGGCGTCCCAGTCCAGGTGGTCGGCGCCGCGCACCGACGCCGGCGCCTCCCGTGTGCCCACCCGGACGATCTGCGGCCTCGGCTCGCGCACCACCACGGTCTCCACGTGCCGGGGCCTGAGCCGCACGCCGTTGACGGTGCGCAGCTCGTGGGTGATCCGCCGCAGGCCGGGCCGGCCCGTCTGGGCCACCACCTCCGTGCCCCTGGGCAGGGTGGGGTCCTCGCGCCGCACGGTGGTGAACGCGATCGGCTCCTCGCGGACCCGCTCGGTGTCGGTGATGCGCAGCACCGTGACCGTCTGGCCGTCGCGGGGGAAGGAGTCCAGGGGGACGGAGGCGGTGTCCTGGCCGCGCAGCGCGATGCCCGCCTCCGCCAGGGCCCGGCGGACGGTCGCGGCGTTGGTGCGGACGGTGTGCTCGCGCCCGTCGGCGAGGAAGGTCACGCTCCGCTCGGTGCGCACCGTCACCGCCAGGCCGTCGCGGCCGATCGCCCGGTCGCGCGGCACGGACAGGTACGCGCCCTCCGGGCGCACCCCGAGCCGGCGCAGCGCCTCCTCCACAGTGGCGGCGGTGGTCCACACGCGCTGCGGGCGGCCGTCCAGGGTGAGGGCGAGGGGCCGCCCGAAGCGCACGGTGACCCGGTCCCCGTGGGAGATGGGTGTGCCGGGGGCCGGGGAGACCGCGTCGTGCTCGCCGACGGCCACGCCCTCGTCGGCCAGCAGCTCGGCGACGTCGTCCGCGAAGGTGTGGAGGGTGCGCTGCCTGCCCTCCACCGTCAGCCGCACGGCCTTGTCGCTGGCGACGAAGGCGGAGGTGCCGCCCGCGAGGAAGGCCACGACGAGCGCCTGGGGCACCAGCCTGCGCAGGGTCTCGGGGCACCGGTCGGCCCGGTGGGCGCGCGCCGCCCGCCGCGCCGCGGCCCGGCCTCCGGTGGCCTGCCGGGGGATCAGGGGAGGGGACGGCGCGGGGCGCGGCACGGGCGGCGTGCGGGGCACGTGCTCCCCGGCCGGTGCGGCGGGTCCGGGGGACCCGGAGGGGGCGGCGGTTCCGGCGGGTTCGGCGGGCACGGGGGGAGCGGCGGGCCCCGCCGGTGTGGCCGGTGCAGTCGGGGTGGCCGTGGCGGCCGGTGCGGCCGGTGCGGCCGGTTCGAAGGGGCCGGGCGCGCCGGGCGGCGGCCCCTGCGGAGCGCCGCTGTACGGCTCGTGGGGGACGGGGGCCCCGGGCGCCTCCCACACGCGGTACACGCCGTGCGCGTCCCAGGCGCCGTACGCGCCGCGCGGGTCGGGCGCGCCGTGGGACGCGTACGGCGCCTGGGACGCACAGGCCCCGTACCACTCGTACGAGGGGCGGTAGGTGTCCTCCGGGTCCCGGTCGTGACGCGGCCACGATCGGGGCGGATGCACGGGAGGGTACGCGGAGGGGTACGCGTAACCGTGCTGCTGGCTTCCCTGCGGGTGGCTCACGACGTACTCCCAAGCGGTCCGGGTGGCGGGGCGGGACCCTAGCGGAGTGGGCGTCGCTCTCCCAAGTCGTACGACTACTCAGAGTTCACGACGATCCGTCCATGTGCCCGGATCGGGGCGGTTTCCGGCGAGCGTCGTGACCGTCAGTAGCCGAAGGCGCGTGCGGTGTTGGCCGCTATGTGCCCCGCCAGGGCGTCCTCGGTCATCCCCTTCACCTCGGCCATGGCGCGCAGCGTGTACGGGATCAGGTACGGGGCGTTGGGACGGCCGCGGTACGGCGCCGGCGTCAGGAAGGGCGCGTCGGTCTCCACCAGCAGCAGCTCGGGCGGCGCGGCGGCCAGGGCGTCCCGCAGCGGCCGGGCGTTCTTGAAGGTGACGTTCCCGGCGAAGGACATGAACCAGCCCTTGGCGGCGCACACCTTCGCCATCGCCGCGTCGCCGGAGAAGCAGTGGAAGACGGTCCGCTCGGGCGCGCCCTCCTCCTCCAGGATGCGCAGCACGTCGTCGTGGGCCTCGCGGTCGTGGATCACCAGCGCCTTGTCCAGCCGCTTGGCCAGCTCGATGTGGCGGCGGAAGGAGTACTGCTGGGCGTCCCGGCCCTCCGGCCCGGTCCGGTAGTAGTCCAGCCCGGTCTCGCCGACGCCCAGCACCTCCGGCCGGGCGGCCAGCTCGGCGATGCCCTCCAGGGCGGCGTCCAGGGCCTTCGGTCCGCCCTCGCCGAGGGCCAGCCGCGGCGCCTCGTTGGGGTGGAGGGCGACCGCGGCCCACACGGCGTCGTGCTCGGCGGCGGCCCGCGCGGACCAGCGCGACCGCTCCAGGTCGCAGCCGACCTGGATCAGGGTCGTCACACCGACCTCGGCGGCGGCCGCGATCGTCTCGGCGACCCCGGCGTCCTGCATGTCGATGTGGGTGTGCGAGTCGGCCACCGGCACGTTCAGCGGCGCCGGCGGCGGCGCGGGCTCCACGGTCTTCGCGGACTTCTCCATGCGGCGATCCTAGAACGCCGCGTCCGGCCGCCCGCCGGTCAGGCGGGTGGAGCCCGGTGCCCGCGCGGCAGGGCGTGCTCCGCCGCGGACACCCTCCCCGGCTGCATGATCCGCACCACGTGCGTCTCGCAGTTCGGGCAGGTCGCGCGCGTCAGCGGCGACGGAACCCGCCCGCCGCTCGCCGGATCGTGGTAGGTGACGAAGGGGCGGCCGTCGATGTCGACGTGGTGCCGGATGTCGTACCCCTGCTCCCAGCCGTACCCGCAGTGCATGCAGGCGAAGGAGTACTCCTCGTGGACGGTCGTCCCCCGGGGGTCCCTGGAGTCCCTCATGGGAACCTCCTTCCGCTTTCTACCAGTGGACCCCATATCCGCCGGAAATGCACGGGTTCCCGGCCCGGTTTCCCGGCTTCCCGACCGGGCCCGGACCTGCCGTCTCCCCTCAGCCGGCGGGGGAGTTCTTCGCGGCGACCACCGCGTCGAACACCTCCCGCTTGGGCAGTCCCGCCTCGCGCGCCACCGCCGCGATGGCCTCCTTGCGGCGCTCCCCGGCCTCCTCGCGCGAGGCGACCCGGCGCACCAGCTCGGCGGCGTCCACCGCGCCCGGCGCCGCGGCGGGAGCGCCCTCGACGACGACCGTGATCTCCCCCCGCACGCCCTCCTCGGCCCAGGCGGCCAGCTCCTCCAGCGTGCCGCGCCGGACCTCCTCGTAGGTCTTGGTCAGCTCCCGGCAGACCGCGGCCCGGCGCCCGGGGCCGAAGGCCTCCGCCATGGCGGCGAGGGTGGCGGTCAGCCGGTGCGGCGCCTCGAAGTACACGAGGGTGCGGCGCTCCTCCGCGGCCTCCCGCAGCCGCGCCAGCCGCTCGCCCGCCTTGCGCGGCAGGAACCCCTCGAAGCAGAAGCGGTCCACCGGCAGCCCCGACAGGGCCAGCGCGGTCAGCACCGCGGACGGCCCCGGCACGGCCGTGACCCTGATCCCGCGCTCGACGGCCGCGGCCACCAGCCGGTAGCCGGGATCGGACACCGACGGCATCCCCGCGTCCGTGACCAGCAGCACCCGGGCGCCGCCGGAGAGCGCGTCGGCCAGCTCGGGCGTGCGGGCGGCCTCGTTGCCCTCGAAGTACGACACCACCCGGCCGGAGACCTGCACGCCCAGGGCCTGGGCGAGCCGCCGCAGCCGCCGGGTGTCCTCGGCGGCGACGACGTCGGCCTCCGCCAGCTCGGCCGCGAGCCGCGGCGGCGCGTCGGAGACGTCGCCGATGGGGGTTCCTGCCAGCACCAGTGTTCCGCTCACACCGACATCCTCCCAGCTCCGGGCCGTTTCCCCGGAGACCCGCGCCCTCCGGGGGAACGGGACCGGCCACGGGATGCGGCGTGCCCGCCGCGGGCGGTTCCCTACGATGGCCCGCGTGACCAGTGACACCGCGACTCAGGCCCGGCACGGGGAGCCCGTCGGGGAACGGGCCCCGACATGGCGGGAGCGGCTGCGGCGCTACGGATACGCGGCGCCCCGGCCGGCCGACGCGCGGGACCGGCTCGCGCCGCCCTTCCCCCCGGCGGGCGGCAGCCGGGTGTGGGGCCTGTTCGGGCTGGACTCGGACGACGCCCGGCGGCTGGGACGCCTGGCCGGGTGGGGCGGCCCGGTCCTCGTCGCCCTCCTCGCCGGGCTCCTGCGGTTCTGGAACCTCGGATCGCCGCACGCGGTGATCTTCGACGAGACGTACTACGCCAAGGACGCCTGGTCCCTGTACAAGCTCGGCTACGAGGGCACCTGGCCCGAGGGCGCCAACGACACGATCCTGGACAGCCCCGCCGCCGCCCCGCTCAGCGACGCCGCCTCCTACGTGGTGCACCCGCCCGTCGGGAAGTGGGTCATCGCCATGGGCGAGGCGGCGTTCGGCCTGACGCCCTTCGGCTGGCGCTTCATGGTCGCGGTGCTCGGCACGCTGTCGGTGCTGATGCTCTGCCGCATCGGCCGCCGCCTGTTCCGCTCCACGGCCCTGGGCTGCCTGGCGGGCGCCCTGCTGGCGGTGGACGGACTGCACCTGGTCATGAGCCGCACCGCGCTGCTCGACCTGGTGCTGATGTTCTTCGTGCTGGCGGCCTTCGGCTGCCTGCTGGCCGACCGGGACCGCGCCCGCGTCCGGCTCGCCGCGGCCCTGCCGGACGGACGGCCCGACCCGTCCGTCGGCGACCGGCTGCGCCTGGGCCCGCGGCCCTGGCGGCTCGCCGCCGGGATCTGCCTGGGGCTGGCCTGCGCCACCAAGTGGAACGGCCTGTACATCCTGGCGGCCTTCGGCGTCCTCACCGTCCTGTGGGACGCCGGGGCCCGCCGCGCCGCCGGGGCGCGGCACCCCTACCGGTCTATGCTGCGCCGCGACGCCGCCCCCGCGTTCCTCTCCCTGGTGCCGGTGGCCGGCCTGGTCTACCTCGCCTCCTGGTTCGGCTGGTTCGCGAGCCGGGACGGCTACTTCCGCACCTGGGCGGAGGGCCGCCGCGGCCTGTCGCCGGAGAGGCTGCCCGTCCCGTTCACCGACGGCATCGAGCTGCCGCAGTTCGACATGACCTGGGTGCCCGCGCCGCTGCGCAGTCTGTGGCACTACGAGGCCGAGGTCTACAGCTTCCACGTCGGGCTGACCTCCGGGCACACCTACCAGTCCCACCCCTGGAGCTGGCTGGTGACCGCCCGCCCGGTGTCGTACTTCTACGAGTCCGCCGAGCGGGGCGAGGACGGCTGCACGGCCGAAGGCGGCTGCGCCCGCGAGGTGCTCGCGCTGGGCACGCCGCTGCTGTGGTGGGCCGCCTGCTTCGCGCTGCTGTACTGCCTCTACCGCTGGGGGCTGCGGCGCGACTGGCGCGCGGGCGCGGTCCTGTGCGGGGTGGCGGCCGGCTGGCTGCCGTGGTTCCTGTACCAGGAGCGGACGATCTTCTACTTCTACGCGGTCGTCTTCGTGCCGTTCCTGTGCCTGGCGGTGGCGATGACGATCGGGGCGGTCGCCGGCCCGCCCGGCTCCCCGGAGCGGCGCCGGGTGGCGGGCGTCGTCGCCTCGGGCGTGCTCGTGCTGCTGATCGTCTGGAACTTCGTCTACTTCTACCCGCTCTACACCGGGATCCAGATCCCCAGGGACGCCTGGCAGGACCGCATGTGGCTGGACACCTGGATCTGAGGCCCGGATCCGGGGAGCGCCTCCGGGGCGCTCCCCGGGAACGAGGCCCCGTACGACCGACGCCGCCCGCCGGGGAACCCGGCGGGCGGCGTCATCTGGAGGGTCAGACGTTTCGACGTACGAGCGTCAGTCGTCCTGGTGGTTCTTCTGGGCCTGGCCCTGGCCCTGCGCCTGCTCCTGCTCGGGAGCGACGACGACCTTGGCCTCCTTCTCGACCTTGTGGGACTTCTTGATGCTGGTGCTGTGCTCCTCGCTCCGCGAGCAGTCGATGCTGTTGTTCGCGGTGGAGAGGATCGGGATGTCGATGATCTCCTGAACGTGGCAGCTGTTGTGGAACTGGACCTCCTCGTCGCTGGCGTAGGCCGCGGTGCTGCCACCGGCGAGGGCCATGGCGGCGAACGCAACGACGAGAGTCTTCTTCAGCTTCATGCGGTCTTATCTCCTTGACGAGAGAAGGAAAGGTCCGATTTTCTCCGGCCGCCGCCGAGCGGACGGAGAATCGGTTTCCGGATTACAGCCGCCATGCGGCCGGTCCACCGGAAGGGCGGGAGTGACCCCCACGTCGGCGACATTAACGGACTGAATCCGCGATTGCTCGCTTCTGGGTTCCTGCGTGTCTTGCGGAAAGTCCGTTCCCGGCGTCGCCGAACACCGGATCACCTGCGGAATCGCGGTGTTGTTGCTCCAAGCGGGTGTTGTTCCGCCGCCGTCCTCGCGCGCGGCGGAAACGGGAAAGGCCGCTCCCGGTTCACCGGGAGCGGCCTTCGGAGGCGCGGTCGGCCCTGACGCTCGGCCTCCGGTCCCTACTCGTCCTCGTGCTTGTCGCCGTGCTTGTCGCCGTGCTTGGTCTCTTCCCTGCTCTCGTGCTTCTCGATGTTCGTCGAGCAGTCGATGTTGTTGTTGGCGCTCGACAGGATCGGGATGTCCAGGAGCTCCAGGCTGAAGCAGGACAGGATCTTGGAGTCGTTGTTGAACTTCGATCCGCCGTCGGCCTGGGCGGCGCCGGATCCGCCGAGCAGCAGGACGACGGTGGAAAGCGATACTGCGGTGGCCCGCTTCAGGTTCATGGGTGTGTACCTCCGATATGGAAGTCGCTTCGCGTGCTTACGACGCGTAATGCTAGGAGCAGTCCGACCGGCATGTGGCGGACGTTGCGGCGCGCCGTGGAATTACCTGCCCCTCTTATGGGGCATGGGCCCGCGTCACTGGGAGTGGCGCGGGCCCATGTGGTAATTGCCGGAAGGAGGATCGGCCTTCTGCGTCGACATGACAACGACAGGGCGGAGGCCGGGTTGCGCTGCTGAAAGAGTGAACCGGGCCATGCTTCCCGGAGCCGCCGCGATCCGGGAGATTTCCCTCCGCGATTTCGTAAATGATTACTAATAATTCTCCTGGCGGACGGACGCGGACGCCCCCGTTTCCGTCCGGCCCCTCCTTTGGGGCGCCGGACGGCACGGAGCGGCCCGTGTTCTCCACCCGAACGGGCGGTGAATGCCCGCGGCGACCCCACGCGGACCTGGATCCGGCTCCCGTCACCCGGGTGCTCTAGGGTTCCTCGCACGGGTCCCCGGCGGTGACGGGCCGGGGCAGGGGCGGAGGTTCGGACACTCATGCGCGATGGGCAGAAGGCGGCGGTGATCGGAACGGTCGTCGCCGCGGTGGTCGGAGCCGCCGGATTCGGGGTGTACACCCTGATCGGCGACAGCGGCGCGTCCTCCGGCGGAGACGGACAGGACGTGACCGTCGCGGAGGGACCGGCGGACACGTCGGCCGAGACCGGTCCGCCGTCGGCCGAGGAGGTCCGGGAGACCGCCGGGAGGTTCCTCGCCGCCTGGCAGGCCGGGAAGACCGGGGAGGCCGCCGCGCTGACGGACGACGAGACCGCCGCGGCCGAGGCGCTGACCGGTTTCCGCGAGGACGTCCGCGTGGCGCGGGCCTCCTTCGAGCAGGGCGCCCCCACGGGCGCCGACGTCCCCTTCACGGTGACCGCCGAGGTGGAGTACGACGAGGGGCGGCGCGCCGGCTGGACCTACGAGTCGGAGCTGACGGTCGTGCGGGACACCGGCACCGGCCGGGCCGTCGTCGACTGGGAGCCCTCGGTGCTGCACCCGGCCCTCGAGGACGGCCAGACCCTGGAGACCGCCGAGGCGGAGGCACCGCCGATCAGGGCCCTCGACCGCAACGGCACCGAGCTGACCGCCGAGGAGTACCCCGAGCTGGCCGGGATCCTGACCGACCTGCGCAAGCGGTACGGCGACAAGACCGACGGGAAGCCCGGCGTCGAGGCCCGGATCGTCGACGCCAAGGGCAAGGAGGTCAAGACGCTCAAGGAGTTCAGCGAGGGAACCCCCGGCGAGCTGAGGACCACCCTGGACGCGAAGCTGCAGAAGGCCGCCGTCCAGGCCATCGCGGGCAAGCCCAAGGCGTCGGTCGTGGCGCTGAAGGCCGGCACCGGCGAGATCCTGGCGGTCGCCAACACCCCGGCCGACGGCTTCGACACCGCCCTCAAGGGCTCCCTCGCCCCCGGCTCCACGATGAAGATCGTGACCGCGTCGATGCTCATCGAGAAGGGTCTGGCGTCCAGCTCCGAGCCGCACCCCTGCCCGAAGTACTTCACCCACGGCGGCTGGCGGTTCCAGAACCTCGACAAGTTCGAGATCAAGGGCGGCACCTTCGCGCAGTCCTTCGCCGCCTCCTGCAACACCGCCTTCATCAGCCAGGCCGGGAAGCTCAAGGACGACGACCTCACCCGGCAGGCCCGCGAGGTCTTCGGCATCGGACTGAACTGGCAGGTGGGCACGGCCACCTTCGACGGCTCGGTGCCGGTGCAGTCCAACGCCCAGATGGCCGCCTCCCTGATCGGGCAGGGCGGGGTCCGGGCGAACCCGCTGATCATGGCCTCGGTGTCGGCGACGGTGAAGAGCGGCGTCTTCAAGCAGCCCTACATCGTCTCGCCCGAGGTGGACGGCCGCACCCTGGCCCGGGCCCCGCGCGCCCTCCCCGCGCCGGTCGCCCAGCAGCTGCGCTCCCTGATGCGGCTGACCGCCACCAGCGGCACGGCGGCCGAAGCGATGGCCGGCACGACCGGCGACTTCGGCGCCAAGACCGGATCGGCCGAGGTGGACGGGCAGAAGAAGCCCAACGCCTGGTTCACCGGCTACCGCGACGACGTGGCCGCCGCGGCGGTCGTCCCGGCCTCCGGGCACGGCGGCAAGAACGCGGGCCCGATCGTCCGAGCCGTCCTGAACGCCGCACGCTGACCCCGCCCGCCGATCCCGCCCGCCGGACGGCCCGCGCGAGACCGCCTCGCGCGGGCCGTCCGCGTCCCACCGCCCGCACCGCCTCGGCCGGCCGCCCCCTGGCGGCCTCCGGGAGGGAACCGGGACGGAACCGGAAGATCTCCGGACGGCCGGGGGCCGTCTCCCGGAGGAAGCCACAGTCCGTGAACTCTCCGTGACGAACATCTCCCCGAAGCCGTCGCGGAGCGATACGGTACGGCCCCGAAACGTAAGGCCGACGCCGCGGGACAAGGCGGCTTCGGAAGAAGGGGGACCGTTCCGTGCCCACTGACTACGCGTGCCAGGCGGCCGCCGAGCAGGCCGCTCGCGGCATCGCGCCCGTGAGGGCGTTCCTGGTGCCCGCCCAGCGTCCCGCCCCGCGGCAGCAGGAGGAGGTCTCGGTCGTCATCCGCTCGTTCCTGGGAACGAGCGCGCCCGGCAGACCGCCCGCGCCCGACAACGCCCCTCCGCGGATCGAGCCCGTCACGCCCCCCATGGGGGCGGCCGTGCTGCTGTCCTTCCTGGACGGGCTGCGGGCCGATCTCGGCGGCGCGCTGGTCGACTGGTACTCCACGATCCCCACCCAGCTCCCCGTGACGCTCGGCGCGCCGGGCGCCGAGGCGTCGGGACGGTCCCCCGTCCACGTGCCGAACGGCTGGCAGAGCCTGGCCGACCTCCAGTCCAACGCCCAGGACGTGCTGACCCTCCTGGCGAACCGCCCCCGCGGCCAGGTCGGCCCCGCCGAGCTGAGCTGGCGTCTGGCGCTGCTGGAGGACGTGTTCTCCGGAGCCCTGCGCCGGATGGGCATACCGGACGACACGTCCTCGGGGTGCGCCGCGGAGCTGACGAGCGCCACCGGTTCGCTGTTCGGCCTGAACCGGCCCACCCCGCGCTCGGGCTCCGACCAGCACGGCCAGGGGTACTGACCCGGGGCCGCCCGGGGCGGTGTGGGCCGGACGGAGCCGTGTCCGTCCGGCGGCGACTAGGCTGAGAGGCTGACCAGCCCATTCGAGACCACACCAGCCCGGTGCGCCGGGCAGCGGGAGCCCCATGGCCACGAACCTCGTCAATCTGGAAGCCGTCGGCAAGGTGTACGGCACCCGTGCGCTGCTCGACGGCGTCTCCCTCGGTGTCGGCGAGGGGGACCGGATCGGCGTCGTCGGGCGGAACGGCGACGGCAAGACCACCCTCATCCGCATCCTGTCCAAGCTGGAACCCGCCGACGAGGGACGCGTCACCCACACGGGAGGGCTGCGGCTGGGCGTGCTCACCCAGCACGACTCGCTCGACCCGGCCGCCACCGTCCGGCACGAGGTCATCGGCGACATGGCCGACCACGAGTGGGCCGGGAACGCCCGCGTCCGCGACATCCTCACCGGACTGTTCGGCGGGCTGGACCTGCCCGGCTTCCCGCAGGGACTGGACACCGTCATCGGCCCGCTGTCGGGCGGCGAGCGGCGGCGCATCGCGCTGGCCAAGCTGCTCATCGCCGAGCAGGACCTGATCGTGCTGGACGAGCCCACCAACCACCTCGACGTCGAGGGCATCGCATGGCTCGCCGGGCACCTGCGGCAGCGCCGCTCGGCCCTGGTCTGCGTCACCCACGACCGCTGGTTCCTGGACCAGGTGTGCACCCGGATGTGGGACGTGCAGCGCGGCACGGTGCACGAGTACGAGGGCGGCTACAGCGACTACGTCTTCGCCCGCGCCGAACGCGAGCGCATCGCCGCCACCGAGGAGGCCAAGCGGCAGAACCTGGTCCGCAAGGAGCTGGCCTGGCTGCGGCGCGGCGCCCCCGCCCGCACCAGCAAGCCCCGCTTCCGCATCGAGGCGGCCAACGCGCTGATCGCCGACGTGCCGCCGCCGCGCGACAGCGCCGAGCTGATGAAGTTCGCCAACTCGCGGCTGGGCAAGACCGTCTTCGACCTGGAGGACGTGACGGTCCAGGCCGGGCCCAAGGTGCTGCTCAAGCACCTGACCTGGCAGCTCGGCCCCGGCGACCGGATCGGCCTGGTCGGCGTCAACGGCGCGGGCAAGACCTCACTGCTGCGGGCGCTGGCCGCGGCGGCCGGGAGCGGCGGCGAGGAGCAGCCCGCCGGCGGCCGGATCAGGGTCGGCAGGACGGTGCGGCTGGCGTACCTCTCGCAGGAGGTGGCCGAACTCGACCCCTCCTGGCGCGTGCTGGAGGCGGTGGAGAAGGTCCGTGCCCGCGTCGACCTGGGCAAGGGGCGCGAGATGAGCGCCTCGCAGCTGTGCGAGCGCTTCGGGTTCGGCAAGGAGAAGCAGTGGACGCCGGTCGGCGACCTCTCCGGCGGCGAGCGGCGGCGGCTCCAGCTCCTGCGGCTGCTGATGGACGAGCCGAACGTCCTGTTCCTGGACGAGCCGACCAACGACCTGGACATCGAGACGCTGACCCAGCTGGAGGACCTGCTCGACGGCTGGCCCGGCACGCTGGTCGTCATCTCCCACGACCGCTACTTCACCGAGCGCACCACGGACCGGGTGTACGCGCTGCTGGGCGACGGCACACTGCGGATGCTGCCACGCGGGATCGACGAGTACCTGGAGCGCCGCGAGCGGATGCGGCAGGTCTCCACGGCCCCGGGCGCTCCGGTTTCGAGGACGGCCGCCCCGGCCGCCGGGCCGGAGAAGCCCGCCAAGCAGGCGGCCCTCTCCCGGGCGGCCCAGAAGGAGCTGCAGCGCATCGAGCGCAGGCTGGAGCGGATCGAGGAGCGGCAGGCGGCGCTCCACGCCGAGATGGCCGAGCACGCCACCGACTTCGAGAGGGTCGCCGGGCTGGACGCCGAGCTGCGGGAGCTGTCCGGGGAGCGGGAGGAGCTGGAGACGCGCTGGCTGGAGCTGGCCGAGGAGGGGTGACGGCGGGCGCGGCCCCGGCCCCCGGAGCCGGCCGCGCCCTGGAACCGGCTCCCCGGAACCGGCCTCCCGGAACCGGCTTCGGAGCGGCCCGGAGGGCGGCGGGGAGGATAACGGAGCGGTCTCACCTCATCGCCGGACGGGAACCGACAGCGGACCTGTCGGTGTCCGGTGGTAGAAAGAGCTTCGTTCCACCGCCGGTGTCCCAACGTCGAGAACAGTCGAGAAGTGGCGGGCCAGTGTCCGATGCGCTCTGCCCTACGGGGGGCTGAAGGGCTGGGCAGCCGGTCCGCGCGTGAATGAGGAAACCCATGTCGCAGCCGCCTCCGCCACCCAACCAGCCGCCCTCGGGCGGTTTCGGCGCACCGCAGGAACCGTCGTCCTCGTACGGCGATCCGCAGCAGTCCCCGGAGCAGCCCGGCGGGCAGCAGCCGCAGCGGGACGCGTTCTCCAAGGACCCGTCGCCGTCCTCCGGGGAGTCGTCGCCGTCCGACCAGCCGCAGCAGCCCGGCCAGCAGCCCCCGCCGCCCGGCGGCTTCGGGCCGCCGCAGGGCCCGTCGCCGGCGTACGGCTACCCCCAGCAGCCCGCGTCCGGCGCCGGCGCGCAGCCGCCGTACCCCCCGCAGACCCCGCCGCCCTACGGCTATCCGCAGTCGGGCCAGCCCCCGGCGTACGGCCAGCAGCCGTACGGCCAGCCGCCCGCCTACGGTCAGCAGCCGTACGGTCAGCCTCCGGCGTACGGCCAGCCGCCCGCGTACGGCCAGCAGCCGTACGGGGCGTACCCGACGCAGCCCATGCCCAGCACGGACGGCGGGACGTCCACGGGCGGAGGGAACGGCAAGATCATCGCCGTTGTCGCTGCGGTGGTCGCGGTCCTGCTGGTGGCGGGCGGCGGCATCTGGTTCCTGACCGGTGGCGACGGCGAAACCGAGGCCAAGGGCGACACCAGGGGATCCAGCGAGGGCGGCGCGAACGGCGGCAGCGACGGCACCGACACCGGCGAGAAGAAGCCGGTCGACGCCGAGTTCGCCTGGAAGATCGATCCGCCCAAGGTGGACAAGAAGGACATCCTCACCGATGTTCCCGGCACCTGGTTCGCCGGCGACAACATCGTCAAGACCACGACGACCTCCACCACCGCCTACGACATGAAGACCGGCAAGGTGGCGTGGACCATCGAGATGCCGCGTGCGAAGAGCTGCGCCGCGGCACCCGAGGCGTCGGGCGACAAGACCGTGGTCCAGTTCGGCCGCCGCTGCGAGTTCATCATGGCCGTCGACCTGGCCTCGGGCAAGGAGCTCTGGAAGAAGGAACTGCCGTCGAAGGACACGAACGCGACGGAGTTCAGCTACACGGAGATGGCCGTCAGCGGCAACGTGGCCGCCGCGTCCTGGATCGGTAACGCCGTCGGCTACGACCTGAGGACCGGCAAGGAGCTGTGGCGGCAGGAGGAGAACCCCACGTGCCGGGACCGCGGCTACGCGGGCGGCAGCCGGCTCGTCGCCAAGCTGGAGTGCGGGTTCCGCGAGTCGCAGAAGGTCCAGGGGGTGGGCCAGAAGGGCGAGAAGCTGTGGGAGTGGACGGCTCCCAAGGGCGTCGACGTCCTCAAGGTCCTGTCCACCGATCCGCTGGTGCTCGGCGTCAACGCGGGCGGTGAGACCAGCATCGACGTCACCGACCTGATGGTGCTGTCGGACAAGGGCAAGCTCCAGCGCAAGATCTCCATCGACAAGGACCGGCACAACCTGGGATGCCGCGGCATCTCGCTCAGCGACTGCTCCGGCACGGTGGTGGAAGGCGACACCCTGTACCTGTCCTCCCAGCCGCACCAGGGCGACTCCGACTACGGACGGATCAACGAGGTCATCGCCTTCGACCTCACCACCGGCAAGTCCAAGTGGCTGGGCAAGCCCACCGAGGAGGGGCTGATCGTTCCGGTCACCGCGGAGAACGGCGCGCTGATCGCCTACGAGCCGCCCACCTACGACAGGCCCGGCAAGATCGTCGCGCTCGACCCGAAGACCGGCAAGGCGTCCCTGCGGATGAAGATGCCGATCGAGGACCTGAAGCGGGAGTACGACACGGCCTCCGGGTCGGACGTGCGCCCGTACTGGAAGGACGGCCACTTCTTCCTCGTGAACTACAAGTTCTACGCCACCGACAACCTGAGCGACCTGGCGATCCTGGCCTACAACTAGGACCGGGCAGGACCGGTTCTCGCCCGGGGGCGGCCGCGCATCGCGCGGCCGCCCCCGGTGTTTTCCGCCCCGCCGCGCCGCCCGCCCCGGAACCGCCCACGGCCCTGCGGCGGGCCGGTGGTAGAAAGGCTTCGTTCCGGCCGGTGTTCCAGCCGGTGTTCCGGTCGGCGCGTTCCGGCCGACGGTGTCCGCAGGCCGACAGCCGCCGAGAGTGGCGGGCCGGCGCCCGGCCCGCGCGTGAATGAGGGGGACCCATGTCGCAGCCGCCGCCTCCGCCGCCCAGCGAGCCGCCGTCCGGCGGTTTCGGACCGCCGCAGGACCCGCCGCCGTCGTACGGCCACCCCCCATCGCCGCCTCCGCCGTCGTACGGCCATCCGCGGCAGCCGTACGGCCAACCGCCGGTGTACGGGCAGTACGGCGAGTACGGCGAGCATCCGACGCGGCCCATGGCGGGCGGCGGCGCGCAGCCGGCGGGGGGCGGCGGCAGGGGGAGGAAGCTCCTGGCGATCGTCGCCGCGGTGGTCGCGGTCCTGCTGGCGGCCGGAGGCGGCGTCTGGTTCCTGACCGAGGACGACGGCGGGACGGAGGCCGCGAAGGGCGACGGGAAGACCGGTCGGGACGACCACCGGCGCGAGCACAAGAAGCGGTTCGGCGTGATCTGGGAGGACGGTCCCCCCGACATGTCGGAGAGGCAGGGGAACGAGACGGCCCGGGGAACCTGGTTCTTCGAGGACATGCTGGTCAGAGCGCTGCCCGAATCCGTCACCGCGTACCACGTGGACACCGGGAAGGAAATCTGGTCCCTGGACCTGGTGCGCGGCGACAGCTGCGCGGCTGCCCCCCACCAGTCGGGCGGCAGGATCGTCGTCCAGTGGGGAGGCATGTGCGAGAAGATCATGGCGATCGACCTCGCCCGGGGGAAGGAGCTGTGGCGCGAGGACCTGCCCGCCGAACGGGGGGAGACGGACGAGTTCACCGGTACCGAGATGGCGGTGAGCGGCGACGTCGCCGCCGTGTCGTGGATCGGCGACGCGATCGGCTACGACCTGTCCACCGGCAGGGTGCGGTGGCGCATGGAGGACGCCGCCGACTGCCGGGACGACTCCTACATCGGCGGGAAACGGCTCGTCGCGCTGGTCACGTGCTTCTCCACGGGACGCCAGTCGATCCAGGCGGTCAAGCCCGACGGTGAGAAGGCCTGGGAGTGGAAGGTCCCGCTCGGAGCCGACGTCAGGACCGTCTTCTCCAGCGACCCCGTGGTGCTCGGCCTCATGGCCGGCGAGGGATCCGACTACACCGACATCGTCGCCCTCGACGACAAGGGGAGGACCCGGTCGAAGATCCGGGTCCCCGAGGGCCGCTTCGATTTCCTCTGCGGGGCTTCCGGGGTCGCCCACTGCGACAACGTCCTGGTGGACGAGGAGCACGACGCCCTGTACCTGCAGACCATGACGCACCAGGGCAGCGGATCCGGGATGAGCCACAACGAGATCGCGGCGTACGACCTGTCCACCGGCAAGGCGAAGTGGCTCTCCAAACCCACCGGCGAGGGCCGCCAGGTCAGCCCGCTGGCGTCGTACGACGGCAGGCTGCTCGCCTACGAGCGGATCTCGTACGACAAGGCGGGGCTGATCACCTCCGTCGACCCGGACACCGGCGAGGCGGCCCCGTACGCACGGCTCCCGGAGGCCGGCGCGGAGCAGGAGAACGAGCTGGCCCTGAGCGACGGGAGCACCATGCACTGGTACGAGGGCAGGTTCTTCGTCGTGGCGAACAGGTTCTCCACGGACGAGAGCCTCAACAAGGGGCACGTCCTGGCCTTCGGCTGACCCGGCTCCCCGGTCCGGTACGGTCCGGGCCGGCCCGGACCCGCCCGGCGCGAGCGGTCCCGCACTTCCCGGTGAAGAAGCGCGGGGCCGCTCGTGCCGTTCTCGTCGGAAGGGGCGCGCACCGCCGGGGGGAGCGTGTAGCTTGCCGGGTCGGGACAGGGCCCGGAACGGGTCGGCGGGCGGAACGACAGGGGTGCGGATGACCGTGCGGCTCATGGTGGTCGACGACCACCGTCTGCACGCCGAGGCGCTCGCCTCGGCGCTGAGGTTGCGCGGGCACCGGGTGCTCGCCGCCGCCGCGCCGGCCGCGGGGGCCGCCGATCTGGTGATCGGCAGGGTGCCGGAGGTCTGCCTGTGGGGCACGGCCGCGCCCGCGGAGCCGGGGGCGTTCGACCCGGTGGCGCGGATCAAGCGGGAGAGACCGCAGATAGCGGTGGTGGTGCTGGGCCCGGTGCCCAGCCCCAGGGGGATAGCGGCGGCCTTCGCGGCGGGAGCGTCGGGCTACGTACGGCACGACGAGCGGATCGAGGGCGTCGAGCGCGGGATGCTCAGGGCGCGCACGGGAGAGGCGGCGGTGACGCCGCAACTGCTCCAGGGGGCGTTCGCCGAGCTCCTCAACCCCACGGCCGAGCCGGACGACGAGGGCGCCCGGCTGCTGGAGATGCTCACCCCGCGGGAGGCCGAGGTGCTGGTGCGGGTGGCCGAGGGGGAGGACACCCGGCGGATCGCGGCGGGGATGGGGATCGCGGCCAGCACGGCCCGTACGCACGTGCAGCGGGTGCTGGCGAAGCTGGGGGTCGGCTCGCGGCTGGAGGCGGCGGCGCTCGCGGCCCGGACCGGTCTGCTCGACCGGGTGGCCGGAACCGGCCCCGGAGCGGCCGGGAGGAAGGAGCCGGGGGCGGGCTGAGGCGGGCACCGCCCCCGGACGCCGGCCGGCCGCGGACCGGGGGGTCACTCGCCGCGGGACGGACGCTCCCGGGGAGCGGACCTGCGCTCGCGCTCCTCCGCGGACGGCGGCGGGACCGTCGGGCTCAGCCGGAGCCAGAGCAGGAAGAGCAGCCCCAGGGCGAGCATCGCCAGCCCGGTCCACAGGTTGATGTTGATGTCCTGCGCCTTCCTGAGGTTCTCGTCGGAGACGAAGACCCCGGCGAGGGTGACCAGGATGCCGTAGATCAGGAACAGGAGGCCGATGACCCGGCGGATGTCGAACAGCCGGGCGGCGCTGGCCGAGCGTTCCTCCAGCTCCTTCTCCTCCTCCTGCCAGTCCGCGCCGGTGGAGTCGTGGGAGCCGTGCGGGCCGTTCACGCCGTTCGTCACGGTGGATCACATCCTTCGCTGTGCGGTGCCCGGGGGGATCAGAGGGAGAACGGGATGTAGCAGAGGGCGGCGAGGACGATCGCGCCCCAGCCCAGCAGTGCGGGCCTGCGGTACCAGGCCTCGTCCCCCTTCTCCGGGAGTTCCTCCAGACCGGGGGAGCGGGTGCCGTACACCAGGCCGGCCAGCTGCTCGACGGGCCTGGGCCTGGTGAAGAGGGTGACGACGAGGACGACGATCGCGCCGACGACGAAGGCGATGATGGCCGAGACGAAGTTGGCGCCCTGGTCGGAGGGGATGTCGATGAGGCCCGCCCGGTAGAACCAGAAGTAGTTGATCATCGCTGCGACCGTGCCCGCCAGCAGCCCCCAGAAACCGGCGGCGGGAGTCATCCGCTTCCAGAACATGCCGATGATGAACACGGTGAACAGCGGCACGTTGAAGAAGGAGAACAGCGTCTGGAGGTAGTTCATGATGTTGCTGAAGGACGCCGCGATGAACGCCGTCCCCATGCCCAGCAGCACGCCGATCGCGGTGACCACCCGCGCGGTGACCACGTAGTACTCGTCCGGGCGGTTCTTCACCAGATAGGCCCGCCAGACGTCGTGGGTGAACACCGTGTTGAAGGAGGAGACGTTGGCGGCCATGCCCGCCATGAAGGCGGCGAGCAGGCCGGTCACCGCCACGCCCAGCACGCCGTTGGGCAGCAGGTCCCTCATCAGCAGCGGGATCGCGTCGTTGTACTGGAGCCCGTCGCCCCGTCCGATGTTCGGCGAGACCACCAGCGCGATCAGGCCGGGGATGACGACGATCGCCGGGATGAAGATCTTGGGGAAGGCGGCGATCAGCGGGGTGCGCTGGGCCGCGGAGAGGTTCTTGGCCGACAGGGCGCGCTGCACCTCGGCGAAGTTGGTCGTCCAGTAGCCGAAGCTCAGGGCGAAGCCGAGACCGAGCACGATGGTGAGCCAGTTGGCGCCGAGCGGGTTGTCCGAGCCGATGCCGGTACCGCCCCAGGCGGACATGAAGTTCTCGCCCCTGGAGCCGGTGAGGGAGTCGTACAGCCCGTCCCAGCCGCCGACCCGCTTGAGGCCGACGACGGTCAGCGGGATCAGTCCGGCCAGGATCACGAAGAACTGCACGACCTCGTTGTAGATGGCCGAGGAGAGGCCGCCCAGGGTGATGTAGAGCAGGACGAACAGGCCGGCGACGACGATGGACACCCACTGCGGCCAGCCGAGCAGGGCCTCCAGGACGATGGCGAGCGCGTAGAGGTTGACGCCGGCGATCAGCACGGAGGCGGCGGAGAAGAGGATCGCGCTCAGCAGGTGGGAGGACGGTCCGAAGCGGTGCAGCAGGAACTCGGGGACCGAACGCACCCGCGACCCGTAGTAGAAGGGCATCATCACCAGGCCGAGGAAGACCATGGCCGGGATGGCGCCCACCCAGTACCAGTGCACGGTGTAGGCGCCGTACTGCGCTCCGTTGGCGGCCATGCCCAGGATCTCCAGGGCGCCGAGGTTGGCCGCGACGAAGGCGAGGCCGGTGACCCAGGCCGGGAGCGAGCGGCCGGAGAGGAAGAAGTCGAGGCTGGTCTTGACGCTGCGCCGGGCCGCGAACCCGACTCCCAGGACGACGAGGAAGTAGATGGCGAGGATCGCGTAGTCCAGGGCGTTCGTGGGGAGCCGCAGATCCTGGGCCAACTGGTACGGCATGAGCAGGTCGCCTCCATGGCGTGACGGGGCCGGTGTGCGTGGGGGCGGCCCCTTGACGTCAATGTTCACTCATGGTTTTTTGTGTTCGATTATGTTTGGATTGCAGTAGAGGGAGGCCCGGTGTGAAAAAGACTTCGACTCGCCTCGCGGACGGCCGTGAGCTCATCTACTACGACGCACACGGCGCCCCGGGGCGCGACGCGCCGGACCGGCGTCCCCTCGATGCCGTCGCCACCTCCTCGGAGATCCGCCACGACCCGCTGCTGGACGAGTGGATCGCCGTCACCGCGCACCGCCAGGCGCGCACGTACCACCCGCCGCCGGACGAGTGCCCGCTCTGCCCGTCCCGGAACGGACGTGCGACGGAGATTCCGGCGGAGGACTACGAGGTGGCGGTCTTCGAGAACCGCTTCCCCTCCCTCGCGGGCCCGCCGGGCCCGGCGGAGGCCGGGGACCCCGGCGGCCTGTTCCCGCGCGCCCCGGGCGCCGGACGCTGCGAGGTGGTGTGCTTCACCTCCGACCACGACGCGTCCTTCGCCGACCTGGACGAGGGCCGGGCCGCCCTGGTCCTGGCCGCCTGGACCGACCGCACCGCCGAGCTCTCCGCGCTGCCCGGCGTCCGGCAGGTGTTCTGCTTCGAGAACCGCGGCAGGGAGATCGGCGTCACCCTCGGCCACCCCCACGGCCAGATCTACGCCTACCCCTTCGTCACACCGCGCACCGAGCGGATGCTGCGCTCGGCCGCCGCCCACCGGGAGCGCACGGGCGGCAACCTGTTCGACGACATCGTGGCCGCCGAGCGTGCCGACGGGCGGCGCGTGGTCCTCGACGCGGAGCACTGGACCGCCTTCGTGCCGCACGCCGCGCGCTGGCCCTACGAGGTGCACCTGTACCCGCGGCGGCGGGTGCCGGACCTGACGGCTCTGGACGACGGGGCCCGCGCCGAGTTCCCCGGGGTCTACCTGGAACTGCTGCGGCGCTTCGACCGGATCTTCGGGCCCGGCGAGCCCCCCACGCCGTACATCGCGGGCTGGCACCAGGCGCCCACCGGGCCGGAGGACGGCGGGGACTGGGCCGAGCGGGCGGATTTCGCCCTGCACCTGGAACTCTTCACCATTCGCCGCACATCGGGAAAGTTGAAGTATCTGGCGGGTTCCGAGTCGGGCATGGGCGTCTTCATCAACGACGTGCCCCCGGAGGCCGCCGCCGAACGACTGCGAGAGGTGGCAAGCGAGTGAGCGGCACGTATCTGGTGACCGGCGGGGCCGGTTACGTCGGGAGCGTCGTCGCGGCGCACCTGCTGGAGGCGGGGCACCGGGTGACGGTACTGGACGACCTGTCCACCGGCTTCCGGGAGGGCGTGCCCGAGGGCGCGGAGTTCATCGAGGGACGCATTCAGGACGCGGCGCGCTGGCTGGACGGCTCGTACGACGCGGTGCTGCACTTCGCCGCCAGTTCGCAGGTGGGCGAGTCCGTGGTGAACCCCGGGAAGTACTGGCGGAACAACGTCGGCGGCACGATGGCGCTGCTGGACGCGATGCGGGGGGCGGGCGTCCGCACCCTGGTGTTCTCCTCCACGGCCGCCACCTACGGCGAGCCCGAGTCCATTCCCATCCCCGAGGACGCCCCCACCGCGCCGACCAGCCCCTACGGCGCCTCGAAGCTCGCCGTGGACCACATGATCGCGGGCGAGTGCACGGCCCACGGACTGGCCGCGGTCTCGCTGCGCTACTTCAACGTGGCGGGCGCGTACCGCGGCAGGACCGGGGTCCTGGGCGAGCGCCACCAGCCCGAGTCGCACCTCATCCCGCTGGTGCTCCAGGTCGCCCTGGGGCAGCGGGAGGCCATCTCGGTCTACGGCGACGACTACCCGACGCCCGACGGCACCTGCGTGCGCGACTACATCCACGTCGCCGACCTGGCCGAGGCGCACCTGCTGGCGCTGGAGGCCGCCCGGCCCGGCGAGCACCTGGTGTGCAACCTCGGCAACGGCAACGGCTTCTCGGTCCGCGAGGTCGTCAGGACGGTCCGCGAGGTCACCGGCCACCCCGTGCCCGAGGTGGTCGCGCCCCGCCGCGGCGGCGACCCGGCGTTCCTGGTCGCCTCGGCGGACCGGGCCAGGGAGCGGCTGGGCTGGCGGCCGTCCCGCACCGATCTGAGGGACATCGTCGCCGACGCCTGGGCCTTCGCCCGGGGGAAGGCGCTGGAGAACACCCAGGGGAGTGTCCGGGAGAACGCCCGGGAGAACGAGGCGAAGGCGGGGAGCGGCGGATGAGCGGGACGGGGACGGCGGAGGCGGCCGCCCGGGAGGCGGCCGACGGCTTCCGCGCGGTCCACGGCGGTGAGCCCGCCGGGGTGTGGGCGGCGCCGGGCCGGGTCAACCTGATCGGCGAGCACACCGACTACAACGACGGTTTCGTGATGCCGCTCGCGCTGCCGCACACCACCCGGGTGGCGGCGGCCCGGCGCGACGACGGGGTGCTGAACGTGCACTCGGCCGACGTGCCGGGCGGCACGGTCCGGCTGCACGTGGGCAAGCAGTTCCCGGGCGGGGGGACGGGCGGCTGGGCCGCCTACCCGGCCGGCGTGGTGTGGGCGCTGCGCGAGGCGGGCCTGCTCTCCGGCGACTCGGGGAGGACGGCCGGGGGGGCGGACCTGTACATCCACAGCGATGTGCCGACCGGTGCGGGGCTGTCCTCCTCGGCCGCGCTGGAGGTGTCCGTCGCCCTCGCGCTGAACGACCTGTACGGCCTGGGCCTGGACCCCGAGCGGATCGCCCTGCTCTGCCGCCGGGCCGAGAACGCCTTCGTCGGGGTGCCCAGCGGGATCATGGACCAGATGGCGTCGGCGTGCTGCACGGCCGGGCACGCGCTCCACCTGGACACCCGGGACCTGGCCCGCCGCCAGGTCCCGTTCGACCTGGCGGCCGAGGGGCTGCGGCTGCTGGTGGTGGACACCCGGGTCAAGCACGCGCTGGGCGACGGCGAGTACGGCCGGCGCCGGGCGGGCTGCGAGGCGGCCGCCGAGGCCCTGGGCGTGCGCGCCCTGCGCGATGTGCCGTACGGGGAGCTGGACGCGGCGCTGGCCCGGCTGTCCGATCCGGACCTGCGTCCTCTGGTGCGCCACGTGGTCACCGAGAACGAGCGGGTGCGGGAGGTCATCACCCGCCTCGACGCGGGCGAGACCCGCGCCATCGGCCCGGTCCTGACCGCCGGGCACGCCTCGCTCCGCGACGACTTCGCCGTCTCCTGCCCCGAGCTGGACCTGGTGGTGGAGACGGCCGTCGCGGCGGGCGCCCTGGGGGCCCGGATGACGGGCGGCGGTTTCGGCGGCTCGGCGATCGTCCTGGTGGAGGAGGCCGGGGCGGAGGAGATCGGGGCGGCCGTCACCGGCGCGTTCGCCGCGGCCGGCCACCGGACCCCGCGTCTGTTCGAGGCGGTGCCCTCGACGGGGGCGCGCCGGCTGGACGGCTGAGGAGCGCGGGCGCGAGGGACGGCCGTTTCCGCCGGGTGATCGCATCCCGGCGGAAACGGCCGTTCCGTGTACCGGGGGAGGTCACGGAGAGCGCCTGCGGCGTTCGGAAAGGGTGGGGAACCGGTCGGTTTTCCCCAATCGGCTTCCCTCGCCGGGTCCCGGCCCTACGCTGATGGACGGCGCCGGTGGGGGCCGGTGCCGTTTCAGGGGGCGAGACACGCCGGATGCGACGCCCGGCACGGGGTACCAGCAGGTCACGGCGGCGGCCGTGCGACCGGGGAGGATCCCCGCACCGGGCGCCGCGTCCGGTGCGGACGGGTCCTTTCCGGCGACTGGGGGTGTGCGTGCAACGTATCCGGGTTCTCGTGGTGGACGACCACCGCATATTCGCCGAGTCGCTCGCCGCCGCGCTCGCGGTGGAGCAGGACGTGGACGTGGCCGCGGCGGGCAGTGCCCCCGCGGCCCTGCGCGCCGTGGAGCGGGCCGTGTCCGACGGCCGCCGCTTCGACGTGCTGCTGGTCGACGCCGATCTGGGCGGGGTGCCGCCGGCGGCGGGGGAGACGCACCCGCCGGAGCCGGGGGAGGAGCAGGCCGCGGTCGGCGGGATCGCGCTGGTCTCGCGGATCCACGCCGCCCATCCCGGCGTCCGCACGGTCGTGCTGGCCGAGCGCGACGATCCGCGCCGCGCGGCGGCGGCGCTCCAGGCGGGGGCGTCGGGCTGGGTCGCCAAGGACTGCTCGCTGTCCCGGCTGCTCCAGGTGGTCCGGGGCGTGCTGCGGGGGGAGACGCACCTGCCGCCCGCCCTGCTGACCGGGGTGCTGCGCGAGCTGACGGCGAACCGCAGGCACCGCACCGAGAGCGAGCGGCTGGTGGAGTCGCTGACCCCGCGCGAGCACGAGGTGCTGCGCTGCATGGTGGCCGGGCTGGGCCGCAAGGCGGTCGCCGAGCGGCTGTACCTGTCCCCGCACACGGTCCGCACCCACATGCAGAACGTGCTGGGCAAGCTGGGGGTGCATTCCACCCTGGCCGCGGTGGCGCTGGCCCGCCGGGCGGGGGTCGGCCCGGTGGACCTGGAGCAGGTCACCACATGACCCGTACCGCCGCCCGTGGCGTCAGGGACATGACAGACGTGTGCCGCGGCGCGAGCGGGGGGCGGGGCCTAGCCGTGCTGCCCGGAGACGTTGTCGAAGGGGGCGGTGAGCCGCCGCAGCAGTCCGGCCAGCTCACCGCGCTGGGCCGGGGAGAGTTCGGCGAGGATGGCCTTCTCCTGCTCCAGCAGCCCGGCCAGGGCGCGATCGGCCCGGTCGCGTCCGGCGTCCGTCAGCCGGACCAGGACGCCGCGCCGGTCGCTGGGGTCGGGGAGCCGCTCCACGAGGCCCTTCTTGGCGAGCCGGTCGATGCGGTTGGTCATGGTGCCGGAGGTGACCAGGGTCTGGGTCAGCAGCTGCCCCGGGGAGAGCTGGTAGGGGGCGCCCGCGCGGCGCAGCGCGGTCAGCACGTCGAACTCCCACGGCTCCAGCCCGTGCGCGGCGAAGGCGATGCGGCGGGCCCGGTCGAGATGGCGGGCGAGCCTGCTGACGCGGCTGAGCACCTCCAGGGGTTCCACATCGAGATCGGGGCGCTCGCGACGCCATGCTGCCACCAGTCGGTCGACCTCGTCCTGCATGGAGACAGTGTAGTAGTTCTGTCGACATGAAGTCTCTTGACGTCAAGATAAGCTGTGGGGAAGGGTTCTTCCCATGAGTGCCTCACCCGACGCCGGCATTCCCGACTGGGACCCGGAGCAGTACCGCTACCACGCGACCCCCCGGCTGCGTCCGCTGTACGACCTCCTCGCCCGGATCCCCGAACTGCCCTCCTCCCGGCCGCGCATCGCCGATCTGGGCTGCGGACCGGGCGGCCCCACCCTCCTGCTCGCCGAACGCTGGCCCGGCGCCCTCATCACCGGCTACGACGTCTCCGAGGCCATGCTCGCCGAGGCCCGCGCCTACTCCGGCCCCACCACGGGCGGCGGCCACCTGGACTTCGTCCACGCCGACATCGCCGACTGGCGCCCCGGGTCCCCCCACGACCTGATCGTGTCCAACGCGGCTCTCCACTGGCTTCCCCCCGCCGGGGGCGAGGGGAAGCCGGGCGGGCACACCGAACGCTTCCCGCTGTGGGTCGACGCCCTCCGTCCCGGCGGCGTCCTCGCCTTCCAGGTCCCCGCCAACTTCACCGCTCCCAGCCACACCCTCCTGGCCGGACTGCGCACCTCCCCGCGCTGGCGCGACCGGCTGGGCCGGGACGCCGTGCGCACCCCCGTGGCCGAGCCGGCCGAGTACGCGCGCCTGCTCGCGGACCTCGGCTGCGAGGTTGACGTCTGGGAGACCACCCATGTGCACCTCCTCACCGGCGACGACCCGGTGCTGGAGTGGACCAAGGGCACCGCCCTGCGCCCGGTGCTCGCCGCCCTCGACGGCGACCCCGCGGCCCGCGACGCGTTCCTCGCCGAGTACCGCGACCTGCTGCGCGAGGCCTACCCGAAGGGCCCGCACGGCACCTGGTTCCCGTTCCGCCGGATCTTCGCCGTGGCCCGCAAGCCCGCCTGACCGGCACCCGGCCGGAACGGCCCCCGCCCCGGACCCGTGGCGGGTCCGGGGCGGGGGCGGGACGAGGCTAGCTGCGCCGGTGGCCTATCAGACGCGGCCTGGGCTCCAGCCCGTCCAGGCCGTGCCAGGCCAGGTTCACCAGGTGGGCGGCAACCTCGGACTTGTTCGGCTTGCGCGCGTTCAGCCACCACTGCCCGGTCAGCGCCACCATCCCGACCAGCGCCTGCGCGTACAGGGGCGCCAGCTTCGGGTCGAAGCCGCGCGCCTTGAACTCCAGGCCGAGGATGTCCTCCACCTGGGTCGCGATGTCGCTGATCAGCGAGGCGAAGGTGCCCG
Source organism: Streptomyces glaucosporus (assembly GCF_039533345.1). NCBI lineage: Bacteria > Bacillati > Actinomycetota > Actinomycetes > Kitasatosporales > Streptomycetaceae > Streptomyces > Streptomyces glaucosporus. Next base: position 64,042 of record NZ_BAAATJ010000002.1, on the reverse strand, counting down.
TCGACTGGGCGACGGGCGAGTCGCGGACCAGGATCCGGAAGCCGTCGGTGTACTGCTCGATGTAGTCCAGCAGCGCGAACGCCGCCTGCTCCAGCAGCTCCCGCGGGTGGCCGCCGGTCAGCGCGCCCGTCACCATGTCCAGCAGCCGGCGCATCTCCCGGTCGACCACGACCGCGTACAACCCCTCCTTGCCGCCGAAGTGCTCGTACACCACCGGCTTGGAGACCCCGGCCTTGGCCGCGATCTCCTCCACCGACGTGCCTTCGAAGCCCCGCTCGGCGAAGAGCGCGCGACCGATGTCCAGCAGTTGCTCGCGGCGCTCCTTCCCCGTCATCCGGCGGCGCCCCCGCCGGGTGGGGTTCGAAGCCCTGTCCTTGGTACTGCTGTCGTCGGTCGCCACACCTCCATCATGCCGCCTCGGCGGCCTCCGGCTGCCGACGGGAGTTGATCCGCTTCTCGGACGGCCAGCGCACGTCGTACGCCCAGCCGGCCTTCTCGAACCAGCGGATCAGCCGCGCGCTGGAGTCGATCTGCCCCTTGAGAACCCCGTGCCGGGCGCAGGTCGGGTCGGCGTGGTGGAGGTTGTGCCAGGACTCCCCGCAGGAGAGCACCGCCAGCCACCACACGTTGCCGGAGCGGTCACGCGACTTGAACGGCCGCTTGCCGACCGCGTGGCAGATGGAGTTGATCGACCAGGTGACGTGGTGCAGCAGCGCCACCCGGACCAGCGACCCCCAGAAGAAGGCGGTCAGCGCACCCTGCCAGCTCATCGTCACCAGCCCGCCGACCACCGGCGGGATGAGCAGCGAGACGGCCGTCCACAGCACGAACTGACGGGAGATCCGGCGGATCACCGGATCCTTGATCAGGTCGGGGGCGTACTTGTGCTGCGGCGTCTGCTCCTCGTCGAACATCCAGCCGATGTGCGCCCACCACAGGCCCTTGAGCAGGGCGGGAACGGTCTCGCCGTAGCGCCAGGGGGAGTGGGGGTCGCCCTCGGCGTCGGAGAACTTGTGGTGCTTGCGGTGGTCGGCGACCCACCTCACGAGCGGACCCTCCACGGCCATCGAGCCGGCGATGGCCAGCGCCACCCGCAGCGGCTTCTTCGCCTTGAAGGCGCCGTGCGTGAAGTAGCGGTGGAAACCGATGGTGATGCCGTGGCAGCCCAGGAAGTACATGCCGACCAGGAGCCCGAGGTCCAGCCAGCTCACCCCCCAGCCCCAGGCCAGCGGAATGGCGGCCACCAGGGCGATGAAGGGGACGGTGATGAACAGCAGCAGGGTGATCTGCTCGATGGAACGGCGCTGTTCGCCGCCGAGCGTGGCGGAGGGGGGCGGAGCGTCTCCGTTCGCCGGCTGCGCGTTCGGAGGGGCCTTGGAAGCGGTGTTAAGTACGTCCGGACTAGTGGTCATAGGTGACTCTCGTTTGAAGCTGGGGGACGGGGTCGCATACTTACGGTGCCGTAACCTACGGCATCGTAAGTATGGCAGTCCCCGGCGATCGGACAACAGGGCCGTATCGTGGACGGGATGATCCACGGCGGCGGGGCGCGGCCTATCCTGGTGGTCGTCGGACAGCGCGGTCCGTGACCTGCCAGAAGCATCGCCGCAAGGAGCCGCACCTGTGAGCAGTGCCGACACCTCCCCGAACACCGGTGGTACGAGTCCCATCCCCGGCGGGGGGGTCCCCACACCGGGTCCTCCGAGTACCCCCGGAGGCCCGACGGAATCCGGCAATCCCGAACCCACCCCCGGAACGAGCAGCGCCCTGCGGGCCGACATCCGCCGGCTGGGCGACCTCCTCGGCGAGACCCTGGTCCGCCAGGAGGGCACCGAGCTGCTGGAACTCGTCGAACGCGTACGCGCCCTGACCAGGTCCGACGGCGAAGCCGCCGCGGCCCTGCTCAGGAAGACCGACCTCGCGACGGCGACCAAGCTCGTCCGGGCCTTCTCCACCTACTTCCACCTGGCCAACATCACCGAGCAGGTCCACCGCGGACGCGAACTGCGCGCCCGCCGGGCCGCCGAGGGCGGATACCTGGCCCGCGCGGCGGACATGCTCAAGGAGGCCGACCCCGCCCACCTGCGGGAGACGGTGAAGAACCTGAACGTACGCCCCGTCTTCACCGCGCACCCCACCGAGGCCGCCCGCCGGTCCGTGCTCACCAAGCTCCGCAAGGTCGCCGAGCTGCTGGAGAACACCGACCCCAACGAGCGGCGCCGCACCGACCTGCGGCTCGCCGAGAACATCGACCTCATCTGGCAGACCGACGAGCTGCGCGTGGCCCGTCCCGAGCCCGCCGACGAGGCCCGCAACGCCATCTACTACCTCGACGAGCTGCACCTCGGCGCCGTCGGCGACGTCCTGGAGGACCTCTCGGCCGAACTGGAGCGCGCCGGGGCCCCGCTGCCGCCCGCCACCCGCCCGCTGACCTTCGGGACCTGGATCGGCGGCGACCGCGACGGCAACCCCAACGTCACCCCCGCCGTGACCTGGGAGGTGCTGCTTCTCCAGCACGAGCACGGCATCAACGACGCCCTGGCGCACATCGACGAGCTGCGCGCCTCGCTGTCCAACTCCATCCGCAACAGCGGGGCCACGCAGGAACTGCTGGACTCCCTCCAGCGCGACCTCGAACTCCTCCCCGAGATCAGCCCCCGCTACAAGCGGCTCAACGCCGAGGAGCCCTACCGGCTCAAGGTCACCTGCATCCGGCAGAAGCTCCTCAACACCCGCAAGCGGCTGGCCGAGGACACCCCGCACGTCCCCGGCCGCGACTACCTGGGCACCGGCGAGCTGATCGAGGACCTGGCCCTCGTCCAGACCTCCCTGCGCGAGCACCGCGGCTCCCTGGTCGCCGACGGCCACCTGAACCGGGCGCTGCGCACCCTGGCCGCCTTCGGCCTCCAGCTCGCCACCATGGACGTGCGCGAGCACGCCGACGCCCACCACCACGCCCTCGGGCAGCTCTTCGACCGGCTCGGCGAGGAGTCCTGGCGGTACGCCGACATGCCGCGCGACTACCGGCAGCGTCTGCTGGCCAAGGAACTGCGCTCCCGCCGCCCGCTGGCCCCCACCCCGCCGTCGCTGGACGCCGCCGGCGCGAAGACCTTCGGTGTCTTCGAGACCATCCGCAAGGCGCTGGACACCTTCGGCCCCGAGATCATCGAGTCCTACATCATCTCGATGTGCCAGGGCGCCGACGACGTGTTCGCCGTGGCCGTGCTGGCCCGCGAGGCCGGCCTGATCGACCTGCACGCCGGCTGGGCCCGCATCGGCATCGTGCCGCTGCTGGAGACCACCGACGAGCTGCGCATCGCCGACGAGCTCCTCGACCAGATGCTGTCGGACCCCTCCTACCGGCGGCTGGTCGCCCTGCGCGGCGACGTCCAGGAGGTCATGCTCGGCTACTCCGACTCCTCGAAGTTCGGAGGCATCACCACCTCCCAGTGGGAGATCCACCGCGCCCAGCGGCGGCTGCGCGACGTGGCCCACCGGCACGGCGTGCGGCTGCGGCTCTTCCACGGCCGGGGCGGCACCGTCGGCCGCGGCGGCGGCCCCACCCACGACGCGATCCTCGCCCAGCCCTGGGGCACCCTGGAGGGCGAGATCAAGGTCACCGAGCAGGGCGAGGTCATCTCGGACAAGTACCTCGTCCCCTCCCTCGCCCGGGAGAACCTGGAGCAGACCGTCGCCGCGACCCTCCAGGCGTCCGCCCTCCACACCGCCCCGCGCCAGTCGGACGAGGCGCTGGCCCGCTGGGACGCGGCGATGGACACCGTCTCCGACGCCGCCCACGGCGCCTACCGGAGGCTGGTGGAGGACCCGGACCTGCCCGCCTACTTCTTCGCCTCCACCCCCGTGGACCAGCTCGCCGACCTCCACCTGGGCTCCCGCCCGTCCCGGCGCCCGGACTCCGGCGCCGGCCTGGAGGGGCTGCGGGCGATTCCCTGGGTGTTCGGCTGGACCCAGTCGCGGCAGATCGTGCCCGGCTGGTTCGGCGTCGGCACGGGTCTGAAGGCGGCGCGGGAGGCCGGCCTCGACAGCGTCCTGGGGGAGGCCTACGAGCGCTGGCACTTCTTCCGCAACTTCCTGGCCAACGTCGAGATGACGCTGGCCAAGACGGACCTGCGGATCGCCCGGCACTACGTGGAGACGCTGGTGCCCGAGGAGCTGCGGCACATCTTCGCCACCATCGAGGCCGAGTACGAGCTGACGGTGCGCGAGGTGCTGCGGATCACCGGTGAGAAGGAGCTGCTGGACGCCAACCCGGTGCTGAAGCAGACCTTCGCCATCCGCGACGCCTACCTGGACCCGATCTCCTACCTCCAGGTCACGCTCCTGGCCCGGCAGCGCGAGGCCGCACGCCGCGGCGAGGACCCCGACCCGCTGCTGTCGCGCGCCCTGCTGCTGACGGTCAACGGCGTCGCGGCCGGCCTGCGCAACACCGGCTGACGCCTCGCCCCGTCCGGAGCCCCGGACAGGGCGAGGGGCCCTTCTCCCGGTACCCGGGAGAAGGGCCCCTCGGTGTTGTTCCGTGTTGTGGCGCGGTTCAGTTCCGGGCGGCCTTGCGGCGGCGCACGATCAGGTACGAGCCCGCACCCAGCAGCGCCGCGGCGGCCGCGGCCATTCCGGCGACCGGGGCGGAGGAACCGGTCTCGGCCAGGTTGCCGCCGTCGTCGGACGTGTCGGCCGGCGGGGCCTCCTCGTCCTCGCCGGGCTGGTCCGGCTCGCCGGGCTCACCGGGCTCCTCGGGCTGGTTCGGCTCGCCGGGCTGGTCCGGTTCCCCGGGCTCGCCGGGCTGGTCCGGTTCCCCGGGCTCACCGGGCTCCTCGGGCTGGTTCGGCTCGTCCGGTCCACCGGGCTCACCGGGCTCGCCCGGTGTGCCGGAGTCCCCGCAGTCCGTCCAGAAGACCTTGTGCTTGGCCTTGCCGTTCTCGCCCTCGAAGGTCCACTCCAGCTTGTAGTGGCCGTCGGGCAGGGTCATGTCCGCGGTGCGGCCGTGCCCCTTCTCGTCGAGGGTGATGGTGCCCTTCTCGGCGAGTTCCCTGCCGGTGGGGGGGTGCTGGTAGATCGTCCAGGTGACTTCCTGCCCGGCGTCGAACTTGAAGGCGTCGAGGTAGAACTCGCAGACCTTCGGCTCGTTCCTGGGAAGTTCCTCACCGGTCCCGGAGTCGTGGATCTTGACGGTGCCGTTGTCGCCCTTGACGGGCGGGGTGGCGTACGCGGCGGGGGCCAGCAGCAGACAGGCCGCTGCGGCCGCCGTCACCGCGGACGCCGGGGAGAGGATGCGCATGAGCTACCACCTTCGGTGGCGAAAGATGTTCAGGGGCGTGCGGGGGGTGGGGTGGCGGTAGCCTTCATCGCCTCGCGTGAGGGGTCAAGCGCGATATGCCTCATAAGTTCGATCGCGTCACGCCTGTCCCAGAAAGCGGAATATAACGATCAGGTGAATGCCGCGAGGGCGGCAGGGACGGGAAGAGACCGCGGCTCAGAGCACGGCGAACGCGGCCCCCACCAGCACCGCGCCCAGCAGCCCGGCTGCCAGGGCGGTGCGCCGCATCCGCAGCCCGCCCGCGATCACCGGTGAGGCCAGGATCAGCGCGCCCGCGAACGGGAGCCACGCCCACAGGACTCCGGCGGCACCGGTGCGCAGCGCCTCCCCGGCCCCCGGCCACATCACGACGGGAAGCTCCTCCCCGGCGCCGTGGTGGACCGGCGTCTCCAGCACGGTCCCGGCGGATGCGTCCCCGGCGCCGTCCTCGGACGCGAACACGCCCCGGCACGTCCACCCGTCGCACTCCTCGACCGTCAGCGTGCCGCGCACGCCGCCCCGGTCCGCCGTCACCAGCCGCATGCCGTCCAGGGAGGTCCACGCCCCGCCCATCAGCAGGACGGCCGCCACCGCGCCCATCAGCGCGGTCCGCGCGAGCAGCAGCATGCCGTACGCGCTCTCACCGGCCCGGCGCACCCGGCCGCGCCGGGCCGCCGCGCGGGAGGAGCCGGGGGGCGTGCCGGGGGACGGGCCGGGGGACATGGCCGCGATCCTTGGCCATGGGGGAGCGGACGGTCAACCTCCGTGCATCCCCCGAGCCCGGCCGGCGCCCGGAAGGGACCGGGGAAGAGACCGGGAAGCGGCCCGGGGGAAGCCGGGAGAAGGCCCGGAGGAAGGGCTCCCGGGAGCCCTCTCAGGAGTTGTAGGTGTTCTGCGCCCGCTCCAGACCGTCCAGGACCAGGCACTCGACGGCGTCGGCCGCCCGGTCCACGAAGTAGTCGAGCTCCTTGCGCTCCGCCGAGGAGAAGTCCTTCAGCACGAAGTCGGCCACCGGCATCCGGCCCGGCGGGCGGCCGATGCCGAAGCGGATCCGGTGGTAGTCGGCGCCGAGCGCCTTGGTGATGGACTTCAGGCCGTTGTGGCCGTTGTCCCCGCCGCCCCGCTTCAGCCGCAGGGCGCCGTAGTCGATGTCCAGTTCGTCGTGGACGACGACCAGGTGCTCCAGCGGCACCTTGTAGAAGTCGCGCAGCGCGGTGACCGGTCCGCCGGAGAGGTTCATGTACGACATCGGCTTCGCCAGCACCACCCGGCGGCTCCCGGTTCCCGGTGCTCCCAGCCGCCCCTCCAGGACCTGGGCCCGCGACCGGTGCGTCTTGAACTTCCCCCCGATCCGCCCGGCGAGGAGGTCGGCGACCATGAATCCCACGTTGTGACGGTTGGCGGCGTAGTCCGGGCCGGGGTTGCCCAGGCCCACCACCAGCCAGGGGGCATCGGCGTCGCTCATCGTCGTCCTCTCCTGCGGTGGACCGTCGGTGCGTGGAACGGGAGGCGGTGGGGCCCGCGCGGCGACCGCGGACCCGGAAGGCCGCCGTCCCGCCCCCGCGGGGGCGGGACGGCGGCCTTCGGGAAGGCGAGGACCGCGGGGGTCACTCCGCGGCGGTGCCGCCCTCGGCCTCGCCCGCGGCGGCCTCTTCCTCGGAGGGCGCCTCGACCTGGGCGGTCAGGACGTTGAGGACGACGGTGTCCTCCTCGACGGCCAGCGAGCTGCCCTTGGGCAGGGGGATGTCCTTGGCCAGCACGGAGTCACCGGCGGCCAGGCCCTCGATGGAGACGGTGACCGCCTCCGGGATGTGGGTGGCCTCGGCCTCGACCGGGAGCGTGTTCAGGACGTGCTCCAGCAGGTTCGGGCCCGGGGCCAGGTCGCCCTCGGTGTGGACCGGGATCTCGACGGTGACCTTCTCGCCCCGCTTGACGGTCAGCAGGTCGATGTGGACCAGGAAGCCGCGGATGGCCTCGCGCTGGACGGCCTTGGGGATGACCAGCTCCTGCTTGCCGTCGATGTCGAGCGTGATCAGCACGTTCGGGGTCTTCAGGGCCATCATCAGGTCGTAGCCCGGAAGGGCGACGTGCACCGGCTCGGCGCCGTGGCCGTAGACGACGCCCGGGACCTTGTTCTCGCGGCGGAGCCGGCGGGAGGCCCCCTTGCCGAACTCGTTGCGGACTTCGGCGGAGATCTTCACGTCGGACATGACGCACTCCTCGTCTCTCAAGTCGGATCTGTGGCGGTTGCCAGAGCTACTCGGCCACGACTGACCTGCTGCGAAGAGCGCGTCGATAACGGATGACCGTGCCCCTCGGACACGGCTCCCTCGCCGAGCAACTCCACGATTCTACAGCCCCGGACACACCGGACCGGAACGCGCCGGGGGCGCCGCACCGGGCGCACCCGGCACGACGCCCCCGGCGAAGCGTTACGCCTGCTCCTCGAAGAGGCTGGTCACCGAGCCGTCCTCGAACACCTCGCGCACCGCGCGGGCGATGGTCGGAGCCATCGACAGCACCGTGATCTTGTCGACGTCCACCTCGCTGGGCGTCGGCAGGGTGTTGGTGAAGATGAACTCGCTCACCGCGGAGTTCTTCAGCCGGTCCGCCGCCGGGCCCGACAGCACCCCGTGCGTCGCCGCCACGATGACGTCCTCGGCCCCGTTGGCGAACAGCGCGTCCGCCGCCGCGCAGATCGTGCCTCCGGTGTCGACCATGTCGTCCACCAGCACGCACACCCGGCCGCGGACGTCGCCGACGACCTCGTGGACGGTCACCTGGTTGGCCACGTCCGGGTCGCGGCGCTTGTGCACGATCGCCAGCGGCGCGCCCAGCCGGTCGCACCAGCGGTCGGCGACCCGCACCCGGCCCGCGTCCGGCGAGACCACCGTCAGCTTGCTGCGGTCCACCTTGCCGCCCACGTAGTCCGCCAGCACCGGCAGCGCGAACAGGTGGTCGACGGGGCCGTCGAAGAAGCCCTGGATCTGGTCGGTGTGGAGGTCCACCGTCAGGATCCGGTCGGCGCCCGCGGTGCGCAGCAGATCGGCGATCAGCCGCGCCGAGATCGGCTCACGGCCGCGGTGCTTCTTGTCCTGGCGGGCGTAGCCGTAGAACGGCACGATCACGGTGACGCTCCGGGCCGAGGCCCGCTTGAGGGCATCGACCATGATCAGCTGCTCCATGATCCACTTGTTGATCGGAGCGGTGTGGCTCTGCATCAGGAAGCAGTCCGCGCCGCGGGCCGACTCCTGGAAGCGGACGTAGATCTCACCGTTGGCGAAGTCGAACGCCTTGGTCGGGACCACGCCGACACCGAGCTGCCCCGCGACCTCCTCCGCCAGCTTGGGGTGGGCGCGGCCGGAGAAGAACATCATTTTCTTCTGGCCGGTCGTCTTGATCCCGGTCACAACAACAGTCTCCTTGCCAGCATTGAATCGTCGGGGGTGCACCACGGCGTGCGCTTCTCACGGTACGCCCTGGCCGGAGCACGCTCCTCCGGTCACCCCCCGGCAACCGGGCCGTTCCCCTCGCGCTCCTCGGCCTCCCGGGCCGCCCGCGCGGCGGCGCTCCCGGGACGCTTGCGTGCCACCCAGCCAGGGATGTTGCGCTGCTGGCCGCGTGCGACCGCCAGCGAACCGGGCGGCACGTCCTTGGTGATCACCGAACCGGCGGCGGTGTAGGCGCCGTCCCCGACCGTGACAGGAGCCACAAACATGTTGTCCGAGCCCGTCCGGCAGTGCGAGCCGATCGTGGTGTGGTGCTTGCTCACCCCGTCGTAGTTCACGAACACGCTGGCGGCACCGATGTTGGTGTACTCGCCGATCGTCGCGTCGCCCACGTACGACAGGTGCGGCACCTTCGTGCCCTCGCCCACCTCGGCGTTCTTCATCTCCACGTACGTGCCGGCCTTCGACTTCGGCCCCAGCCGCGTCCCGGGCCGCAGGTACGCGTACGGGCCCACCGACGCCCCCGGACCGATCTCCGCCGAGTCGGTGACCGCGTTGGACACCACCGCGCCCTCGCCGACGGAGGTGTCCCTCAGCCGGCAGTTCGGCCCGACCTCGCAGCCCGCGCCCAGGTGCGTGGACCCCAGCAGCTGCGTCCCCGGGTGCACCACGGCGTCCGGCTCGTACGTCACCGTCGCGTCCAGCCACGTCGTGGCCGGGTCCACGACCGTCACCCCGTCCAGCATGGCCCGCTCCAGCAGCCGCTGGTTCAGCAGCCTGCGGGCCTCGGCGAGCTGCACCCGGTTGTTGATCCCGACGATCTCCCGGTGGTCCTCCGCCAGGCACGCCCCGACCCGGTGCCCGTCCCCGCGCAGGATCCCCAGCACATCGGTCAGGTACTCCTCGCCCTGGCTGTTGTCGGTGCCCAGCCGGCCCAGGGCCTCGGCCAGCAGCCGGCCGTCGAACGCGAACACACCCGAGTTGATCTCGCGGATCGCCCGCTGCTCCCCGGTGGCGTCCTTGTGCTCCACGATGGCCGTCACCGAGCCGTCCGGACCCCGCACGATCCGCCCGTAACCGGTGGCGTCCGGCACCTCGGCCGACAGCACCGTCACCGCGTTGCCCTCCTCCGAGTGGACCGCGGCCAGCCCGGCCAGCGTCCCACCCGTCAGCAGCGGGGTGTCACCGCAGGTGACCACCACCGTTCCCGAGGGCTTCACGCCCTCGGCCGCCAGCGCCTCCAGCGCCGTGCGCACCGCGTGCCCCGTGCCCCGCTGCTCGTGCTGCACCGCCGTGCGCACCTCCGCGTCCAGCGCGGCCAGGTGCTCGGTGACCTGCTCGCGCCCGTGCCCGACCACCACCACCAGGTGCTCGGGCGCCAGCTCGCGGGAGGCCGCCACCACATGGCCCACGAGCGACCGCCCGCAGATGTCGTGGAGGACCTTGGGCCTGGCGGACTTCATGCGGGTGCCCTCACCCGCTGCGAGAACGACGACGGCTGCCGGGCGGATGGCGCTCACGGGTGTGCCCTTCGGCTTCGGGACGGATCGACGGGACACGCACGGGGACGGTCCCCGGACGGGCACCGGGCCCGCCCGGAGACCGCCCCGCACCCCTGGCGGCACCGCCGGTCCACGAACAGGAGAACCGAGGCGGAACCGCGCGGGAAGGAGTGGTGTCCCCCGCAGGATACCCGCGACAGCCTCATTCGGCGGGTGACCCCTGACCGGGCACCCTTCCGGTCTCCGGCCGCGGCGCCGCCTCCGCCTCCCCGGTCCCGCCCCCCAGCACCGCCGGGCCTCCCTCCGGGCCCCGCCCGGTGAGCGTCGCCAGACTGGCGCGGACGTGCGCCATGTGCCGGCGGATCGCCTCCTGCCGCTGCTCGTGCGCACGCAGCACCCGGTCCGTCTCGTGCTCGATGCGCTCCTGGCGCAGCCGCGCCTGAGCCAGGAGCTCGGCCGCCCGCGCATCGGCCTCCTCCTGGAACCGCCGCGCGTCCTCCTCGGCCTTGACGTGCGCCTGCCGGGCCCGCTCCAGCAGCGCCTCGCCCCGCTCCGCCAGCGCCTCCACCCGCGTCGACACCGCCGCCTCCCGGGCCGCCAGCGAACGGCCCAGCTCCTCGGTCTCCTCCGACTGCTTCCTCTCCTGGGCCAGCAGCAGCGCCTCGCACCGCCCGGCCGCCTCCCGCAGCTCGCGCTCCGCCGCCTCCCGCACCTTCCGCGCCTCGGCCTGCGCCGACCCGCGCACCTCCTCCGCGCGCTTCCGCGCCCCGGCGAGGACCTCCTCCGCGACCGCCTCGCCGCCGGCCCGTACCCGCACCGCCTCGTGGTGCGCCGCCTCCCGCAGCGCACGGCCCTCCTCCTCGGCCCGGACCCGCACCCGCCGCGCGTCCTCCTCGGCGCGGGCCCGCAGCTCCGCCGCCTCGGCCTCCGCCTCCGACAGGATCAGCGAGGCCCGCTCACCCAGTCCCTCGTACGTCTGCGGAGGCAGCGTGGCCGCCAGGGACCGCAGCCGCTCCGCCTCCTCCTGCAGCTTCTCGGCGAGCAGGCCCAGCCGGGCCAGGCGCTCCCGCGCGTCGTCGAGATCCTCGTGCAGTCTGCCGGTGTAGCGATCGACCTGGTCGGGCCGGTAACCGCGGCCCCGTACGACAGTGAAGCCATGAGGTGACCTGGACGCTGACATGGCGAACCCCTACCTCCACGCAATCCGGCTGATATCCCACCCAGCATGCGCCATGAGGTACGGCAACCCGTAATCGACACAAACCACGCGAATACGGACAGAAGCATGCCGACCTCCGTGCGCCCCCGACCGGAAACCTCCCCGCTCGGGCGCTCCCTCATCCGGCGGAAACAGGACACCCGAACGACTGAGGACGGCCGGGAACCCCACGAGCGGCCGGAGGCGGCCGGAAGCAGCCCGGGGTGACCGGAAAGCGGCCGGAAGCAGCCGAGGGAGACGGAACGCGGCGCCGCGACCGCGCACCGGGCCTGAAAACCCGGAGGACCCGGAGAACCCGGAGAACACAGCCGCGTCCGGCGCCCGACACACGGGCACCGGACGCGGCAGAAGGGAGGGGAGGACGGGGCCGGCTACAGGAGCCCGTCCCACATCTGCTCGAGCAGCACCGCCCACCAGTTCTCCGGGCCGGCCAGAGCCGCCGGATCCAGACAGGCCAGCATCCCCTGGAAGTCCACCGTCCAGCGCCCCGCCTGCTCCGGGGTCAGCCCGTACCGCAGCCGCCACATCCGGCCCAGCAGCGCCAGACAGCGCACGAACTCCGGAAGACCGCTGTTCACGAACTGCGGCACCGCCGGACGCCCGCTCGGATCGCCCTCCAGCGGCACCGCCACGATGTGCGCCGTGCCGTACTGCACGCACAGCTGACGGCCGTAGTCGTTCCCCATCACCAGGTACGACGCGGCGTCCGGACCCGGCCGCACCCCGCGCTCCTGCGCCAGCTCCGCCAGCGTCGGCACCGGGCGCCCCGGCTGGGCCTGCGCCCAGAAGAACGGGCCGAACTCCACCGGCAGCCCCGCCCACATCAGCGTCTGCGCCACCACATCCGGCACACCCTGCCGGGAGACCGCGAACTGGTCGAAACGGAAGACCGCCTGCGGACCGAACGCCTCCGCCAGCTCGTGCGCCAGCCCCTGCGGCGGCACCGGAGGCGCCGGCTGGATCTGGTGCGGCGGCGGCAACGGCACCCGTACCGGAGCAGGACGCGCCGGACCGTCCGCCACCTGGTGCAACTCGCCCTGGTGCTCGATCAGATGACGCACGCCCTGCTGACGTGACGTCACATCGCGGCCGTACGGCGCGGTGTGGCTGATCCGCACCTGCGGCCAGCTCTCCCGGACCATCCGGGCGCAGTAACCCCCGGGCACGTCACAGCACTCCAGCTCCGTGTGGAGCTCCAGCACCTGCTGCGGCGGGACGTTCATCGCCCGCAGCTCGTGCAGGATCTGCCACTCCGGATGCGGCAGGCCCGGCGCCGAACGCCGGATCACCTGCTGCTCGGAGCCGTCCGGCGCCCGGTAGCGCAGCACCGCCATGTACCCGGGGCCCACCGTCGGCAGCCCGCCGGACGGCTGCGGATAGCCGTACGAGGCAGCCCCCGGCGCACCGGGAGCACCCGCCGGAACGCCGGGAGGAGGACCGGGCGGCTGCGGCGGGCCGGGCGGAGGCGGCGTGCCCGGACCCGCCGCCGACGGATCGGCCAGCATGGTCGCCGCGTGGTGGACGCCCCCCGGGGGCGTTCCCGGCGGACCGGGCGGCTGAGGCGCACCGGGAGCACCGGGCGGCTGCGGCGGGCCGGGCGGGGGCGGCGTGCCCGGACCCGCCGCCGACGGATCGGCCAGCATGGTCGCCGCGTGGTGGACGCCCCCCGGGGGCGTCCCCGGCGCACCGGGGGCACCCGGCGGCTTCGGCACCCCGGCCCCCTGAGAGGCCACGTCGTCCGCCGACACCATCTGCGTCGGCGCGTACGCACCCGACGCACCACCCGACGAAGCGGACCCCGAACCCCCCGGCGCCCCAGGAGCACCGGGCGGCGGCGGCACGGACGGGCCACCCCCGCGCGGCGACCGCGCGGCACGGCCGGTCGCGGCATCGGCCGCACCGGGAGCCCCCGGCGGACCGGGCGGCTGAGGCGCACCGGGAGCACCGGGCGGCTGCGGCGGGCCGGGCGGGGGCGGCGTGCCCGGACCCGCCGCCGACGGATCGGCCAGCATGGTCGCCGCGTGGTGGACGCCCCCCGGGGGCGTCCCCGGCGTTCCCGGAGCACCCGGCGACTGCGGACCACCCGCCGGAACCCCCGGCGCCTCCGGACCCGGCGGCGGACCCTCCGGATCACCGATCGCCGGAGCCAGCCTCGTCTTCGGCAGGGCGCTGCCCTCCGGCATCAGCTCCGTCCTCGCCTCCGGACTCACCCGCGGCGGCGGAGGCGTCTGGTCGTCCTCGTCGTCGCTGCCGCTGATCGGCGGCGCGAACACCGTCACCGGCGGCGGCACCGACACACCGTCCCCGCTGCCACTGGTGTCCGCGGCGTCCCACGGCGACCCGCCCGACGGAGCAGCCGGCGGAGAAGAAGGGGACGGCGCGGAAGGCGTGGAAGGGGAAGGCGTGGAAGGGGAAGAGGACGGAGACGGCGGAGGCGTCGCCGGACCGGAGGACGGCGGAGGCGTCCCCGGCTCCGGGGACGAGGACGGCACCGGACCGCCCACCGAATCCCCCGAACCGCCGTCCCCCGAACCGCCCCCGGAAGCCCGGCGGTCGGGAATCCCCAGCTGATCCGCCGCCTCCTGCAGCCACTCCGGCGGCGTCAGCAGGAACGACGTGGCCTCCAGATCCACCCGCTTCGGCGGAGCCGCCGGCGCCGGCTCCGCGACCGGCGCACCGTACTCCTCCTGGTACCGCCGGATCACCTCACCCACCGGCAGCCCCGGCCACAGCGTCGAGTCACCGCTGTCCCGCGCGATCACCAGCCGCTGCCGGCCACCACCCGCCGGCGAACCCTCCGCACCGGAGGGATCCTCGGCCCACGCCACGAAACCCAGATCGAACTCCCGCACCCGCACCTCACGGTGCAGGTACGCCGGAACACCGCCGTTGACCCAGCGCTCCGCCCGCTCCTGCGCCTGCGCGAACGTCACCATCGAGCCTCACCCCTCCACCGGGACGGCACGCGCGAACCCGCCGTCCACCATCAGGTTGGCCACCGTCTCCAGCTCCGGCGGACTGCCCGCCAACCGCAGCAGGAACTCGTCGAAATCCGCGCCGCACGGCAGCAGCAGCCCGTCCACCCGCTCCTGCACCGTTAGCCCGTCCCGGTCCCGCGCGTCGTCGTACGCGCAGAACCACACCGAGCCCACGCCCTCACCGCGCACCTTCACCGCGACGATCCCGCCCTGCACGAACCCCACACCCAGGTAGTCCTTCGTCAGGTGGTCCCGCAGACACTTGTTCACGTACACCAGATCGTTGACCGCCGCCTCCTCACGCACCGTGAAGAACGGCTGGTCCACCAGCAGCCCCAACTCGGCGTCCAGCGCCGCACCCACCGGCGCGCACCCGCCCGCCGCCTTCAGGAACGACCGGTACGCCTCCGGCAGGCGGTACCCCAGCGTCTCCTCCACGTCCAGCACCTGCTCCTCGGACACCGCCACCCCGTGCGGCACCTCGAAGTGCACCGGACGCGTCTCCTGCAACGGCCGCGTCCCCCGCTTGCCGTGGTCCACCGCCGCCGTCGCCAGCCCGCCGTGGTGCCGCAGCAACGCCTTCACCTCGGCCGGCACCAACTCCAGCCGCCGACTGTGCGCCACGTGATGCCACGTCCAGCCGTGCGGCGTCGCCACCGGCGACAGATCCGCCCACAACTCGTGACCCGCCGCGTGCAGCGCCGCGTTCGCCGACACGTAGTCCGTCAGCCGCAACTCGTCCGCACCGAAACCCTCCGGCGGCTCCGCGATCTCCGCAGCGGCCCGCGCGTACGGGGAGAAATCCGGAAAACCCCCCTCGTCCACGCGCACACCCGCCGGATAGCGGGCGGCCCGTACCGGATCCGGAAAGTGCACGACCTGTCCGGCATAGGCCGTGTTCGGCGGCGCGGACTCTCCCCCCAACCGGGAACCGGGAGAGACCCCCGACCCAGGCCTAGCTGTCGTCATGGCGGTGCCCCTCTGCTGACAATGGCTACACGGGCGCTGATGGGCGCTGACCGACACAGCCTAAGCGCAACCCCCGCCACCGGTCCCGCCCCGCCCCGGCCGCCCCGCCCCGCACCGGGACACGCGACGGAACCGACCCGGCTTTCCCAACGTCCCGCCCGTTTGGCACCCTGAACCGACGCAACCGGGGGGATGCGCGGGAGGAAACGACCATGTACGCCACACGACAGCACACACCGGACCGGCCCGGCGACCCCGGAACCGGCGACCCCCGCATCGGCTGGGGCGCACCCGACGACACCGCGCCCACCCTGCGCCACCGCCGCGACGGCATCATGCCCACCGTCGCCGCCGCACTCTCCGTCCGCGGCCAGACCCTCACCTGCACCGCCAGCAAAGCCGACGAACCCCCCGTCCTCCACCCCCTCGTCCAGGACTACCTCGACACCCTCACCACCGACCGGCGCGAACGCCACACCGGACGCTGCCCCGAAGCCGTCCTCCTCTCCCGCTACCTCACCACCACCGAGACATCCCGCACCAAACGCGCCGCCCGCAAACCCCTCACCACCTCCGAAGCGCGCCGCGCCCTCAAAGGAGCCAAAATCACCGCCCGACGCATCCGCGAGGACGGCGACCCCCGGCACGGCAGCTACGCACCGCCCTGCCGCTCCTGCACCGCCCTCCTCGCACACTTCGGCGTCCGCACAGTCGACCCCACAGGAGAACGGTGACCATCCCCCACCCCGCCCGAACCGGCACCACCCGCTTCCCCGTGCCCGTCGACGCCGCCCTCCGCGCCGCCGGCTGGCAGCCCGGACGCCGCGACATCCGGCAGGCCGAGATCTGGGCCGACACCCTCCGCGACCACCGCTCACCGGCCGGACACCGCCACGCGATCTTCCCCGCCGCCGTCGAGGCCTGGGCCGAATTCGGCAACCTCCACATCACCAGCACCGAACCCGGCCGCCACGTCGCCCCCACCGGAGTCCACATCGACCCCCTCCGGGGACTCCACTGGCCCCGCACCCTCACCGACCTCGGCCGGGCCCTCGACACCCCCGTCGCCCCCCTCGGCGAAGAGGACAACGGCAACGCCCTCCTCGCCATCGACGCCCACGGCCGCGTCTACAGCATCGACCACACCGGCGACTGGTACCTCGGCCCCACCGTCGACGCCGCCCTCACCGTCCTCGTCACCGGCCGCAGCCCCAGACGCCTCAGCCGCGAACCGGACTGAACCGGACCGGAACCGGGACGACCCGGCCGCGGCCCGGACCGCGCCCCGGCAACCCCGCCCTCAGCGCCCCCGGCCCCGGTCGGGAATCACCGCCGACACCCGGAACCCCCCGCCGTCCGTCGGCCCCGACACGAACCCCCCGCCCAGCGCCGTCACCCGCTCACGCATCCCCACCAGACCGTTGCCGCCACTCGGCAACCCCGCATCCCGCACACCCTCCGCAGGCGCCTCGTTCTCCACCAGCACCGCCACCTCCCCCTCACGGTGAGCCAACCGCACCCGCGTCCGAGCACCCCCCGCGTGCTTGTGGACGTTCGTCAACGCCTCCTGCACCACCCGGTACGCCGTCTGCTCCACCCGGCCCGCGTACGAACGGACCTCGCCCTCCACCGAGAACTCCACCGCCATCCCCGCCGCGCGCGACTGCCCCACCAGAGCCTCCAGCTCCCTCAGACACGGACCCGGCTCCTCCCGCTCCGCCGAGCCCCCCCGCGAACCGTCTCCCACCGCCCGCGCGCCCCCCCGGCCCGCACTCGCGGCAGCCGCCTCCGCGGCCTCCGCCACCTTCGCCAACGGCCGCTCCACACCGCCCCCGCCAGCGGCGGCCACAGCCCCCGGCTTCGACTCGTGCGCCCGCAGCACCCCCAGCATCGTCCGCAGCTCCGTCAGCGCCTGCCGCCCCATGTCCCCGATCAGCGCCGCGTTCCTCGACGCCTTCTCCGGATCCTTCAGCGCCACCGCCTGCAACGCCGCCGCGTGCACCACCATCAGACTCACCCGGTGCGCCACCACGTCGTGCATCTCCCGCGCGATCCGCGTCCGCTCCTCGTTGCGCGCCCACTCCGCGCGCTCCTCCGCGCGCTCCGCCAGCAGCGACAGCTCCCGCTCCAGACCGTCCGCACGCTCCCGAAGACTCTCCACGAGCCGCCGCCTGGCCCCCACGTACAGACCCAGCAGCACCGGCGGCGCCGTCACCCCCAGGACCAGCAGCAGCGAC
This sequence comes from Streptomyces glaucosporus, assembly GCF_039533345.1. Lineage (NCBI taxonomy): Bacteria > Bacillati > Actinomycetota > Actinomycetes > Kitasatosporales > Streptomycetaceae > Streptomyces > Streptomyces glaucosporus. The sequence goes on along the minus strand of NZ_BAAATJ010000002.1, from coordinate 46,374 downwards.
ACCACGGGCACGAACCACCGCAGCGACCCGGGCCCGTAGTCCTCCGGCGCCAGGTCCTGCCGCACCGACACGAGGGTGACGATCAGCGTCCCCAGCGCCTGCATGCCCGCCAGCAGGGCGATGATCCGCCGCGGCAGCTCGGACGCCGCCAGCGTGTACAGGGACACCGTCCCCAGCACGAACCCCATCTCCGCCGGCGTCACCGCGATCGCGACCAGCACCACCGCGATCGGCCACCGGCGCCGCAGCACCAGCGTCAGCCCGGCCAGGAACCCCAGGCCGACCGACAGCCCCACCGGAACACCGGCCTCACGCGCGAACGGAACCCCCTGTACGGCGCACTCGACACCGGACACCAACGCGAGCACCGCGTCCAGCACGGCGCTCCGGCGCCGTCCCCACCACAGCGGTCCCCGAGGCGCGCGGCCCTGGTCCCGGACACCGACGCTTTCCCCCGTCTCGGTCATACCGCCCAGCCTACGACCGCTCGCCACCGGTTTTCGGGGCGGCATCCCCACCCAAAACCAGTGCGTCCAAAGGGATAACAGCGGCATTTCACTCGAACTGTTGAATCGGTCGGATGCTCGGCCGACGCATGCGTGAACGGGGTCAGGCTGGCGCCATGGTCCGAGCCAAGACGGAACTGAGGGAACGCGCCCGCGAGCTCCGCCGCGCGGGCAGGACGTACGACGAGATCGCGGCCGAGCTGGAGGTGTCCAAGAGCTCGGTGTCGCTGTGGGTGCGGGATCTGCCGAAGCCGCCGACCCCGCCCGAACGGCTGCACCGCATGAGGGAGGCGCGCTGGGCGCCCCACAGACGCGCCATGGAGGTCGAACGCCGACGGGCGAAGCTGGCGGCGGCCGGTGAGATCGGCCGCCTGACCGACCGGGAACTGTTCCTGGTGGGTGTGGGCCTCTACTGGGCGGAGGGGTCGAAGAGCAAGCCGCACCGGCTGCAGGAGACCGTCGTCTTCGTCAACAGCGACCCGGACATGATCCGGCTCTACCTGGCGTGGCTGGCTCTGCTCGGCGTGGAACCCGAGCGGCTGCGGTTCCGCGTCATGATCCATGAGTCGGCGGATGTGGCGGCGGCCGAACACTACTGGGCGAAGCTCGCCGGTGTGGACGTCGCTCTACTGGACAAGACCACGCTCAAGAAACACAACCCCGTGACCGTGCGAAGGAACACGGGTGATGCCTATCGGGGTTGTCTGGTGGTCAGAGTTCTGCGTGGTGCGGAGCTGTACCGTCGCATTGAAGGCTGGTGGTACGGCATAGTGGTGGGGGCCGGTCGACAGCCTGAGCGGATGTCCGATTTGGTCTGAGTTGCCATCCCCTGTGGTGTAATCGGCAACACTATCCACTTTGGATGGATCATTCCAGGTTCGAGTCCTGGCAGGGGAGCTTGAAGTTCGAATGTAGGGGCCCCGGAACCGGGGCCCTTCGCCGTGTTCGCGGCCGGGGCGGGGCTGCCCCCCGGGGGCCCGGCCCGGAGTACGGCTCGGGAGCCGGCCCGGGATCGACGTAGGGGGAAGGGACGGCCTGAGGGTCGATTCCCCTAAGGGGCGGTAATCGTTTCCTCCTACCAGGGTGTCGTCCTGTGGCAGGACGAGGAACGGGCGGTCGGCTCCCTAGTCTGGATGCGGGTCGCCGCACCGACGGGGTGGGGGCAGCCCCCGTACGGACAGGGCGCTGGGCACCATCGCGGCACCCGTCCCGCGCACGACAGGCTTCTGTGTGCGTCGCAGGGCGTTCAAGGACCTCTCGCACCTCTGATTCATCGATATAGGAGACATACCGTGACAACGGCTGTAGCGGATCCCAGGACCGGGGGCAGTGGAGGACGTACGGCCATGGCCGCGCGGGCACGTCGGATCGTCAAGGCGTATGGCTCCGGAGAGACGCGGGTCGTCGCACTGGACCAGGTGGACGTGGACATCGCGCGGGGGCAGTTCACGGCGATCATGGGCCCGTCGGGTTCGGGCAAGTCCACGCTGATGCACTGCCTGGCGGGCCTGGACTCGGTGACGTCCGGACAGATCTGGGTGGGGGAGACCGAGATCACCGGGCTGAAGGAGAAGAAGCTCACCCGGTTGCGGCGCGACAAGATCGGTTTCATCTTCCAGGCGTTCAACCTGCTGCCGACGCTGAACGCGCTGGAGAACATCACGCTGCCGATGGACATCGCCGGCCGGAAGCCGGACCGGGAGTGGCTGGACCGGGTGGTGGAGACCGTGGGCCTGGCCGGGCGGCTCAGGCACCGGCCCAACCAGCTCTCCGGCGGCCAGCAGCAGCGGGTCGCGGTGGCGCGGGCGCTGGCGGCGCGGCCGGAGATCATCTTCGGTGACGAGCCGACGGGCAACCTGGACTCGCGGGCGGGCGCCGAGGTGCTGGGCTTCCTGCGGCGCTCGGTGGACGAGCTGGGCCAGACGATCGTGATGGTGACCCACGATCCGGTGGCCGCCGCGTACGCGGACCGTGTGCTGTACCTGGCGGACGGGCGGATCGTGGACGAGATGCTGCGGCCGACGGCGGAGGCCGTGCTGGACCGGATGAAGGCGTTCGACACGTTCGGGCGGGTGTCGTGACCGTTCTGAGGACTTCGCTGCGGAACTTCGTCGCGCACAAGGGCCGGATGCTGCTGAGCGGTGTCGCGGTGGTGCTGTCGGTGGCGTTCGTGTGCGGGACGCTGGTGTTCACGGACACGATGAACACGACGTTCGACCGCCTGTTCACGGAGACGGCGGCTGATGTGACGGTCTCCTCCAAGGACGCCGAGGAGAGTGAGACGCCGGACACGGGGAGGCCGGCGACGGTGCCGGCGTCGCTGCTGGACGAGCTGAAGGGGGTCGACGGGGTCGCCTCGGTCTCCGGCAGCGCGTACAGCACGGGCGTGACGGTGGTGAACGAGGACGACGAGAACGTGGGGGCCACCACGGGCGCTCCGACGATCGCGAGCAACTGGAGCGAGGCCGACGAGCGGTCGATGGAGGTCGTCTCGGGCCGGTTGCCGCGCGGTGGCGGCGAGGTGGCGGTCGACGCGGACACGGCGGAGAAGCACGGTCTGGAGCTGGGCGACGAGCTGCGGACGATCGCGGCGTCGGGCGACTTCCGGGCCGAGATCGTGGGTGTGGCGGCGTTCCGGTCGACCAATCCCGGTGCGACGGTGGTGTACTTCGACACCGGGACGGTGCAGACGAGGCTGCTGGGGGACCGGGACGCGTACACGTCCGTGGGGGTGACCGCGGCCGAGGGCGTCGGTGACGAGGAGCTGAAGGAGAACGTCGCCGCGGCGCTGGGCTCGGGTGATTACAAGATCCAGACGCAGGAGGAGTACGCGGCGGAGAACCAGCAGGAGCTGGGGTCGTTCCTGGACGTCATCAAGTACGCGCTGCTGGGTTTCGCGGGTATCGCGCTGCTGGTGGGCGTGTTCCTGATCGTCAACACGTTCTCGATGCTGGTGGCGCAGCGGACGCGTGAGATCGGTCTGCTGCGGGCGATCGGTTCGAGCCGCCGGCAGGTGAACCGGTCGGTGCTGGTGGAGGCGCTGCTGCTGGGTGTGCTGGGGTCGGTGCTGGGTGTCGGCGCCGGTGTGGGTCTGGCCGTCGGGCTGATGGAGCTGATGGGCCTGGTGGGCATGAACCTGAGCACGGACGATCTGACGGTGAGGTGGACCACGCCGGTGGTGGGTGTGGTGCTGGGCGTCGTGGTGACGGTGCTGGCGGCGTATCTTCCGGCGCGGCGTGCGGGGAAGGTGTCGCCGATGGCGGCGCTGCGGGACGACGGTCTGCCGGTGGCGGGGGGCCGGGTGGGCCGGGTCCGTTCGGGTGTGGGTCTGGTGCTGACGCTGGCGGGTGCGGGTGCGCTGGTGGTGGCGGCGGGTTCGGAGGAGGCGTCGGAGGGTTCGGCGTTCCTGGGCCTGGGCGTGGTGCTGACGCTGGTGGGCTTCGTGCTGGTGGGTCCGCTGCTGGCCTCGTTCGTGGTGCGGGTGCTGGCCGTGGCGCTGTTGCGGGCGTTCGGTCCGGTGGGGCGGATGGCGGAGCGGAACGCGCTGCGCAATCCGCGCCGGACGGGCGCGACGGGTGCGGCGCTGATGATCGGTCTGTCGCTGGTGGCGTCGTTGTCGGTGGTGGGCGCGTCGCTGGTGGCGTCGGCGAGTGACGAGCTGGACCGGTCGGTGGGCGCGGACTTCATCGTGCAGTCGGACTCGTACCAGCCGATCGTGCCGGAGGCGGCGGAGAGGCTGGGCTCGGTGGAGGGCGTGGAGCACGTCACGGAGTACCGGGTGCTGGAGGCGCGGCTGTCGGTGCCGGGCGGCGGGACGGTGTCGGAGACGGTGACGGCGGCGTCTCCGACGTATGCGCAGGACCTGCGGGTGGATACGGTCGCGGGTGAGCTTTCGGCGGCGTACGGGCGGGACGCGATGTCGGTGCCGGAGGACTTCGCGGAGAAGCACGGTGTCGGGGTCGGTGACCGGATCGAGGTGGACTTCGAGCGCGGTGGTACGGCGACGCTGACGGTCCGGGCGATCACGGTGGCGGACACGAGTGTGGACCAGGGTGCGGTGTATCTGAGCACCGCGACGGCCGGGCGGTACGTGCCGGAGGACCGGATGCCGCTGAACATGATCATGTTCGCGAAGGCGGAGGACGGGCAGGAGGACGCGGCGTACGCGGCGCTGAAGGCGGAGCTGAAGCGGTTCCCGCAGTACACGGTCCGCAACCAGGCCGATTACAAGGAGTTGCTGGAGGGCCAGGTGGGGCAGATGCTCAACATGGTCTACGGGCTGCTGGCGCTGGCGATCGTGGTGGCGGTCCTGGGCGTGGTGAACACGCTGGCGCTGTCGGTGGTGGAGCGGACGCGTGAGATCGGCCTGATGCGGGCGATCGGTCTGTCGCGGCGGCAGTTGCGGCGGATGATCCGGCTGGAGTCGGTGGTGATCGCCCTGTTCGGTGCTCTGCTGGGGCTGGGTCTGGGGTTGTGCTGGGGTGTGGCGGCGCAGCGGCTGCTGGCTCTGGAGGGGCTGAAGGTGCTGGAGGTGCCGTGGCCGACGATCGCGGCGGTGTTCGTGGGCGCCGCGGTGGTGGGTCTGGTGGCGGCTCTGGTGCCGGCGTTCCGGGCGGGCCGGATGAATGTGCTGAGCGCGATCGCGTCGGAGTAGTCGGAGCGGGGGCGGGTTCGTCCGGCGGCGCGTTCCCTGGTGGTGGCGGCCCGGTTCCGGTGGGTGGTTGTGTGCCCGCCGGGCCGGGCCGCCGGTGTGTGCGGTGCGGCGACGGGCGGGGCGTGGCCGTCGTAGGCTGGGAACCCCGGCTCGCGCGGCGTGTCGGGTTGTTCGTGTTGTCCGGGTCGTCCGGGTTTGTCGTCCGCCTTGGGGATGGAACGCCTCCATGAGTCTCACCGGTCTTCTTGACGCCGTCGTTCGGGATCCCGCGCTGGGGGAGGCGGTGCGGGCCGCAGCGGACGGCAGTCGGTACGAGGTGGATCTGGTCGGTCCGCCGGCGGCGCGGCCGTTCGCGGTGGCGGCGCTGGCGCGGTCGGCGGGGCGTCCGGTGCTGGCGGTGACGGCGACGGGCCGTGAGGCGGAGGATCTGGCGGCGGCGCTGCGGTCGCTGCTGCCTCCGGACGGGGTGGTGGAGTACCCGGCGTGGGAGACGCTGCCGCACGAGCGGCTGTCGCCGCGTTCGGACACGGTGGGGCGGCGGCTGGCGGTGCTGCGGCGGCTGGCGCATCCGAGTGCGGACGATCCGGCGGCGGGGCCGGTGAGTGTGGTGGTGGCTCCGGTGCGGTCGGTGCTGCAGCCGCAGGTGAAGGGGCTGGGGGACCTGGAGCCGGTGAGCCTGCACACGGGGCGGCAGGCGGAGATGGGCGCGGTGGTGGAGGCGCTGGCGGCGGCCGCGTACGCGCGGGTGGAGCTGGTGGAGAAGCGGGGGGAGTTCGCCGTGCGCGGCGGCATCCTGGACGTCTTCCCGCCGACGGAGGAGCATCCGCTGCGGGTGGAGTTCTGGGGCGACGAGGTGGAGGAGATCCGCTACTTCAAGGTCGCCGACCAGCGGTCCCTGGAGGTGGCGGAGCACGGTCTGTGGGCGCCGCCGTGCCGTGAGCTGCTGCTGACGGACGAGGTGCGGGCGCGGGCGGCGCGGCTGGCCGAGGAGCATCCGGAGCTGGGGGAGCTGCTGGGGAAGATCGCCGAGGGGATCGCGGTGGAGGGCATGGAGTCCCTCGCCCCGGTCCTGGTGGACGACATGGAGTTGCTGCTGGACGTGCTTCCGGAGGGGAGCATGGCGGTGGTGTGCGATCCGGAGCGGGTGCGGACGCGGGCGGCGGATCTGGTGGCGACGTCGCAGGAGTTCCTGGAGGCGTCGTGGGCGGCGTCGGCCGGCGGCGGTGAGGCGCCGGTCGATCTGGGGGCGGCGTCGCTGTGGTCCCTGGCGGACGTCCGTGAGCGGGCGCGCGAGCTGGGGATGATGTGGTGGTCGGTGAGTTCGTTCGCCATGGGTTCGGCGGACGACGAGCCGGACGGGGATTCGCTGACGCTGGGGATGCGGGCTCCGGAGAGCTACCGGGGGGACACGGCGCGTGCGCTGGCGGACACCAAGGGGTGGCTGGCGGACGGCTGGCGGTGCGTGTACCTGACGGAGGGGCAGGGTCCGGCGGCCCGGACGGTGGAGGTGCTGGGCGGCGAGGGGATCGCCGCGCGGCTGGAGCCGGAGCTGACGGAGATCGTCCCGTCGGTGGTGCACGTGTCGTGCGGGACGGTCGAGAGCGGGTTCGTCGATCCGGGGCTGAGGCTCGCGGTGCTGACGGAGACGGACCTGACGGGGCAGCGGGCGGCGAGCCGGGACCTGGGCCGGATGCCGGTGCGGCGCCGCAAGACGATCGATCCGCTGACGCTGCGGCCGGGCGACTACATCGTGCACGAGCAGCACGGTGTGGGCCGCTACATCGAGATGGTGCAGCGGACGGTGCAGGGGGCGACGCGCGAGTACCTGGTGGTGGAGTACGCGCCGGCGAAGCGGGGGCAGCCGGGCGACCGGCTGTTCGTGCCGACGGACCAGCTGGAGCTGATCACCAAGTACGTGGGCGGTGAGCAGCCGGCGCTGCACCGGCTGGGCGGCGCGGACTGGACGAAGACGAAGGCGCGGGCGCGGAAGGCGGTCAAGGAGATCGCCGCGGACCTGATCAAGCTGTACTCGGCGCGGATGGCGGCGCCGGGGCACGCGTTCGGTCCGGACACCCCGTGGCAGCGGGAGCTGGAGGACGCGTTCCCGTACGCGGAGACCCCCGACCAGCTCACCACGATCGCCGAGGTGAAGGCGGACATGGAGAAGCCGGTTCCGATGGACCGGCTGGTCTGCGGCGACGTGGGCTACGGCAAGACGGAGATCGCGGTGCGGGCGGCGTTCAAGGCGGTGCAGGACGGCAAGCAGGTGGCCGTCCTGGTGCCGACGACGCTGCTGGTGCAGCAGCACTACGGGACGTTCTCCGAGCGGTACGCGCAGTTCCCGGTGAAGGTGAGGGCGCTGTCGCGGTTCCAGACGGACGCCGAGGCGAAGGCGGTGCTGGAGGGGCTGCGGGACGGCTCGGTGGACGTGGTGATCGGCACGCACCGGCTGTTCTCGTCCGAGACGAAGTTCAAGGACCTCGGTCTGGTGATCGTGGACGAGGAGCAGCGTTTCGGTGTGGAGCACAAGGAGCAGTTGAAGAAGCTGCGGGCGAACGTGGACGTGCTGACGATGTCGGCGACGCCGATCCCGCGGACGCTGGAGATGGCGGTGACGGGCATCCGGGAGATGTCGACGATCACCACGCCGCCGGAGGAGCGGCATCCGGTGCTGACGTTCGTCGGGCCGTACGAGGACCGGCAGATCGGTGCGGCGATCCGCCGCGAGCTGCTGCGCGAGGGGCAGGTCTTCTACATCCACAACCGGGTGGAGACGATCGACAAGGCGGCGGCGCGGCTGCGGGGGATCGTGCCGGAGGCGCGGATCGCCACGGCGCACGGCCAGATGTCGGAGACGGCGCTGGAGCAGGTGGTGGTGGACTTCTGGGAGAAGAAGTTCGACGTGCTGGTGTCGACGACGATCGTGGAGTCGGGCATCGACATCTCCAACGCCAACACGCTGATCGTGGAGCGGGCGGACACCTTCGGCCTGTCGCAGCTCCACCAGTTGCGGGGCCGGGTGGGGCGCGGCCGTGAGCGGGGGTACGCGTACTTCCTGTATCCGCCGGAGAGGCCGCTGACGGAGACGGCGCACGAGCGGCTGGCGACGATCGCCCAGCACACGGAGATGGGCGCGGGCATGTACGTGGCGATGAAGGACCTGGAGATCCGCGGGGCGGGCAATCTGCTGGGCGGGGAGCAGTCGGGCCACATCGCGGGGGTGGGCTTCGACCTGTACGTGCGGATGGTCGGCGAGGCGGTGGCGGACTTCCGGGCCGCGCTGGAGAAGGGCGGCGAGGCGGTGGAGGAGCCGCCGCTGGAGGTGCGGATCGAGCTTCCGGTGGACGCCCACGTGCCGCACGACTACGCGCCGGGCGAGCGGCTGCGGCTGCAGGCGTACCGGGCGATCGCCGAGGCGAACTCGGAGGAGGACATCGCGGCGGTCCGCGAGGAGCTGACCGACCGCTACGGTCCGCTGCCGGAGCCGGTGGAGAACCTGCTGCTGGTGGCGGGGCTGCGGATGCTGGCCCGCTCCTTCGGGGTCACGGACGTCACGCTGCAGGGGCCGAACGTGCGGTTCTCCCCGGTGGAGCTGCGGGAGTCGCAGGAGCTGCGGCTGAAGCGGCTGTACCCGCGGTCGGTGGTCAAGGCGGCGGCGCACCAGGTGCTGGTGCCGCGTCCGACGACGGCGCGGGTCGGCGGGAAGCCGGTGGTGGGGCGTGAACTCCTGGCGTGGGTCGGGGAGTTCCTCACCACGGTGCTGGGCTGAGTGCCGGGCCGGGGCCGGCCGCCCGGGGTGGGAGCGTTCCCGTAGGCGGTGACCTGGGGAGACCGGTCCGGGGTTCCGGACCGGTCGGACCGTAGGATCGCCGCCATGGAACAGCGAGTACTGGGCAGGACGGGCCGTGAGGTGTCCGTCGTCGGACTGGGAACGTGGCAGCTGGGAGCCGACTGGGGCCAGGTGCGTGAGGAGGACGCCCTGGCGGTGCTGGACGCCGCCGTGGAGAGCGGTGTGACGTTCTTCGACACCGCGGACGTGTACGGGGACGGCCGCAGCGAGCAGCTGATCGGCCGGTTCCTGCGGGAGCGCGGGGACGCGGACGTGTTCGTGGCGACGAAGATGGGCCGCCGCGTGGACCAGGTGCCGGAGAACTACAACCTGGACAACTTCCGGGCCTGGACGGACCGCTCCCGCGCCAACCTCGGGGTGGACACCCTGGACCTGGTGCAGCTTCACTGCCCGCCGACGCCGGTGTACTCCTCGGACGAGGTGTTCGACGCGCTGGACACCCTGGTGGCCGAGGGGCGGGTCGCGGCGTACGCGGTGAGCGTGGAGACCTGCGCGGAGGCGCTGGCGGCGATCGCGCGGCCGGGCGTGGCGAGCGTGCAGATCATCCTGAACCCGTTCCGGCTCAAGCCGCTGGAGGAGGTCCTCCCGGCGGCGGCCGAGGCGGGGGTGGGGATCATCGCCCGGGTGCCGCTGGCCTCGGGTCTGCTGTCGGGCCGGTACACGCGCGAGACGGTGTTCTCCGCCGACGACCACCGGTCGTTCAACCGGCACGGCGAGGCGTTCGACCAGGGCGAGACGTTCTCGGGCGTGGACTACGAGACCGGTCTGGAGGCGGCGGCGGAGTTCACGGAGCTGGCCCCCGAGGGCGCCACTCCGGCGCAGACGGCGCTGCGCTGGATCGTCCAGCAGCCGGGGGTGAGCTCGGTGATCCCGGGTGCGCGCAACCCCGAGCAGGCGCGGGCGAACGCCGAGGCGGCGGCGCTGCCGCCGCTGCCGGAGGAGACCCTGGCCGCGATCGCGGACCTGTACGACCGTCGGATCCGGGCGCAGGTGCACCACCGCTGGTGACCGGTTCGGCGCGAGGGCCGGCCGGCGCCGCATCGGCGGCGCCGGCCGGCCCCGGTCGTTTCCGGTGGTCTCCGGCGGGGGGTGCGCGTTCGCCGGCGCCCGTGCCCCGCGGGGGCGGGAGGGGTCAGAGGGTGAGGCCCCACTGGGCGGGCTCGGTGGTGAAGTCCAGCAGGTCGACCTCGACGTCGAGGTTCTCCGCGGAGGCGGGGGCGTCGAAGGCGTACTCGGCGGTGGCCTTCTTGCCCGGCATCAGGTTGCCCTGGAAGCCCTCGCCGATCTTGTCGTCGAAGATCTGCTCGGCGCCGGCGCCCTCCTCGCCGGCGCGGGCGGAGAGCGTGATCAGGTTGGTGTCGATCTTCCCGTCGCCGGAGTTCTCCAGGGTGACGGTGAGCTTGTAGGCCTTGTTGCCCTCGGTGTGGCCGAACGAGAACTCGCCGGGGGTGTAGGGGGCGGCCTTGGAGACGGTGATCTTCAGACCGCTGTCGTAGGTCGCGGTGTCGCCCGCGGCGAGCTGGCCGTCCGCCCGGTCCGTGCCCTCCTTCTTCTCCTGCGCTTCCTTCTCCTGCGCTCCGTCGCCGGAGCCCTTGGCGCCGGAGCCCTTGGCGTCGGCGGCGGGGGCCTTGGTGACGGCGGGCTCCTCCGCGCCGCAGGCGGTGAGGCCGCCCAGGGCGAGGACGACGGCGGCCGCGGCGGTGATCAGGTGCCTGCGGGCGGGACGGAGCTGCTGAGCGGACATGGGGACACCTTCCGGGTGTTGGGTCGAGCTGGTGGAGCGTGCCCCCACTACAGCAACTTCTGTGAACTCTGTCAACATGACTGTATTTGGTTGTGCCGTTAATCTATTGATCCGTTGATTCTCTTGACCACAGGCATGTCCGAGGCCAGAGTGCCGGGACGGGAACGCGGAACGGGGAGGCGGACGGGTGCCGGACGACACGACAGAGGTGACCACGAGCGGGATCGCCCGGCTCGCCGGGGTCGGCCGCGCGGCCGTCGGCGCCTGGCGCCGGCGGCACCCGGCCTTCCCCGGGCCCGTCGGCGGCACCGACGCCGACCCCACCTTCTCCCTCGCCGAGGTCGAGGAGTGGCTGCGCGCCCGGGGCAGGCTCGCCGGGACGCCGCCGCACGAGAGGGCCTGGCAGCGGATCGAGGGCGACCCCGACGGCGCCCCGGCCGCCCTCGTCCGGGCCGGCGAGGCACTGCTGCGGCACGCCGAGGACCCCGTGCCGGGCCCCCTGGGCGAACTCGCCGGGGAACTCGGCCCCTTCGGGGCGTACTCCGTCCTCCTCGACCGCCACCTCGACACCCACCCCCGGCGGTCCCGTGCCGTCCCGCCCGGGACCGCCGCGCTGATGGCCGCCGTCGCCGGACCCGCCGCCCGCGTGCTCGACCCCGCCTGCGGCTCCGGCGGACTGCTCGCCGCGGCCCGGGGCCCCGGGGGCAGACCCTGGCCGCGGGAGATCCACGGGCAGGAGGCCGACCCGGTCCTCGCCCGGCTCGCCGCCCTCGGCCTCGCCCTGCGCGGGAACGCCGCCGTCCGCGTGCACGCCGGGAACGCCCTGCGCGACACCGGCGCCGCGCGGGACGTCACCGGCGTCGACGCCGTGCTGTGCCGTCCGCCGTCCGGCGAGCGCGACTGGGGCCACGACGAGCTGGCCCACGACCCCCGCTGGGAGTACGGGCTGCCCGCGCGCACCGAGCCCGAACTGGCCTGGGTGCAGCACGCCCTGTCCAGACTGCGGCCGGGCGGCACCGCCGTGCTGCTGATGCCGCCCGCCGCCGCGTCCCGGCGCTCCGGCCGCCGCATCCGCGCGGCTCTGCTGCGCCGGGGCGCGCTGCGCGCCGTCATGGCGCTCCCCGCGGGCACCGCGGCCCCGTACGGCCTGCCGCCGCACCTGTGGGTGCTGCGCAGACCGGACGGCACCCCGGCGCCCGGCCCCCGCCTCCTGGTCGTCGACGCGAGCGCCCGCCACCGGGCCGGGGACGGCCGGCGGGAACCGCCCTGGGAGGAACTGAGCCGTACCGTGCTGGACGCCTGGCGGGCCTTCGACCGCGACGGCGCGGTCCCCGGGGAGCCCGGCGTCAGCGCCTCCCCCGCGGTGATCGACCTGCTCGACGAGGACGTGGACCTCACCCCCGCCCGCCGTCTGCCGCCCGCCGCCCGGGCCGGCGCCGTGGACCTCGCCGGGGTCCGCGACGGCCTCGACCGCGCGCTGCGCCGCACCCTCCGCCTCGCCCCGGCTCCCGTCCCGGCCCCCGCCGGGCCTCTCGCCGGTGCCCTGCCGTCCGGGACGCGGCGGGCCGGCGTCACCGTCGGCGAACTGGCCCGCGCCGGCGCCCTCCGCCTGTACCTCGGCGGCGGGGACGGCGGGGACGGCGGGGAGACGGCCATGAGCCGGCCGGGCGACGTGGTGATCCCCGTCCTCGGAGGCGACGTGCGCGTGGTGGAACCGGGCGGGGCGGGGGAGAGGACCGGCCGCCGCCACTGGCTGCTGCGGCCCGACCCGCACACCCTCGACCCGTGGTTCGTGGCCGGCTTCCTCCGCGCCGACGCCCTCCGGCGGCCCGCCGGGCGCGCCGTCGCCGCCTCCCGCGCGGACGTGCGCAGGCTGCGGCTGCCGCGGCTGCCGCTGGACGAACAGCGGAGGCTGGGACGGCGCTTCAGGGAACTGGCCGCCTTCGAGGCGGCGCTGCGGCAGGCACGGGAGCTCGGCGAGGACCTGGTGCGGGGCGCCTACGACGAGATCACCGGCGCCGCCGGACCGTACTGACCGCACCCGGTCCGGGGACGGCGCGACGGGCACGGGAGGGCATCGGATCGGTATCGGCCCACCGGACCCGGCCCGCACTGTCCCCGGCGGTGTATACCCTCGCATCCGAACGATGCAGGAAAGGGAGTCCGAGCGCTGATGTACGGTCCGGCCGCCACCCCGCCCCACCCTCCGTCCCGTCCCGGACCGGGGGCCGGGGGCATGGTGGTGCGGCTGCTCTTCGCCTCGTTCCCGGTGTGGTCCCTCGGGCTGCTGGCCTGGGTGCCGTCCCTGCGGTTCGCGGTCATCCGCGGACGCCGGGCGGACTGGGCCGTCTTCTGCGTCGCCGTCGCGCTGACCGTGGTCTACGTGGTGCTGCTGTTCGTCGTCGGCGAGGAGCAGAGCACGGCCTCGGCCTTCGCGGGGATGTACATCGTCGCGCTGATCGGCGGCTCGGTGGTGCACGCCGTCCTCGGCGACCGCTTCCTCCGCGACCCCGCGTCGTACCGGGCCGCCGCGTCCGCGCCGTACCCGGCCCCCCACCCCGCCCCGCCCGCCGGCCCCCGCACGGCCGGAACGGCCGGCGCGCCGGGGGCGTACGGCCACCCGTACCCCGCCCCGTACGCGCCCCCGCCCTCCGCCGCACCGGCCGCGTACGGCTACCCGCAGCCCGCCCCGTCCTCGCCCGGACCGCACCCGCCGGGCCCGGGGACGCCGCCGCCCTCCGGACCGCAGTCGCCGCGGATGCGCCAGGTCGCCTCGGAACTGGACGAACTGGACGAGCTGCTGCGCAGGCGGGACGGCGGGGAGAGCCGGTGAACGGACGGCTGATCGCGGGCCGGTACCGGCTCGTCGAGCCCCTGGGCAGGGGCGCCATGGGCCAGGTGTGGGGCGGCCAGGACCTCGGGCTCGGCGGACGCCGGATCGCCGTGAAACTGATGCACTCCGGCCAGGCAGCCTCGCTGTCGGGCAGCACCGGCCCCGAGGAGCTGCGGGAGCGGTTCGAGCGCGAGTGCCGCGTCACCGCGCAGCTCGACCACCCCGGGCTGGTCGCCGTCCACGACGCGGGCCGGGACGGCGACGAGCTGTACCTGGTGATGCAGCGCATCGAGGGCAGCGACCTGCGCGACCACCTCGCCGAGCAGGATCCCTACCCCTGGCGGTGGGCCGTGGCCGTCGCCGCCCAGATGTGCTCGGCGCTGGTGGCCGTGCACGCCGTCGGCATCGTCCACCGCGACCTCAAGCCCGGCAACGTCATCGTGCGGCCCGACGGGCGTGTGGTCATCCTCGACCTGGGCATCGCCGCGGTGAAGGCGAGCGGCGACACCACCCGCCTGACCCGCACCGGCGTGCTCGTCGGCACCCCCGTCTACATGGCCCCCGAGCAGGCCGTGGGCAGCGCCCCCGTCGGTCCCCGCGCCGACCTGTACGCGCTGGGCGTGGTGCTCTACGAACTCCTCACCGGACAGGTCCCCTTCGAGGCGCCGGAGCCGGCCGGGCTGCTGTACAAGAAGCTCCACCACAGCCCCGTCCCCGTGCGGGACCTGCGCCCGGAGGTGCCCGAGCCGCTGGACGCCCTGGTGCGGCGGCTGCTGGACCAGGACCCCGGGGCCCGTCCCGCCGACGCCCACGAGGTCCACGCCGAACTCGCCCCGCTGCTGCCCCGGCCGGGGGAGAGCGGCCCGGTCCTGCCGCTGGACCCGACACGGCCGTTCCGCGAGCCCATGGCGCCCTGGCCGCCGCGGCGGCCCGCCCCGGCCCACGCGCCCACGGTCGTGGCCCCGCCCGCGTACGGCACCCCCCTGCCGCCGGCCGCCTCCGGCTTCGGCCCGCCCCCGCCCGCGGCGCCCGTCGACCTGGCCGCGACCCTGGAGGAGGCGCGCGGACTGCTCTCGGCCGGGCACTACACACGCGTGGCCGACCTCCTGGGCGGCGCCCTGCCCGCCGCCGTCGCCGAGCACGGCGCGCACTCGCCCGTGGTGCGCAAGCTGCGCAAGCAGTACGCGGCGGTGCTGCTGGACACCGGCCAGTACGCCCGCGCCCTGCCGGAGATCACCAGGCTCGCCGCGGAGTACGCCGCCGAACGCGGGCCCCACGACCCGGAGGTCGTCCAGCTCCGGCAGGACGAGGCGCTGTGCCGGGCGCGCCTGGGCCGCTGACGGGAACGCCGCCGGAACCCGTCCGCGTCCGCCGGGCTCACCGACCGTACGCCCAGAGTTCACCGGGACGTCCCCTGGCGGGCATCCGCCGCCCACGGCACGTGGCTACCTTCCCCCTGCGGGCCGGCGCGGCCAGCCGGAGCCCGGCCCCGCCGTCCCGCCCGCAGCGTCTGGAAACCACGTGCCGAAGCTCTCAGTGATCGTCCCCTTCCACAACGTCCAGGACTACGCGCAGGACACCCTGCGAAGCCTCGCGAACAACGCGGGTCCGGGGACGGAGTTCATCCTGGTCGACGACCGCTCGACGGACGCCACCGCGGAGATCCTCGACCGGGCGGTGCGCGAACTGCCGCGCGCCAGGCTGCTGCGCCACGAGGAGAACCGGGGCATCTCCCAGGCCCGCAACACCGGCATCGAGGCCGCCGAGGGCGACTACCTGACCTTCCTCGACGGCGACGACTGGTACGCGCCCGGCTACCTGGACGACCTGGTGCGCTCCATCGAGGAGCTGGGCTGCGACTTCGTCCGCACCGACCACGTGCGGTCCACGGGCCGCGAACGCGCCGTCAAACGGGCCCCCGCCCGCCGCCGGGACGCGGTGCTCGACCCCCGGGACGCCATCGCGCCGCCCGAGATGGAGACGATGGTGGACTACCCCTTCGTCTGGGCCGGGATCTACCGGCGCGGCCTGTTCGACACCGGAGGCGACGGCCCCGGCCTGCGGTTCGCCACGCACCTGCGCACCGCCGAGGACCGCGTGTTCACCTGGCAGCTCCACCTGCGGGCGAAGAGCTTCGCCACCGTCGGCCTGCTGGGCGTCTTCTACCGGCGGGGGGTCACCACCTCCCTGACGCAGATCCGCGACGACCGGCAGCTGGACTTCATCCCGGCCCACGACCTGATCCTGGCCGAGGTCGCCGCCGACCGGGAGGCGGAGCGCTTCCTCCCCAAGATCGTGCGGACCTACTGCGCCATGATCGCCTTCCACGCGGCCGGGGCGCAGCGCTACGAGCCCTCCGCCGCGCGGCGGCTGAAGCACGAGTCGGCCGCGGCGCTGCGGCGGATGCCGCACGACGTACTGGAGCGGACCCTGCGGTCCATGGACCACGAGCGCGCCAGGACGCTGCGGCGGCTGCTGGGCGGCGCGGCACGGAAGGCTGCCTGACATGACGGAGACGACACCCTCCCCCGTCACCCCGGCCGGAGCCGGTGCGCGCACCCGCGTCCAGCTCTTCGAGGTCTCCACCCTCTACGGCGCCGCCACCCTGGCCGCCGCCCTGGACGCGGGCCTGTTCGGGCCGCGGCACCGGGCCCGGCGCGTGCTGCTGGTCTCCAACAACGCCGAGGTGCCCGAGACCGCCTCCCGCCTGGACGGGATGCAGGGCTGGCACCGGCTCGCCGCCCGCTTCGACCGGGTGGTGGACTGGAACGACACCATCCGCCCGCACCACCCCAGCACCTGGACGCCCGCCGCCAACGACGCCCCGCTGTGGGAGCGGATGTTCCGCGCGAGCTGGGGGCTGGGCGACGGTCCGGTCGACCTCGTCGTGGAGTCCGTCCACGTCAGCCCGGCCAAGGCGCTGGCCACGGTCTTCGCGGACGCCTCCGTGCACGTGTACGCCGACGGCCTGATGAGCTACGGCCCCACCCGCGAGAAACTGCCGCAGGCCACCGCCTGCCGCATCCAGCGCCTGCTCCACCTCGACCTCGTGCCCGGACTGACGCCGCTGCTGCTCACCGAGTACGGGGTGCCGTCGGAGCTGGTGCCCAACGACGTCTTCCGGGCGGTCCTGGACGAACTCGACGCCGACGACGCCGCCGACGGCACCGGCGCCGGAGAGGCCGGGGAGGGAGCGGACGCCCCCACCGCCGTCCTGCTGGGCCAGTACCTGGCGGCGCTGGGCATCCTCACGGTGGACGAGGAGGAGGCCCTCCACGAGCGGATGCTGCGCGGCGCCGCCGCGGCCGGGCACCGCTCGGTCCTCTTCAAGCCCCACCCCACCGCCCCGGCCCGCTACTCCAGGGTGCTGGACAAGGCCGCCGCGGACGCGGGCGTCCGGCTGGAGATCCTCGGCCGCCCGATGCTGGCCGAGACGGTGTTCCGGCGTTACCGCCCCCGCCTGGTGGTCGGCTGCTTCTCCACCGCGATGCTCACCGCCTCCGCCCTGTACGGGGTGCCCATCGCCCGGGTGGGCACCGGGCCGCTGCTGGACCGGCTGACCCCGTACCAGAACAGCAACCGGATACCGCTGACCGTCGTCGACGCCCTCGTGCCCGACCTGGAGGCGCCGGACGCGACCGGTGAGGTCGTCACCGCGGACGAGGACGCGGGACGGAGGGTCGAACCGCTGGTGCGGGCGGTCGGGTACTGCATGCAGGCCGACCGGTACCCCGGCCTGCGGGCCGAGGCCGAGGCATGGCTGGCCGCGCACGCCGGCGGGAACGGCGAGGCCGTGACCCGCTACTTCAAGCGGCGCCGGCTGACCGCCCTGGGGCTGCCCGGCGGCCTCGCCCCCGGCCTGGTGCGCCGCCTGCCGGGCGGCGACACCGCGCTGCGCGCCGCCCGCAGGGTGAAGCGGGCCGCCGCCCGCGGCCGGAAGCGCTGACGGCACGCCCATGCACCGCGTACGCTCCCGCCCGCATCGGGCGGGAGCGGAAACGTTTCGGGGCCGGGACCGAAGGAGGTCCCGGCCCCGCCGCGGTCCCCGCGCCGCTACCCCAGGTACTTGCGCAGCCCCGCCTTCCCCCACAGCAGGCTGGCCCCGAACGACACCGCGACCGTCGCGGCGAGCAGGACGGCGTACAGCGGAGCCGCCACCGCCCCGGACAGGCCGGGGGAGACCAGCGGCTCCACGATCGCCGAGATCACCAGGACGTGCACCATGTAGGCGCCCAGCGACGCCCCCGCCAGCCTCGACAGCAGCGGACGCCACCGCCGCGGGACCCGCACGCGGGTGACCATCGCCAGCAGGCAGCCGGTCATCACGGCGACGAGGACGTGCGCGTTGGGGATCACGTAGTGGACCTGGGTGTGGTACCAGAGCACCCCGGCCATCGTCAGCGCCATCGGCACCGCCCACGGCCACCGCCGCCGGCCCAGCGCGCCGGCCGGGAGGGCGAACAGGAACGCCCCGGCCAGCGCGTACATGAGCTGGTAGACGCCGAAGCCCCAGCCGAAGCGCGGCAGGTCCCAGCCGGTCCACCTCTCCAGGTCGCCCATCAGGCTCGGGGCGGCGGCGAGCACCAGCAGCACGGCCCCCAGCCCCCACGGCCGCTTCCCGGCGCGCAGCAGCACCACGAAGGCCAGCGCGACGATCAGCGGTATGTAGGCGTACATGAACCACAGGTGGTACGCGGGCCGGACCGAGCCGAAGACGGCGTCCAGCGCCAGGCGGGAGACGGGCCCGTCGTTGGTGCCCCACCACCGTCCCCAGGCCAGGTAGAGCGCGGACCAGACGAACAGCGGCACGGTGTTCCGCACGATCCGCCGCCACATCCGGCGGCTGTCGCCCGGCGGCGCGCCGACCAGCACGGCCCAGCCGGCGATGGCGAAGTACATCGGCACCGCGAAGGGGTTGAGCGCCTCCACGACGTGCCCGGTCCAGTAGACGCCGGGGCCGTTGGCCTCCTCGCGCTCCACCGCGGCGATGAACACGCCGCCGACGTGCCCGAGCATCACCGAGAAGGAGCAGATCAGCCGCATCAGGTCGATGTCGTGGCGGTGCTCGCGCGGCGGGGCGCCGGGGGCGGCCTCCCGGGCGGCCGAGTCGGACGGGACGGACCCGGCCGCAGGGGAGGGGGACGCCGCCGGGGCGCCGGCGAGGGGCTGCGGGGGGACGCCGCTCCCGGAGCGCGGGCCGGGGCCGCGCTCCGCGGTCTGTACCACTGCTTCGTTCGACACGGGCCCACTCTTGGGCATCGGGGTGTACGGGACGGGAACGACGGGCGAACAACGCCGCGCCGGGCGGGCCGCAACCCGGACGCCGCCCGCTCGTTGGCCGGAGCGGTGCCGGCGCCGGTACCGGGGCGGTGCCGGAGGGCCGGGAGGGCGCCGAAAGGACGGAACAGCGCGGGAAGAGCGCCCCAAGAGTGCCGAAACGGTGGTGGGAGCCCCGCGGACTGCCTAGCATCGATCACCGCCGGGACGGCATTGCACACAGGTGTTCCCCCGCACCGTCCGTACCATCCGTTCCCCAGCCGCTACCAGGAGGCTCAATGTTCCGCCGCAGGACCTCGCTCTCCCTCTCCGCCGCGGCGGCGGTGCTCGTCGCGTCGCCGCTGCTGACCGCGTGCGGCAGTGACGCCCATCCCGGAGCGGCGGCCGTCGTCGACGGCGAGCGGATCACCGTGTCGCAGGTCCAGGCGAAGGTGCGGGCCGTACGGGAGGCCCAGCGCGAGTCGGAGCAGGGCGCCGAGCTCATCAGGAACACCGAGCAGCTCGCCCGCGGCACCCTCCACGGCATGGTCTTCGAGCGGGTGCTGGAGCGCGCCGCCGAGGACGCCGGGGTGAGGGTGACCCGCCGGGACGTCCAGCAGGCCCGCGAGGCCGCCGAACACCGGATGGGCGGCCCCGAGGAGCTGAAGGCGATGATGCTCCAGCAGCGGGCCGCCGCCCCGCGGGAGATCGACGGGATGGTCCGCATCCAGCTCCTGATCCAGAAGCTGGGCGAGCGGCTGGGCGCCAACCAGCAGACTCCCCAGGGCCAGGAGAAGCTGAGGTCGGCGCTGGAGAAGGCGTCCAAGGACATGGACGTGACCGTCAACCCGCGCTACGGCACCTGGGACGACGAGCAGATCACCCTCGCCGACATCGAGCAGCCGTGGATCAGGGAGGTCAGCAACCCCAAGCCGCGGCAGGCCGCCTGACGGCCCGCGGAACCCGTGGAACCCGCGGAACCCGCGGAACCCGCGGAACCCGTGAAAGGGGCCGGGCCGCCCGTGGGCGGAGGCCCGGCCCCCGCGGGGAGGGGCGCGCATCGGTTACGTTCGGAGCGTGAACGCTTCCTCCTCCGCTCCGGCCCCGGCCGCCGGCCGCATCGTCCTGCTCACCACCAGCCACCGCGTCGCCCCCGGGCTGCTGTCCTGGCCGGCCTGGCAGGCGCTGCGCACCGCCGACCGCGTCCTGTGCGCGGACCCGGACCACCCGCAGCTCCCGTACGTCCGCGAGGCGGGCGTCACGGTGGAGACCGCCCGGCCCACGGCCCGCGAACTGGTGGACGCCTGCGCGGACGGCGGCCTCACGGTGGCGGTCGTCGCCGGGGCCGAGGGCGAGCCGGAGCTGACCGACGGGCTCGCCCGGCTGGCCGGCACGGGCCGCGAGGCGATGCCGGAGCTGGAACTGCTCCCCGGCTCCTACGACCTGCCCGGCGCCCGCCTGCTGGACCTGGTGCAGGTCATGGACCGCATCCGCCGCGAGTGCCCGTGGAGCGGCACGCGCACCCACGAGGAGCTGGCCAAGTACGGCCTGGAGGAGGCGTACGAGCTGGTCGAGGCCATCGAGGACGGCGACCGCGAGGCCCTGCGCGAGGAACTGGGCGACGTGCTGCTCCAGGTGGTCTTCCACGCCCGCATCGCCCAGGACGACCCGGACGAGCCGTTCTCGGTCGACGACGTGGCGGGCGCGATCGTCGAGAAGCTGATCCACCGCCACCCCCACGTCTTCGGCGACGAGACCGCCGAGACCCCGGAGGACGTCAAGGCCCACTGGCTGCGCACCAAGGCGGTCGAGAAGCGGCGCACGTCCGTGACGGAGGGCGTTCCGATGGGGCAGCCCGCCCTGGCCCTGGCCGCGAAGCTGGCGAGCCGGGCCCGCAGGGAGGGGCTCGACGTCCTGCCCGCGGGCGAGGGCGTCGGCTACGAGCTGCTGGCCCTGGCCGCCCGGGCCGAGGCCGGGGGCACCGACCCGGAGACGGCCCTGCGGGCGGCGACCCGCGCCTACCGGGACGCCATCCTGGCCGCGGAGGCCGCCCGGGCGGCGGCCGGGCGGCCGTAGGACGGGTGAGACACCGGGCGGCCGGGGAACGGGACCAGGGGGGCCGGTCCGGCCCCGGTGGGCCGGGCGAGTGACTCGACCGGCCGGGGGTACCCGCAGGGTATGAACGGCGCATACGCATATGTAGCGGACCACACATCCCTGGCGGCCTCCGACCTGGTGATCGGCCTCGGCCCGTTCCTGGCCGGCATCGTGGTCGCGACCGTGCTCATCCTGGCCGTGGTGTTCGGGCTGCGCCTGCTCAACCGGGAGGACGAGCACATCTCCAAGCCCAACCCCCGCCCCGAGCACCCACGCGGTTACGAGGAGGGCGTGCGCGACGACGAGCCGCTCCCCGTGGACGGCCGGCGCAGGTACCCGCACGAGCTCCAGGAGCACGAGGACACCCACCCCGTCGGCCCCGGCGACCGGCGCAAGTGGAGCCCCGGCAGCAGCGGCGGCTTCGGCTCCGGCGGTCCCGGCCACACCTGACCGGCGCCTTCCGGAGGGCGTCCGCGGCACTGGGACCCCGAGGGGCCGCAGGACTTCCCCGCGGCGGTCCCCTCCGGCGGCCCCGGACGCGGTGCGCGCACCCCGCGCCGCGCGGCCGACCGCGTGCGGCGATGAACCCTCCACGGCCCGCGCCGCCGTCGTTCCGGGCCGGACGCGAACCGTCCGGCCCGGAACGACGGCGGCGCGTCCACCGCCTCCCGGGGGCGTGCCGGGGTTCCGGTCCCGTCCGCGGTGTCAGGCGGATCCGGGCGGGGAACGCCGCTCGCGTTCGGCGCGGACCGTGCGGGCACGCCGCACGAGCAGCCGGTACAGGTCGCGGGCGGCCCGGGGGACCGGACCGGCCTGACGGCGCTGGACGACGAGCAGGACGTCGGTGTCCTCCCCGGCCAGCGGCCGGCGGGTGATCGCCCCGCACCGCTCCAGGGGGTCGCCGGCGACGCTGAAGTCGGGCAGCACCGTGGCCCCCAGCCCCTCGGCGACCATCAGCTTGCCCATCTCGGCGCCGTCGGCGGAGTACGAGAAGCACGGCGCCCGCCCGTCGAGCAGGCGGTGGACGTAGCGGTGCATGACGTACCCCGGCCGCATCACGATCAGCGGCTCCCCCAGCAGGTCCTCGGGGCGGACGGACTCCAGGGCGGCCAGCGGGCTGTCGGGGCGGACGCACACCACCGGGCGTCCCCGGAGGAGCTCGGTGGTCTCCAGGGCGGGCGGCAGGTCGTCGCCCTCCAGGTAGTTCACCAGCCCCAGCTCGAAGCCGCCCTCCAGCAGCCCGCGGTGGACGTCGGCCTGCCGGCCGTCGACCACCTCGACCTGGGTCGCCGGATGCGCCTCGCGGAACTCGCGGATCGCCGGGAAGAGCAGGGGGACGGTGGCGGTGTTGACGGTGCCGAGCCGGACCGTGCGGCTGGTGCGGTGCTGGTCGCCGGCCGCGCTGCGCAGCCGGTCGACGGCGTCGAGGACTCCGGCGATGTGCGGCAGCAGCTCCCGTCCCCCGTCGCTGATCTTCGCCCCCGAGCGCCGGCGCTCCAGCAGGTCCACGCCGAGTTCGCGCTCCAGGTTGCGCACGCTCTCGCTGAGCGCCGGCTGGGAGAGGTGGAGTTCCTCGGCAGCACGGCGGAGCGAGCCCAGCCGCGTGACGGCGGCGATGTACTCGAGCTGTTCTATCCGCACTCCAGCAGAGTGCCCGCCCCCGCGGCGGCGGACAAGGGATTCCCTACTGGAACGGTGGGAAATCCGTTGCCGGGCGCGCCCCGGGGGCGCGCTCCCGAGGGCGTCCGCCGGGTGCGGGGGCGGGTCCCGGGCCGGGGCGGCCGGGGTCCGTGAAAGGGAGGGCCTATCGCGGATTCAGGAACACCGACTCGTCCCGGCGGAGGCGTCCCGGCTATTCTGAGGCGCGGCCGGACGGTTATTCCGCATACGGCCCCCGAGTCCGGGACATGAGATGACGCCCCGGCCTTCTTGACCGGCTGGACCTTCTACTGGTTGGATCGGCGACATGAAGCGACAGGACCTCACGCGGCGACGCCACGTCGACTTTGCGCGTGTCTCCAGTGCCTTCTGTCGCCGGTGTGCCTGAGCGGCGCCAGGAAAGCCTCCCCGCCTCCTCCGCCCGCTCCTTCCCCTCTCTCCCTGGTCCTCGCGGCCCTGCCGGGTCCCCGGTCGGCCGGAGACTTCTGTCGCACACGCTTTTGAGCGACAGGTGCGCGTTTCCCCGCGCATGATTCCACGGCCTTCCAAAACTGCCGCGAGCATTCCCGAAACCTGATTTCCGGCGGGTTGGCCGCCCGGCTCTCCGAGTAATCCGCCGAGAGCGCCGGGTGTCGATTCCCCCTGCCTTTTTCCGCTGTTCCCCGAGTGATTCCTCCGCGTAATCCCTCCTTTCGCACACCGGGAGTTCCCATGCCTGTGCCCGCCGAACCCGTCCGTTTCGCCTACTGGGTGCCGAACGTCAGCGGCGGCCTGGTCACCAGCACCGTCGAGCAGCGCACCGACTGGGGCTACGACTACAACCGCGAGCTGGCCGTGCTCGCCGAGGACAACGGCTTCGAGTACGCGCTCAGCCAGGTGCGCTACATGGCCAGCTACGGCGCCGAGTACCAGCACGAGTCGACGAGCTTCAGCCTCGCCCTGCTGCTGGCCACCCGGCGGCTGAAGGTGATCGCCGCCGTCCACCCCGGGCTGTGGCACCCGGGGGTGCTCGCCAAGCTGGGGGCCACGGCCGACCACCTGTCCGGGGGGAGGTTCGCGGTCAACGTGGTCAGCGGCTGGTTCAAGGGCGAGTTCACCGCGCTCGGCGAGCCCTGGCTGGAGCACGACGAGCGCTACCGCCGCGCCGAGGAGTTCATCCGCGCCCTGCGCGCGATCTGGACCGAGGACCACGCCGAGCTGGCCGGCGACTTCTACCGGATCCGCGACTTCACCCTCAAGCCCAGGCCCGTGGACGTCCCCGGACGCCCGCACCCGGAGATCTTCCAGGGCGGCAACTCCACCGCCGCCCGCGCCATGGCCGGCCGGGTCTCCGACTGGTACTTCAGCAACGGACGCGACTTCGACGGCGTCGCCGAGCAGATCCGCGACGTCCGGGCCTCCGCCGCCGCGGCCGGCCGCACCCCGCCGCGCTTCGGCCTCAACGGCTTCCTCATCGCCCGCGACACCGAGGCCGAGGCCCGCGAGACCCTCCGCGAGATCGTCGCCGAGGCCGACACCGAGGCCGTCGAGGGCTTCGGCGCCGCGGTCCGGCAGGCCGGGCGGTCCACCGCGGACGGCAAGGGCATGTGGGAGGACTCCACCTTCGAGGACCTGGTCCAGTACAACGACGGGTTCCGCACCGGCCTCATCGGCACCCCCGAGCAGATCGCCGAGCGCATCGTCGCCTACAAGCGGCTCGGCGTGGACCTCTTCCTCCTCGGCTTCCTCCACTACCTGGAGGAGGTCGAGTACTTCGGCAGGCGGGTCCTCCCCCTCGTCCGCGAGCTGGAGGCCGGACTGCCCGGGCACGAACCGGCGGCGGCCCTCTCCTGACGCCTCCCGCCCGCCCGCCCGCCCGCACCGCCCGCACCGCCCGCACGGCACATCCGCACACCGGCACATCCGCGCCGCCGACACATCCGCACACCGGAAGGGGAACCGACATGACCACCACCACACCCGCCGACTGGCGGACCCGGCCCCGGCCCGCCGACGAGGAGGGCTGGATCCGGCGGGCCGCCGAGGTCGCCGCCGTCCTGGCCACCGACGCCGCCGCCCGCGACAGGGCCGGAGCCACCCCGTACACCGAGGTCGAGCTGCTGAAGGAGTCCGGGCTGGTCACCCTGCTCGGCCCCGCCGAGCACGGCGGCGGCGGACAGAACTGGGTCACCGCCTACCGCGTCGTCCGCGAGGTGTCCAAGGCCGACGGCTCCATCGGCCAGCTCCTCGGCTACCACTACCTGTGGAACTGGGCCGCCCGCCTGGTCGGCACCCGCGAGCAGTGGGAGCGCGTCGAGGCCGAGGCCGCCCGGAACCGGTGGTTCTTCGGCGGCGCCGTCAACCCCCGCGACAACGACGTGGTGGTCCGCGACGAGGGCGACACCCTCGTCTTCACCGGCCGCAAGACCTTCTCCACCGGCTCGAAGGTCTCCGACGTCACCGTGCTCGAAGGCGTCCTGGAGGGCACCGACCGGCACGTCTTCGCCATCGTCCCCTCCGACGGCGAGGGCCTGACCTTCCACGACGACTGGGACAACATCGGCCAGCGCCTCACCGAGAGCGGCAGCGTCACCATCGACGGGGTGCGCGTCCCCTGGCCGGACGCCGCCGGCTACGTGGACAAGGAGTTCCGGCCGCGCGTCTACAACACCCTCAACGTCCCCACCATCCAGCTCGTCTTCGTCAACCTCTACCTGGGCATCGCCGCGGGCGCCCTGGAGACCGCCGCCGCCTACACCCGCACCAGGACGCGCCCCTGGCTGCACGGCGGATACGAGAAGGCCGTCGACGAGCCCTACGTCGTCGACGTCTACGGCGACCTCACCGCCAAGCTGTGGGCCGTCGAGGCGCTGGCCGACGCGGTGGCCGCCGAGGGGCAGAGGCTGCACGACGACCCCGACGCCGTCACCGAGCGGGCGCGCGGCGAGTTCGAGGTGCGGGTGGCGGCGGTGAAGGCACGGGCCACCGACGTGGCGCTGGAGGTCACCAGCGGGATCTTCGAGGCCACCGGGGCCCGCTCCACCGCCTCCGCCGAGGGGCTGGACCGCTTCTGGCGCAACGTGCGCACCCACACCCTCCACGACCCGGTGGCGTACAAGCGCCGCGAGGTCGGCCGCCACGTCCTCACCGGCGAACTGCCCGAACCCACCTGGTACTCCTGACCGCCCGCCCCGGGGGGCCGCGCCGCGCGGCCCCCCGGGTCCGGTCCCGCCCCCGCGCACGTCCCGAACCCACGAAAGGCTCTCCCGCCATGGCCACCGTGCTGTCCGTCTCCGGAAGCCCCTCCGCCACCTCCCGCACCGCCCGGCTGCTGCGCCACCTGGACGCCCGGCTCACGGCCCAGGGGCACGAGGTGATCCCGCTGGACGTCCGCACCATCCCCGCGGAGGCGCTCCTCGGCGCCGACTTCGGGCACCCGGCGATCACCGGTGCCGGGGAGCTCTTCGCCCGCGCCGAGGGGATCGTCATCGGCACCCCCGTCTACAAGGCCGCCTACTCGGGGCTGCTGAAGTCCCTGCTGGACCTGCTCCCGCAGTACGCCCTGGCCGGCAAGACCGTCCTGCCGCTGGCCACCGGCGGCACCACCGCCCACGTCCTGGCCATCGACTACGCCCTCCGCCCGGTCCTCAGTTCCATGGGGGCGGCGCACATCGTGCAGGGCTGGTTCACCCTCGACAAGGACATCGCGACCGGCGACGACGGCATCCCGGCCGTCGCCCCCGGCGCCGCGGAGGCCCTGGAGCGGGTCGTCGACCAGTTCTCCGCCGCCCTCGGCCGCGCCTCCCTCCTGGCGGCCGCCGGATGAGCGCCGCCCACGTGATCGCCGGCGACGCCGAGGCCCTGGCCGTCGCCGCCGGACTCGCGGAGGAGTTCCGCGAGGGGGCCGCCGAGCGGGACGCGCGGCGACGGCTGCCCCGCGAGGAGCTCGACCGGCTCTCCGCGTCCGGGCTGCTCGCCGTCACCGTCCCCGCCGGGTACGGCGGCGCCGACGTCCGCGCGGAGACGCTCGCCGAGGTGTTCCGGCTGCTGGCCTCCGCCGACGCCAGCCTCGCCCAGATCCCGCAGAGCCACTTCGTCTACGTCAACGTGCTGCGCGACCGGGGCACCCCGGAGCAGCAGGCGTTCCTCTTCGGCGAGGTGCTGGCGGGGAAACGGTTCGGCAACGCCCAGTCCGAGGCCGGCACCCGGCACGTCCAGGACATCCGCACCCGGCTGGAGCCCCGCGCCGACGGCTCGTACCTGCTGACCGGCGTCAAGCACTACTGCACCGGCGCCCTCTTCGCCCACTGGATCCCCGTGCTCGCCCGCGCGGAGGACGGCGAACTCCATGTGGCGTGGGTGCCCCGGGACGCGCCCGGAGTGACGGTGGAGGACGACTGGGACGGCATGGGCCAGCGCACCACCGCCGGCGGAACCGTCCGCCTGGACGGCGTGCCCGTCCCGGCCGACCGGGTGGTGCCCCACCACCTCACCTTCCGCGGCCCGCAGCTCCACGGCGCCCTCGCCCAGCTCCTCCACGCCGCCATCGACGCCGGGATCGCCTCCGGCGCGCTCGCCGAGGCCGTGGAGTTCGTCCGGACGAAGAGCCGCCCGTGGTTCGAGAGCGGCCAAGACACCGCCGCCGAGGACCCGCTGCTGATCCAGCGCTTCGGCGAACTGGCCCTCCGGGTACGGGCGGCGGACGCCCTGCTGGCCGCCGCCGCGCGGACCGTGGACGCCGCGCGGGCCGACCTGACCGACGACACCGCCGCCGAGGCGTCGATCGCGGTGGCCGCGGCGAAGGCGACGGCGGCCTCGGCCGCCGTCGAGCTGGGCAGCGCCCTCTTCGAGGTCTCGGGCACCCGCTCGGCGCAGGCCGCCCTCAACCTGGGCCGCCACTGGCGGGACGCCCGCACCCACACCCTCCACGACCCGGTCCGCTGGAAGGTCCAGCACATCGGCCGGTACGTCCTCAACGGCGCCAGGCCGCCCCGCCACGGCCTCCTCTGAGACCGCCCGCGACCCGCCACGCCCCCGCCGCACCCCGTCACGCCCCGGGCCGCGGCTCCCACCCGGAGCCGTCCGCCCGCCACCGGATACGGAGACCACCGTGAGCCTCACCTTCCACTGGTTCCTGCCCACCAACGGCGACAGCCGCCACGTCGTCGGCGGCGGCCACGGCACCCCGGTCACCGCCGCCGGCGGCGACCGCCCGCCGACCGTCGGCTACCTCGCCCAGATCGCCCGCGCCGCCGAGGACCTGGGCTTCACCGGGGCCCTGACGCCGACCGGCGCGTGGTGCGAGGACGCCTGGCTGACCACGGCCATGGTCAGCCAGCACACCGAGCGGCTGAAGTTCCTGGTCGCCTTCCGCCCCGGCTCCGTCTCGCCGACCCTCGCCGCGCAGATGGCCTCCACCTACCAGCGGCTCACCGGCGGACGGCTGCTCCTCAACATCGTCACCGGCGGCGAGAGCCACGAGCAGCGCGCCTACGGCGACTTCCTCGACAAGGACGCCCGCTACGTCCGCACCGGCGAGTTCCTGGAGATCGTCAGGGCGCTGTGGGACGGCGGGACGGTGGACCTGGAGGGCAGCCACCTGCGGGTCGAGGGCGCGCGGCTGACCCGGCTGCCCGAGCCGGCGCCGAGGATCTACTTCGGCGGCTCCTCGCCGATCGCCGGGGAGGTCGCCGCCCGCCACTCGGACGTCTACCTCACCTGGGGCGAACCGCCCGCCCAGGTGGCGGAGAAGATCGCGTGGGTCCGTTCCCTCGCCGAGGAGGAGGGCCGCACCGTCCGCTTCGGCATCCGCCTCCACGTCATCACCCGCGACACCTCCGACCAGGCGTGGGCCGAGGCGCGCCGGCTGCTGGACGGCTTCGACCCCGGGACGGTGCGCGCCGTGCAGAGCGGCCTCGCCCGCAGCGAGTCCGAGGGGCAGAGGCGGATGCTCGCGCTGCACGGCGGCAGCCGCGACGACCTGGAGGTGTCCCCCAACCTGTGGGCCGGCATCGGCCTGGTCCGCGGCGGGGCGGGGACGGCTCTGGTGGGCGGCCACGCCGAGGTCGCCGAGCGGATCGCCGAGTACCACCGGCTCGGCATCGACGAGTTCGTCCTCTCCGGCTACCCGCACCTGGAGGAGGCGTACTGGTTCGGGGAGGGGGTGCTGCCGCTGCTCCGGCGGCGGGGCCTGTGGACCCACCCCGCCCGCACCGCCGCCCCGGAGCCCGCCGCCCAGGTCCCCTTCGCGTCCGCCGGAACGCGGTGACGGCGGGACGGGACGGCGGATCCGGGGGTGGGTTCACTCCCTCCCGACGCCGGCCCGGAGGTTCTCCTCGCACCGCCGCTCCTCGGAGGCGCTGCCCGCGTTGCGCATGCAGTCCCCGAAGTGCTCGAACTCGTCGGAGTCGAGGAAGGACACGCCGACGGCGACGAGTGCGGCCGAGGCCGCCAGGGCGAGACCGCCCGTGACCGCCCCGACGAGCGCCACGGTGCCGTTGGTCGCCCCGCCCCGCCCGGCGCGGCGGCGGCCGAGGAGGCCGAGCACGAGCGCGAGCGGGCCCAGCACCAGGCCGCCGAGCAGGGTCCACAACGACACCAGGGCGACCGGGCCGAGGGCGAGGGCGGCGGTTCCCGGGCCGTTGCGGGGCGGTCGCGCGGCGACCGCCCCCCGGGGGCCGGGGTCCGGTTCCCTCCGGGACGGGGAATACGGGGGCACGGTGGCGTCCTTCCGTTCCGGGGCGGTGCGGCCGGCTCGAAGCGAGTGGCGTGAAAGGGAGTGGAGGGGAGCCGGGCGCCGGACCGGCTGCTTCCCGGCGCCGGCCGCCCGAAACGGCCCCGGCCCCGACGCCCCGTCAGCTCCCCCCGGCCCCGGCCGCCGGGGCGTGCCGCCCGGACCGGCGCCGCCGCCACCGCCGGCGGCGGGGCGGGTGGACGGCCCGCCCCAGCCGGCGGCCCAGCAGCAGGTAGCCCAGGAGGGCGCCGGTGGTGTTGAGGATGACGTCGTCGATGTCGAACGCCCGGCCCGGAACGACGAGGCCCTGCACCACCTCGACCGCGGCCATCACCACCGCGGTCAGCGCGGCCACCCGCAGCAGCCCGCGGGCGCGGGGCCAGGCGACCGGCAGCAGCACGCCGAAGGGCACGCCCAGCAGGATGTTCCCGCCCAGTTGTTTGACGGTGTCGCGGAACGCCGGCTGGTCGAGGTAGGCGCGGATGGAGTCCCCGGGGCGCAGGTTGACGTGCGTCAGGGACTCCGAGGCGTGCGAGGGCGTCAGGGTCAGCCTGGCCAGGACCACGGCGAACAGGACCGTCGCGGCCAGGGCCGCCGCCATCGCCAGCACCCGCACCACGGGGGAGCGGGGAGGCGGTCCGGGCTCCCCGCGCGCCGCCGCGTCCGCGGCGGTGTCCGTGC
Source organism: Streptomyces glaucosporus (assembly GCF_039533345.1). Classification (NCBI taxonomy): domain Bacteria; kingdom Bacillati; phylum Actinomycetota; class Actinomycetes; order Kitasatosporales; family Streptomycetaceae; genus Streptomyces; species Streptomyces glaucosporus. Next base: position 16,382 of record NZ_BAAATJ010000002.1, on the reverse strand, counting down.
GTGTCGGCGAGTGACGGCGTTCCATGCGGTCCACCCCCGGATCGTGGTCGTCGGCGGTTCGGTGCGAGCCTGCGGCGTGATGCCGGATACCCCCGGTAAAGGGCCGTATGCGGTACTGCGGGGCGGATGCCCGGTGTCCCCGGCCGTTCCGTGCCGTGCCGCCGGTGCCGCGCCGCCGCCCGCGGCGGTAAACGCCCCGCGCCTCCCGCGCTGTTACCGGTGACGACGACAGCGGACCGGAGGGCCGGAAGATGGTGGAGCAGATCGTGGCGACCGTCGGGATCGGAGGGATCGCGGCGGGGGTAAGGGTCCTGGTGCACTGGCTCTCCCTCCGGGAGCGGGAGCGCGTCTTCTCGCGCGCGCTGAGCTCCCGCGGCGACGTGGCCGTGGAGTACCGGGGGGCTCACCGGGCCAGGATGACGGTGCGGTCGCACCGGAGGGGGGAGCGGGGATGAGCGACACCGCGGAGGCCGTGGCGGCCGAGGAGTTCGGGGTGTTCTTCGCCCGGTCGTTCCCCGGGATGCTGGCCCGGGCCCTGCTGCTGTGCGGCCACCGGCAGGACGCCGAGGACGCGGTGCAGGAGGCCTACGCGGAGGCGTTCCGGCGGTGGGACCGGATCGCGGGCTACGAGGCGCCGGACGCGTGGGTGTACCGGGTGGTGCGGCAGCGCCTGTGGGCGGCCGGGCGGCGCGGCGCGCGGACCCGCGCCGCGGGGCTGGACGACTTCCCGCACCCGGTGGCGGCCGGGGTGGAGCAGACGGTCGGGGCGCGGGCCGTCCTGGACGCGCTGGCGCTGCTGCCCCGCCGGCAGCGCACGGTCCTGGTGCTGCACTGCCTGCACGGCATGCCGCAGGACGCCGTGGCGGAGGAGCTCGGGCTCAGCCGGGGAGGCGTGGCGGCCAGCCTGTTCAAGGCCCGGCGGACGCTGGAGAAGGTGCTGGACATGCGGGAACGGCAGGAGGCCCGGTCCACCGGGAGGCGGGAGGTGTCCCTGTCCGCGGGGTCCGCGGGGTCCACGGGGTCCGCGGGGTCCACGGGCGGGGCGCCGTGGGACCTCCCCGCCGTCCCGCCGCGGCCGGACGGCGACCGGATCGCCCCGGCGCTGCTGGCGGCGGAGGCGTGGCTGCGGAGCGCGGTGGCGTCCGGCGCGGAGACGGCGGCCCGGGTGCGGTCCGCCGTCACCGGCGCTGCGCCCGCCGGGCCGGACGGGGCCGTGTCCGGCGGGGGCGGGCGGGGATGAGGGCCGTCCCGGGGGCGGTGCTGCGGACCGCGCTCGCCCTGGTGCTGCTGGCGGGCTTCTACGCGCTGTCGGGGGCGCTCGTCCTGGCCTACTGCGCCTACACGGCCCTGACGGCGTGGGTGGTGCTCGTCGACGGGACGCGGCTGACCTCGCCCCAGCCGTTCTACGCCGTCGTCTTCGGGTTCCCGGCCGTGGCGGCGGTCCTGCGCGGCCTGTTCCCCGGCGGGCGGGCCCCGGCCCCCGGGCGGGGCACGGTGGCGGTCGGACGCGAGCAGGCGCCGGAGCTGTGGCGGACGGTCGCCGGCCTGGCCCGTGCGGTGGGCGCGCCCGAACCGACCGAGATCCGGCTCACCCTGGAGGCCAACGCGTCCGCCGCCGAGGACGCCGGCCGCGGCCTCCGGCCCCCCGTCCGCCGCATGGAGATCGGCGTTCCGCTGCTGGCGGGGCTGCGCGCGGACGAGCTGCGGGCGGTGCTCTGCCACGAACTGGGCCACTACGCGCGGCGGCACACCCGGTTCGCGGCGACCGCCCACCGGGGCTCGTCCGCCATCCACCGGGCGAGGGCGGACATCGCCGGGGCGGCGGCGGGCAACCCCATGGTGGCGATGTACTCGGGGCTGCAGTTCCGGCTGCTGGGGGCGTACGCGTGGCTGTACGACGCGATCACGTTCGGCGTGCGGCGCCGCCTGGAGTACCAGGCGGACGCGGCCGCGGCCGCCGTCGCGGGGCGCGAGGCGACGGCGTCCGCCCTGACCGCCGTCCGCACCGTCGGCGCGGCCTGGGCCGACTTCCGCGCCCGCCTGCTGGACCCCATGACCGAACGCGGCCGGATGCCCGACGATCCGCTGCGGCCCTTCGCCCTCATGCTGGCCGACCCCGGCTACGCCGGGGTGCTGGAGGAGTGGCGGCGGCTTCCGGAGCCGCCCCGCTCGCGCCTGGACTCCCATCCGCCGCTCGGCCGCCGCCTCGCCGCCCTCGCCCGCTGCCCGGATTCGGCGGCGCCCCCGGACCCGCGCCCGGGACGGACCCTGCTGGGCGAGGACGACCGGCGCCTGCGGGAGCTGTGGGACTCCCTGCTGCGCCCGCTCCTCCCGCCCGGCGCCCGCGGAACCGTCCGGCCGTGGGAGGAGTGGCTCGCCGACGCCGCCGGGGAGCGGGCCGCCCGGGCCGTGGAGACGCTGCGCGGCCCCCTCGCCCTCCTCGGCGGCCCGCCGGAGCCCGCGCTCGGCGCCTTCCTGGACCTGCTCGCCGACGGGCGGGGCGCGGAACTGGCCGGGGCGCTGCACGGCACGGGCTGGCGCCCGGACCCGCGGGAGGGCCCGGGGACCCCGGAGCGGGCGCTCGCCGTGCTGGTCGGCCAGGGACTGGTCGCCGCGGGCCGGGCGGAGTGGAGCGTGCGCTGGACGGGGGCCGCCGAGCCGGTCCCGTACGACGCCGAGGCCCGGGAGGCGGTGGAGCTGGTGCGGGAGGCGGTGACCGATCCCGGCGCCCTCTCCCGGCTCCGCGCGCAGCTCGTCCTGTGCGGGGTGGACCTCGCGGCCCCGCCGGTCCGCACCGGGCCGCCGCCCCGCCCGGACGCGGCCCGTCCGGCACAGGCCGCCCCCCGGCGCCCCGTCTGGCCGCTGGTCGCGATGGGGGCGATCGCGGCGGTCTTCGTGTGGAGCCTCCTGGGCGACGGCGGACAGGAGCGGCCCCGCCCCGGCGTCCCCGTCACCCGGTACACGCCCGCCCCGCCGGACCCGACGGGGTTCCCGGTGCTCCCGCTCCCCACCGCCGTCCCGCCCGCCCCGGTCATCCCGGACCTCCCGGCGCCCCCGAGGGTCCCGGACCTCCCACCGAGGGAGTGAGGCGCGTGCGGAGACGGCTCTCTAGCATGGGCGGCATGGCCGAACGCCCGGCGGACGCCGACACCCACGAGACGGACCGGACGGAGCCCGGGAAGGGCGCGGGGGACCGGCCGGGGACGCTGTGGGTGGTGGTCCTCGCCGCGTGCGCGGGCCAGTTCCTCGTCGTCCTCGACGTCTCGGTCGTCAACGTGGCCCTGCCCTCCATCCGCACCGGCCTGGGGATGGGCGAGGCCGGGCTGCAGTGGGTCGTCAACACCTACACCCTGACCTTCGCCGGGTTCATGCTGCTCGGCGGGCGGGCCGGCGACGTCTTCGGACGCAAACGCGTCTTCCTGGCCGGGCTCGGCCTGTTCACCGCCGCCAGCCTGGCGGGCGGCCTCGCCCAGGAGCCCTGGCAGCTGCTGGCAGCGCGGGCCGTCCAGGGCGTGGGCGCCGCCGTCCTCGCCCCGTCCACCCTGACCCTGCTCACCACCTCCGTCCCGGAGGGGCCGGCGCGCGCCCGGGCCATCGGCACCTGGACGGCGGTGGGGGCGGGGGGCGGCGCGGCGGGCGGCTTCGTCGGCGGCGTGCTCACCGACGCCCTGTCCTGGCGCTGGGTGCTGCTGGTCAACGTGCCGGTCGGCGTGCTGGTCCTGGCCGCGGTGGCGCTCCGACTGAGGGGCGACCGCGGCAAGGGGGGCGGCGGGATGGACGTGCCCGGCGCGGTGCTGGTCACCGGCGGGCTCGGCGCGGTGGCGTACGGGATCGTGCAGACGGAGACCGCCGGCTGGGCGGACGCGGCCACCCTCCTGCCCCTGCTGGGCGGGCTCGCGCTGCTCGGCGTGTTCGTCGCGGTCGAGGCCCGCGTCGGGGCGCCGCTGATGCCGCTGCGCCTGTTCCGGCTGCCGTCGGTGTCGGCGGCCAACGCCGCGATGTTCGTCTGCGGCGCCGCGCTGGTGTCCTCCTGGTACTTCATGTCCCTGTACATGCAGAACGTGCTGCTGTTCACGCCGCTCCAGGCGGGGCTGGGCTTCCTGCCGCACTCCCTGAGCGTCGTCGCGGGCTCCAAGCTCGCCCCCCGGCTGATGCACTGGGCGGGTGCGCGGAACACCGCGCTGACGGGGGTGGCGCTGGCCGCCTGCGGCTTCCTCTGGTACAGCCTCGTCATGGACGCCGACGGCGGTTACGCGGGCACGGTCCTGGGGCCCGGGGTCACGACGATGCTGGGCACCGGCCTGCTGGCCACCCCGCTGGCGTCCCTGGCCACCACCGGCGCCCCGTACCGGGACGCGGGCGTGGTCTCGGCGCTGGTGAACACCTCCCGGACCATGGGCGGCTCCCTGGGGCTGGCGGTCCTGTCCACCGTCGCCGCCTCCCGCATCACCGGCGACGCCCCGTCCGCCCTCGCGCCGGGCTACGCCCTGGCCTTCCGCACCGGCTCCGCGGTCCTGGCCTGCTCCCTGCTGCTGATCCTGTTCACGCTTCCGGGAGAGGACCGCCGCACGGCGCGGAAGGGCTGATCCCGGCGTGCGGGGCGGGCGCCGTCCCTCACCGGAACCGTTCGCGGAGGTCCGTCACGCACCGCTCCTGCTCGACGGGGGTGCCGGCGTCGCGCACGCAGTCGCGGAAGTCGCCGAACGCGTCGGAGCCGAGAAAGGCCAGGGCGGCGGAGACCAGGGCGGCGGAGAGCACCAGGCCGGCGAAGCCCGTGATCGCCCCGGTGAGCGCCATCCAGCCGTTGGTGGCCTCGCCCCGCCTGCCGCGGCGGTGGCCGACGACGCCGAAGACGAGCGCCAGCACCCCCGGCACCACGCCCAGGAGGACGGTCCAGAACATCACCAGGGCGATCAGCCCGAGCACGAAGGCGGCGATCCCCATCCCGTCCCGGGGCGGCCCGGCGGGAGCGGGCGGCGGTCCGGGCGGTGGCGGCTCGGGCTCCTGGTGCCCCCAGTCCTGCGAGTAGGGGCCCCAGTCCTGCGGAGGGGGGTAGGAGTACGAAGGCACCGCGGCCTCCCCGGGAGTCTCTCCGTGTCCGTCCCTGCCGCCGTACCCCTCGCCCGGGCACGCATGCCGCCGGAGGGCGGCCGGTGCGGGACGGGCGTGCGGCCCGGGCGGACGGCCGCGCTAGCGTCGAGGGCGTGCACGACGAGAGCCCCGCCGGCGGGACGCCCCCGATGCCCGGAGCGTCCGCCCCGCCCATGCCGCCCCTGTTCACCCACGAGTTCGCCACCGACCCGTACCCGGCGTACGCCTGGCTGCGGGAGCACGCGCCGGTGCACAGGACCGTGCTGCCCAGCGGGGTGGAGGCGTGGCTGGTGACGCGGTACGCGGACGCGCGCGAGGTGCTGGCCGACCCGCGGCTGAGCAAGAACCCCGTCCACCACAGCGAGGCCGCGCACGGCCGGGGGAAGGTGGGGATCCCGGGGGAGCGCAGCGCGAACCTGATGACGCACCTGCTCAACATCGACCCGCCCGACCACACCCGGCTGCGGCGGCTGGTGTCCAAGGCGTTCACCCCGCGCCGGGTGGCGGCCTTCGAGCCGCGGGTGAGGGAACTGGCCGACCGGCTGATCGGCGGTTTCGCGGAGCGCGGGCACGCGGATCTCATCCACGAGTTCGCCTTCCCGCTGCCCATCTACGCCATCTGCGACATGCTCGGCGTCCCGGCCGGGGACCAGGACGACTTCCGCGACTGGGCGGGCATGATGATCCGTCACGGCGGCGGCCCGCGCGGCGGGGTGGGGCGGGCGGTGAAGAGGATACGCGCGTACCTGGCCGAGCTGATCCACCGCAAGCGCGGCGACCTGGGCGACGATCTGATCTCGGAGCTGATCCGGGCCAGTGACCACGGTGAGCAGCTCACGGAGAACGAGGCCGCGGCGATGGCCTTCATCCTGCTCTTCGCCGGCTTCGAGACCACCGTGAACCTGATCGGCAACGGCGCCTACGCGCTGCTGGAGCACCCCGCCCAGCGGCGGCTGTTCCAGGACGCGGTGGCGGCGGGCGACACCGGGCTGCTGCGGACCGCGGTGGAGGAACTGCTGCGCTACGACGGGCCGGTCGAGCTGGCGACCTGGCGGTTCGCCACCGAGCCGATGACGATCGGCGGGCAGCGCGTGGCCCCCGGCGACCCGGTGCTGGTGGTGCTGGCCGCCGCCGACCGGGACCCGTCGAGGTTCGCCGACCCGGACACGCTGGACCTCACCCGCCGTGACAATCCGCACCTCGGTTACGGCCACGGCATCCACTACTGCCTCGGGGCGCCGCTGGCCCGGCTGGAGGGGAGGATCGCCCTGTCCGCCCTGTTCGGAAGCCTTCCCGACCTGCGGCTGGCGGTCGAGCCGTCCGCGCTGCGCCGGCGCGGCGGCCTCATCATGCGCGGACTGCGCGAACTGCCCGTGGAGTTCGGACCGGTACGCGGGTGACGCTCGGTCACCCGCGTGACCGGGGCGTGATCTCCGAGACATTGACTTGTGATGATCGCACAAGAGCGCTACGTTCAGCCCTCAACACGTGCTGAACCTTGTCGACTCCCCACGTACGAGAGGTCCCACACATGCTCTCCGGGAACGGTAGACACCGCCGCCCCCGCCAGGCTCCCGCCATCTTCGTCACGGCCGGGATGACCGGCGCGGGAATCGCCATGCCCCTGCTCGGCGCGTCGGGCGCCCAGGCGGCCGACCTCGACACCTGGGACCGGGTGGCGCAGTGCGAGAGCGGCGGGCTGTGGAGCGCCAACACCGGCAACGGCTACTACGGCGGCCTCCAGCTCACCCAGGAGACGTGGGAGGAGTACGGCGGCACGGTCTACGCGGAGCGCCCCGACCTCGCCAGCCGCAGCCAGCAGATCGCGGTGGCCGAGAGGATCCTGGCCGACCAGGGCCCGGACGCCTGGCCCGCCTGCGGCGTCAACGCCGGGCTGCGCTACGACTCCACGGGCGAGGCGCCCGCCATCGACCCCGGCGACGTCCTGCCGTCCGAGGAGGAGTCGTCCACCCCGCCGGCCGGGCGGGACGGCCGCGGGAGCGGGACGGAGAGCGGCGGGACGGAGGACTCCGGGAAGTCCGGGAAGTCCGACGGCGGCGCCGCCGACGGCACGGCCGGCTCCGGTGACGCCGCCGGCGGCTCCGGCGGCGCGGGGAGGGACGCGGAGGCGGACCCGTCCGGCGGGAAGCCGGCGGACGGGCCGGAGGAGAGGACCGCCGGGTCCGGCGCCGGGACGCGCGGCGACGCCGCCGACCGGGAGGCGGGCACCGGCAGGCACCGCGGCGAGCGCGACCCGCGGGAGCTGGAACTGGAGGCGGCCGAGCGGACGGACGGCCGGGAGGCCGCACGGGACGAACGGTCCGGCCCGGAGGCCGGGCGCACGGACCGCTCCGCCGAGCGCGCCGACGGCGAGGGCCCCCTGACGGCGGACGGGGGCTACCGCGTCCAGCCCGGGGACTCGCTCTCGGCGATCGCACTGGAGCACGACGTGCGAGGCGGCTGGACGGAGTTGTACGAGACCAACAGGGAAGTCGTGGGCGACGACCCGGACCTGATCCTCCCGGGGCAGGAGCTCGCCCTCGGCTGAGGACGGGGCCGCGGAATGACCCTCCTGGGCTATTGCGGCGTGTCCTTCCTGTCCGGCCTAACGTGCTGTGTCTGACCTGCGCGATTCATCCTTGTTCGCATCAAGAAGGGTGAATGCTTGGTTTCTGACATGCTTTGAGGTGTATGCCCGGGTGTGCTTACCGTCTTCTCGCTCGCACCGCGAGTGCCACCGACCGCAGCGCCGAATCCTGCCGGCGGCCGGTGGCCAGTCGTCGCGTCAGCGCCGATGGCAGGAGCGGGGGAACCAGGTAGGCGCCGCCGAGGTCCGCACGGACCGGAGCGGCTCGGGGTGAAGCCGAGCGGGGACGTCCGTTCCCGTCCGGCCGGGCTGCTCACGGTCCGAACCCGACAGCTCACCTCGCAGGCGTCGGTGAGAAGGACGTCCATGCTGTTCACCGGCAAGCGTCATGACAGTCGTACCGCCAAGGCGGTCCGCGCGGCCGCGCTGACCGGCGCCGCGGGTGCGGCGATCGCCGTTCCGCTGTCGGGCGCGCAGAGCGCGTCGGCGGCGTCCGTGGACACCTGGGAGCGGGTGGCCCGGTGCGAGTCCGGCGGCAACTGGTCCATCAACACCGGCAACGGCTACTACGGCGGCCTCCAGTTCGCGCAGGCGAGCTGGGAGGCCGCCGGCGGTCTCCGGTACGCCCCGCGCGCCGACCTGGCCACCAGGGACCAGCAGATCGCCGTCGCCGAGCGCCTGCTGGCCATGCAGGGACCGGGCGCCTGGGGCTGTGCGGAGGAGGGCGGCCTCACCGCCGACGGGCCGGCGGCCGAGGTGGACCCGGACGGCGGCTCCGACGGCGGCCGGAAGGGGCACTCCCGGTTCCAGGCCCGGTCGCAGACCCGGTCGCAGGCTCAGGGCCAGTCCCGGTACCGGTCCCGGCCGGCGTCCCGGGCCGGCGGCCACGACGGGCGGGACGGGCGGCGGGCCGGGGACCGCGACAAGGCCGGGGCCGGGGACCGCGACAAGGCCGGGGCCGGCACCTACACCGTGCGGGCGGGGGACACCCTGCGCATGATCGCGGCCGAGCACGGCACCACCTGGCAGCAGCTCTACGAGGCGAACAGGGACGTGGTGGGCGACGACCCCAACCTGATCTTCCCGGGCCAGAAGCTCCGCGTCTGACGCGCGGGGCGCCCGCCCGGTCCGCGACCCGGCGGCGCCAACCCGGTGCGGTGTGTCACCCCTCTTGCGGAGGACGCCCCGCACCGGGTTTATTTAATTTGGAAACAAATTGCTCGTCCCTCTCCTGAGCTGCGCTTTCATCCGCCGTTAAGCCGTACGGCATGGGCTGTCGGCCGGGTCGCGCGCACGGTGCGGATAGGCTCAGGGGGCTGAGACCCGAGACACATGCCCGACATACACGAAGGAGATCCTCGTGCCGTCCATCGACGTCGTAGTGGCCCGCGAGATCCTCGACTCGCGAGGCAACCCCACGGTCGAGGTCGAGGTCGGCCTCGACGACGGCAGCACCGGCCGTGCGGCCGTCCCGTCCGGCGCCTCGACCGGCGCCTTCGAGGCCCTGGAACTGCGTGACGGAGACAAGGGCCGCTACGGCGGCAAGGGCGTCGAGAAGGCCGTCCTCGCCGTCATCGAGCAGATCGGCCCGGAGCTGGTCGGGTACGACGCCACCGAGCAGCGCCTGATCGACCAGGCGATGTTCGACCTGGACGCCACCCCGGACAAGTCCTCGCTCGGCGCCAACGCCATCCTCGGCGTCTCGCTGGCCGTCGCGCACGCCGCCTCCGAGGCGTCCGACCTGCCGCTGTTCCGCTACCTCGGCGGCCCGAACGCCCACCTGCTGCCGGTGCCGATGATGAACATCCTCAACGGCGGCGCGCACGCGGACTCCAACGTCGACATCCAGGAGTTCATGATCGCCCCCATCGGCGCGGAGTCCTTCTCCGAGGCCCTGCGCTGGGGCACCGAGGTCTACCACACCCTCAAGAAGGTGCTGAAGGAGCGCGGTCTGTCCACCGGCCTGGGCGACGAGGGCGGCTTCGCCCCGAACCTGGGCTCCAACCGCGAGGCGCTCGACCTCATCATGGAGGCCATCCGGCAGGCCGGTTACACCCCCGGCCAGGACGTCGCCCTCGCCCTGGACGTGGCCGCCACCGAGTTCCACAAGGACGGCCGTTACGTCTTCGAGGGCAAGGAGCGCACCGCCGCCGAGATGACCGCGTACTACGCGGAGCTGGTCGACGCCTACCCGCTGGTCTCCATCGAGGACCCGCTGAACGAGGAGGACTGGGAGGGCTGGAAGGCCATCACCGCCGAACTCGGCGACAAGGTCCAGCTCGTCGGTGACGACCTGTTCGTCACCAACCCCGAGCGCCTGGCCCGCGGCATCGAGGAGGGCGCCGGCAACGCCCTGCTGGTCAAGGTCAACCAGATCGGCTCCCTGACCGAGACCCTGGACGCCGTCGAGCTGGCCCAGCGCAACGGCTTCAAGTGCATGATGTCCCACCGCTCCGGCGAGACCGAGGACGTCACCATCGCCGACCTGGCCGTCGCCACCAACTGCGGCCAGATCAAGACCGGCGCCCCGGCCCGCTCCGAGCGCGTCGCCAAGTACAACCAGCTCCTGCGCATCGAGGAGATCCTCGACGACGCCGCCGTGTACGCGGGCCGCTCCGCGTTCCCGCGCTTCCGTCCCACGGAGAAGTAGGACCGCGACCGCCCGCCGGTCCGGCGGGCCGCGCCGCGCCCCCGCCGTGTCCCCGGCCGCCGTCCCGTACGGTGGCGGGGACACGGCGGCGCACGAGCGCGTGCGGCGGCGCGTACGAGGACGACAGGGGCGACAGGGGGAGGCGAGGTGGCCGCGGACCGGGACCGGTTCTCCACCGCGACCAGGATCAGGGCGCTGGGCACCCAGGCGGCGGAGCGCGTCTACCGCGCGCAGAACCGCCGGATGCGCGCACCGCGCCGCAGCAGGCTGACCGGACGCGCCGCGCTGCTCGTCCTGGTCCTGTGCTCGCTCGTCGTCGCCCTCGCCTACCCGATGCGGCAGTACGTCACGCAGCGCGCGGAGATAGCCGAACAGCGCCGCCTGGTCGAGGAGTTGCGCGACCGCGTCGAGAAGAAGCGCGACGAGAAGGCCCGCTGGAAGGACCCGGCCTATGTGGAGCGGATGATCCGCGAGCACCTGCTCTACGTCCGCCCCGGCGAGGTCGGCTACACCCTCCCGGAGGACGGCACGGCCGGCAGGACCGCCGACGGCGCCTCCGAGGACGCCTCCCGCTCCCGGCGCCCCGCCGGGCAGGGGCCCACCGGGCAAGCCTGGTACCGGCACCTGTGGGACGGCGTGGACGAGGCGGACCGGCGCCCCTGACACCAGCCCCGCCGGCGGCGCGCCCCCCGGCGCCCGCCGCCCCGAGACACGAGAGACCCATGGACACGCCCCCGCCCCTCACCGAACCCACCGAGCCCACCGACACGGACGTCGAAGCCTTCCGGCGGCAGCTCGGCCGTCCCCCGCGCGGCCTGCGCGCCATCGCGCACCGCTGCCCCTGCGGCCTGCCCGACGTGGTGGAGACGGCGCCGCGGCTGGAGGACGGCACGCCCTTCCCCACGACCTACTACCTCACCTGCCCCCGCGCGGCCTCCGCGATCGGCACGCTGGAGGCCGAGGGCGTGATGAAGGAGATGACCGAGCGGCTGCGGACGGACCCCGAACTGGCCGCCGCGTACCGCCGGGCGCACGAGGACTACATCGCGCGCCGCGACGCGATCGAGGTGCTGGAGGGCTTCCCCAGCGCGGGCGGGATGCCCGACCGGGTGAAGTGCCTCCACGTGCTGGTGGCCCACTCCCTGGTCGCCGGACCGGGCGTGAACCCGCTGGGCGACGAGGCGATCGCCATGCTGCCCGAGTGGTGGCGGAAGGGCCCGTGCGTGTGCGTGGGCGACGAGGGCGAAGGACGGGAGGACGCCGAATGACGACGCGGGTCGCCGCCATCGACTGCGGCACGAACTCCATCAGGCTGCTCGTCGCCGACCTCGACCCGGCCACCGGCGAACTGACCGACCTCGACCGCCGGATGACCATCGTCCGCCTCGGCCAGGGCGTGGACCGCACCGGACGGCTGGCGCCCGAGGCGCTGGAGCGCACCTTCGCGGCCTGCCGCGAGTACGCCGAGGTGATCCGCGAGCACGGCGTCACCCCCGCCCGCACCCGTTTCGTCGCCACCTCCGCCTCGCGCGACGCCGAGAACCGGGACGACTTCGTGCGCGGGGTGGTGGACATCCTGGGCACCCCGCCCGAGGTGATCACCGGCGACCGGGAGGCCGAGTTCTCCTTCACCGGCGCCACCCGGGAGCTGGCCGGCCGGGAGCACCTGCCCAAGCCCTACCTCGTGGTGGACATCGGCGGCGGCTCCACGGAGTTCGTGGTGGGCTCCGACGCCGTACGGGCCGCCCGCAGCGTGGACATCGGCTGCGTGCGGCTGACGGAACGCCACCTCCTGCGCGACGGGAAGGCCGCGGACCGGCCCGCCCCCGAACAGGTCGCCGCGGTGCGGGCGGACGTCGACGCCGCCCTGGACCTCGTCGAGCGGACCGTTCCGCTGGCGGAGGCCCGGACGCTGGTGGGCCTGGCGGGCTCGGTCACCACCGTCGCCGGCATCGCCCTGGGACTGCCGGAGTACGACTCGGCGGCCATCCACCACTCCCGGATCAGCATCGAGCAGGTCGCCCGGGTCACCGAGCGCCTGCTGGCCTCCGGCCACGACGAGCGCGCCGCCATCCCCGTGATGCACCCGGGCCGGGTGGACGTGATCGGCGCGGGAGCCCTGATCCTGCTGTCGGTGATGGAACGGATCGGGGCCGGGGAGGTCGTGGTGAGCGAGCACGACATCCTCGACGGCATCGCCTGGTCCGTGGCGGAGAAGGCGTAGGGCGCCGCCGCTCGGGGCCCGGGGCGGGATCGCCGGTCCGGGCTGCCGCAGGGGCGTCCCCTCCGCGGACGTCAGGCCCTCGCCGGGCACGGCCCGGAGGGGCCCCCGGCCCGCGGGAGCGCAGTCCCCGCCGTCGGGCCGGCGCTCCCCCGGCTCGGCGTCCGCCCGGTCGTCGAGTACGACGCGCACGTCGCGTGCGCGCAGCCGGGTGGCGGGCGGCCCGCAGCGGGGAGGACGGGGCGAGCGGGGAGGGCAGGGCCGGGGCGTCTCACGGGAACGTCATGCCCGGTCCGGAGCCGGAGCGGGCCATGTCCGCCGGAGGCGGGTCCGGCGGCCGAACCGCCGCTGCTCCGGCCGGAATTGAGGGGGCGCCCTGCCGCGGGGGAGGAGGCGCCGGGGGTGGCCGCCCCGGCGTTCCGCGGGCCGCCGGGGGAGCGTCCGGGGCGCCTCCGGGGTCCCCGGCGAAAAGGTTCGTGAAGTTCTTCACAAGGAAAAACCCGCCGACGGGCCTTGCTACTCATCGGTAATGGCTTTTCCGGGCCGTTCCGGCCCGCAAGCGCCTGTTTCGCGGGTGTCGCGCCATGGCCGCCCATCGGGGTCGCCGAGGGGCGCACGGCGGGCTCCGGGGAGCGATGCCGCAGCTCACAGGGGGTGGTGAACGCTCTGTGAGGCGAGGAGGTTCCCAGTGCGGGGTGTGGCTCTGGTCACGGGGCGGGGGAGTGTAGCAGAAGCGGCGCAGATGCTTGTGAAGACCCTCACGAGGAGACCCCCGGAGAGGGGTGGATACTCGATGCCATGAGCACCACGGAGCGTCCGCGAATCCTCGTAGTGGGTGGCGGGTACGTCGGTATGTACGCAGCGCGCCGCATCCTGAAGAAGATGCGGTACGGCGAGGCGACCGTGACCGTCGTCGACCCGCGCTCGTACATGACGTACCAGCCCTTCCTGCCGGAAGCCGCCGCCGGCTCCATCTCCCCGCGGCACGTCGTCGTCCCGCTGCGGCGGGTGCTGCCCAAGGCGGAGGTCCTCACCGGGCGCGTCACGAGCATCGACCAGGACCGCAAGGTCGCCACGGTCGCGCCGCTGGTCGGCGAGTCCTACGAGGTGCCCTTCGACTACCTGGTGATCGCGCTCGGCGCGGTCTCCCGCACCTTCCCGATCCCCGGCCTGGCCGAGAACGGCATCGGGATGAAGACCGTCGAGGAGGCCATCGGACTGCGCAACCACGTCCTGGCGCAGCTCGACAAGGCCGACTCCACCAACGACGAGGAGGTCCGCCGCCGTGCGCTGACCTTCGTCTTCGTCGGCGGTGGCTTCGCAGGCGCCGAGACCATCGGCGAGGTCGAGGACATGGCGCGCGACGCCTGCAAGTACTACGCCAACGTCCGTCGCGAGGACATGCGCTTCATCCTCGTCGACGCCGCGGACAAGATCCTCCCCGAGGTCGGCCCGCAGCTCGGCAAGTGGGGTCTGGAGCACCTCCAGAAGCGCGGCGTCGAGGTCTACCTGTCCACGTCGATGGAGTCCTGCGTCGACGGCCACGTGGTGCTCAAGAACGGCCTCGAGGTGGACTCCGACACCATCGTGTGGACGGCCGGCGTGAAGCCGAACCCGGCGCTGGCCCGCTACGGCCTGCCGCTGGGCCCGCGCGGCCACGTGGACACCGAGCCGACCCTCCAGGTCAAGGGCACCGACTACATCTGGGCCGCGGGCGACAACGCCCAGGTCCCGGACCTCGTCGGCCGCGACGCGGGCAACGAGAACGCCTGGTGCCCGCCGAACGCCCAGCACGCGCTGCGCCAGGCCAAGGTGCTCGGCGACAACGTGGTCTCCGGCATGCGGGGCTTCCCGCAGACCGAGTACCGCCACGCCAACAAGGGCGCGGTGGCCGGCCTCGGCCTCCACAAGGGCGTGGCGATGATCGTGCTCGGCAAGAAGCTCAAGCTCAAGGTGAAGGGCCGCCTGGCCTGGTACATGCACCGCGGCTACCACGGCCTGGCGATGCCCACCTGGAACCGCAAGATCCGCGTCTTCGCGGACTGGACGCTCGGCATGTTCCTCAAGCGCGAGGTCGTCTCCCTCGGCGCGGTGGAGAACCCCCGCGGGGAGTTCTACGAGGCCGCCGCCCCGGTCTCGGCCGCCGCGCAGGACGCCCGGCCCAAGGCCAAGGCTTCCTGACCTCGGGGCCCGCCACCGGGCCCGCCACCTGGCGCCCAGGCGTTCCGGACGTCTCCGAAGGGGCGTCCGCCCTCCCACCGAAGGGGGGCGGACGCCCCTTCGCCGTTCCCGTGCGCCGTTCCCGTGTCCCGGCCCGTCCCGCACGCTCCCTTCCCCGGGCCGTGCGGGACGGGAACGGCGCACGGGGGCGGAGTGGCCGGGGTGCCGCGCGGGGATAGCTAGGGGTGTTGACGGGAGAAGCGGCCGGTTCGACGGAGGGTGGACGCCATGGCTCATGCCGCCGCACGCCTTGTGGACGCTGCCGAGAAGGCGCTGGGCACATCCCTGCCCGTACGGGTGCGGACGTGGGACGGCGGCGAGGCCGGGCCGCCGGGAGCGCCCACCCTCGTCGTACGCCACCGGCGCGCGCTGCGGCGGCTGCTGTGGAAGCCGGGCGAACTGGGGCTCGCCCGCGCCTGGGTGGCCGGGGAGATCGACGTCGAGGGCGACCTGTACACGGCCCTGGACCGGCTGGCCGGACTGGTGTGGGAGCGGGACGGCGCTCCCGCCCCCGCCCTCGCGGGCAGACTCGGGTTAGGACGTGAACTCCTCGCGCTCGCCGGGCCGCTGCCTCCGCCGCCCCCGCCCCGCGAGGAGGTCCGCGGCCGCGTCGGGCTGCGGCACACCCCCGGCCGCGACCGGCGGGCCGTCAGCCACCACTACGACGTGGGCAACGACTTCTACGCCCTGGTGCTCGGGCCGTCCATGGTCTACTCGTGCGCCTACTGGGACGGCCGGGAGGGGACCACGCTGGAGGACGCCCAGCAGGCCAAGCTCGACCTCGTCTGCCGCAAGCTGGCGCTGAAGCCCGGTCAGCGGCTGCTGGACGTGGGCTGCGGCTGGGGCTCGCTGGTGCTGCACGCGGCCCGCGAGTACGGCGTGCGGGCCGTGGGCGTCACGCTCTCGCGGGAGCAGGCGACCTTCGCCCGCAAGCGCGTCGCCGAGGCCGGGCTCGCCGACCGCGTCGACATCCGCGTCCAGGACTACCGCCGGGTCGACGACGGCCCCTACGACGCCGTCGCCTCCATCGGCATGGCCGAGCACGTGGGCGCGGTGCGCTACCGGCAGTACGCCGACATCCTCCACGGCCTGCTGCGGCCCGGCGGCCGGCTGCTCAACCACCAGATAGCCCGGCGCCCCCTGCCGGACGAGGAGGCGTACGAGACGGATCCCTTCATCGACGCGTACGTCTTCCCCGACGGCGAACTGGCCCCCGTCGGCCGGACGGTCACGATCCTGGAGGAGGCCGGTTTCGAGGTCCGCGACCTGGAGGCGATACGGGAGCACTACGCGCTGACCCTGCGCCGCTGGGTGGCCAACCTGGAGGCCGACCTCCCCCGCGCGGCCCGGCTGGCCGGACCGGGCCGGGCCCGGGTGTGGCGGCTGTACATGGCGGCGTCCGCGCTCGCCTTCGAACGCAACCGCATAGGCGTCAACCAGGTCCTGGCCGTCCGCACGCCCGGCAGCGGGGCCTCCGGGCTGCCGCTGCGCACCCGCGACTGGCGCTAGGCGGACGGCGGGACGCCGGCGCGAAGAGCGGGGACGGCGGGACGCCGGGGAGCGGCGGAAGGCGGCGACGCGGCGGGGCCCGGACCGTGCACGGTCCGGGCCCC